>NZ_JBIVPK010000014.1:0-206695 GCF_044754605.1 Streptomyces sp. NPDC093064
TCGCGACGCCCGGCACGGCTCCCCCAAGCTCTTCGAGCAGGGGGGACCCCCAGCCGCGTTGTCGCATCACCCGAGTACATCCAGTACGCGGGCGACGCTCCGCCTTGCGATGCTCCCCCACAGCCTGAACGGCGTGGGAGGTACCCCCAGCACCGGACGCCGCGAGCTTCCCGGCAAACCTTTCCGGTCACAGCACTAGCCGTTCCGCGGGGGTCAGGAGGCCGGCTTCGCCGCCCGGCGCCGCGTGGTGACGACGAGCGCCGCGCCGCCCGCCAGCAGCACCGCCGCGCCGGCGGCGACGAGGCCGGTGCCGCTGCCGCCGCCGGTCTCGGCGAGGTCGCCGCTGCCGCCGTTCGGTGCCGGGGCGGGTGCGGTGGTGGACTCGGAAGCCGTCGGGGCCGGGGCCTCGCTCGGCGGCGTCGCCGGGGCCGACGACGGGCTCTCCGTCTCGGCGGGGCTCTTCGTGGCCGGGAGCGTCGGCTCCTCGGCCGGGGCCGACGACTCGGGGGCGGACGGGGCCGGCGGCGTGGCCGGGGGCTGCTCCTCGGCGGCCGTGCAGTCCTTGGTGCCGCCGTTCCAGGCCGCGATCAGCTTGTCCTTGATGACCGGGCGGTCCGGGCCCTTGGGCAGGTCGCCGTGCTCGAAGCCGTCGTTCGCTTCCGTCCTGCCGTCGAACTTGACCGCGCCGCGGTACAGGTCGACCTGGGCGAAGCAGCCCGCGTCCGGGACGGCGATGTCGAGGGAGCCGGTCTCGCCCCGCTTGACCGTCACGGTGTCGAAGTCGACGAACACCTGCTCGCCGGAGGTGGCGAAGGTCGCGCCGTGGGCGAGGTAGGAAGCCAGGGAGGCGGTGCAGGTCGTGGCGTCGTGGGCGGTGCGGACCGCGATGTGGACCTTGCCGTCCTCAGTGGGCCGCAGGTTCTGGTCGTCGACCTTGACGGCGTCGTAGAAGTTCTTGCCGTCGAGCGAGAACTGGCAGCGGTCGCTCTCGGTGACCGTGCCGGCGCCCGTGCCGGGCTGGTAACGGCCGCCGCCCTTCCAGCCCTCGCCGCCTGGCGCGCCGTGGGCCCAGGCACCGGAGGCGGCGGCGACGGAGGCGGCACACAGGACGAGCGTCGCGGCGCCCGTTCCCAGCAGGCGGGCGGCGGAGACACGACTGGCTATGGACATACGGATCCCATCTTGCTTGTGCGGGGGGTGGCTGGTCGCGGCGCAACGGCACGGACCAGGACGGGCCGACGGGAGGCCGAGAAGAACAACGGGCCCATCGGTCACATGCGTCACAGTGTGAGGTCATGGTCGTGTGTGCGGCTGAGCCTGTCAATTTGCCGGAACGCAAAGGGACTTCACGCCTTCATCACACTTGTGCCACATAGGGAGCCACTCGCTCCGTCACGGGGTCGGTGTTCACTTTTCGGGCGATGTGGACAGAGTTCTCGTGTCGCCCTTAACCATCCGTACGTCCGCCGTACGCACCGAAGAGGAGACCGCGTGACCGATCCCGCCCCCACGCACGACTCCCCGCAGGACACCGCGCCCGACCTGTCGTCCAGGAACCCGGACTGGTGGCGGCAGGCCGTCGTCTACCAGGTCTACCCCCGCAGCTTCGCCGACTTCGACGGCGACGGGCTCGGCGACCTCGGCGGGATCACCGGGCGGCTGCCGCACCTCGCCGCCCTCGGCGTGGACGCCGTGTGGCTCAGCCCCTTCTACCCCTCCGAACTGGCCGACGGCGGCTACGACGTCGCCGACCACCGGGACGTCGACCCGCGCCTGGGCACCCTGGACGACTTCGCCGCCCTGACCGCCGAGGCGCACCGCTTGGGCCTGAAGGTGATCGTGGACCTCGTCCCCAACCACACCTCCCACCGGCACCCCTGGTTCCAGGAGGCGCTGCGGGCCGGCCCCGGCTCCCCAGCCCGCGACCGCTACGTGTTCCGCGACGGCCGCGGCGCGCACGGCGAACTCCCGCCCACCGACTGGCAGTCCGTCTTCGGCGGCAGCGCCTGGCGGCGGGTGCCGGACGGGCAGTGGTACCTGCATCTGTTCGCGTCCGAGCAGCCGGACCTGAACTGGGAGAGCGAGGAGGTGCGCGCCGACTTCCGCACCACGCTGCGGTTCTGGGCCGACCGCGGCGTGGACGGCTTCCGTGTCGACGTGGCGCACGCCCTGGCCAAGGACCTCGACGAGCCGCTGCGGGACGTCGGGGACATCGGCGCCACCGGCGAGGGCGCGCTGCCGCTCGTGCCGCCCGGCAGCCATCCGTACTACGACCGGGACGAGGTGCACGAGATCTACCGCGACTGGCGGCGGATCCTCGACTCCTACTCCCCGCCGCGTTCGGCGGTCGCCGAGGCCTGGGTGCCAGGAGCCCGGCGTGCGCTGTACGCCCGGCCCGACGAACTGGGCCAGGCCTTCAACTTCGAATATCTGCAGACCGGATGGGACGCCGGCCGACTGCGGCAGGTCATCACCGAGTCGCTGGCCACGGCGCGGGCCGCGGGGGCGTCGGCCACCTGGGTGCTGTCCAACCACGACGTCGTACGGCACGCCTCGCGTCTGATGCTCCCGCCCGGCACCGACGAGAACGCCTGGCTGCTGTCCGGCGGCCGCGCCCCGGCCGTCGACGAGGCGGCGGGGCTGCGCCGCGCCCGCGCGGCGACGCTGCTGATGCTGGCCCTGCCCGGCTCGGCCTACCTCTACCAGGGCGAGGAGCTGGGCCTGCCGGAGGTGGCCGACCTGCCCGCCGAGGTCCTCCAGGACCCGGTGTGGGAGCAGACCGGCCGTACCCGCAAGGGGCGCGACGGCTGCCGGGTGCCGCTGCCGTGGACCGCCACCGGGGCGTCGTACGGCTTCGGTCCGGGCGCCGCCTGGCTGCCGCAGCCGCCGTGCTTCGCCGCGTACGCCGTCCAGGCGCAGGACGGAGTGGAGGGCTCGACCCTGGAGCTGTACCGCTCGGCGCTGCGGCTGCGCCGCAAGCTGCTGGAGGGCGAGTCGCTGACCTGGGTGGAGGAGGGCCCGGCCGGGGTGCTGGCGTTCGCCCGCTCCGGCGGCCGGCGGTGCGTCACCAATCTGTCGGGCCGGGCCGTGCCGCTGCCGCCGGGGGAGGTGCTGCTGAGCAGTTCGCCCCTGACGGAGCGCCGGCTGGACCCGGACACCACCGTGTGGCTCGCGTAGTTCCCCGCGCGCGGGTTCCTTGCCGCGCGCGGGTTCCGCCTCAGCCCGCCGCCGGGCTGGGGCTCGGGTCGCCGGGCAGCACCAGCGGGCTCGACGTGGCGTTCGGCGGCGGGGTGAGTACGACCTCGGGCTGCCCGCCGGAGGGGGGCGGCGGGGTCAGGTCCGAGTTGGGCAGCTTGGGCGGGGTCGTCTGCATGAAGAGCGCCTGGTCGAAGTTGACCAGGCCCGTCTCCTCCATGACCGTGATGTGGTCCAGGACGGTGGCGTTGGCCTGGTTGGCCAGCTCGCGGACCAGGCTGTTCTTGGTGGTGGAGCGGATCTTCGCGATGGTGTTGAAGATCGAGCCGTGCGTCACGCGCAGGATGTTGGCCATGTCGGAGTCGAACTGCTTGCCGGTGTCCCCGGCGAGCTGGGTGACGAAGCCCTGCTGCTGGGGGCTGGCCACGTTCGGCAGCGTGATGTTGAGCATGGGCGCGATCCTGCGGCAGCTCACGTCCAGTTGCGCGTGCCCGTCGATCAGGTGCTTGCCCGCCTTGACGACCTCCTTGGTGGTCCCCTTGCTCACCGCCATCTCGCCGACGGGGTACTCCCACAGCCCGGCCGCGCGCACCTTGACCACGAAGTCCCGGTCCGCCTCCGTCAGCGGCCCCCACTGGGTCTGGGCGATGACCCGGGAGCCGTCGCTGGAGACCTTCTCGAGGCCGAGCATGCTGGGGTAGGCGAGCGCGACCAGGGTCAGGCTGAGGGCACCGCCCACGAAAAGAGTTCCCGTCGCGTTCCGCGAAAAGCGCACCGTGCCTCCTGCCCGGTCATGGTCCCGCCGTGGGCGGTTCGGACATCCACATGTACGGGCCGGGAAGCGTAAAGAACCTTTTGATTTGGCAAAAAGAACCGGACGTGATGTGAGGCTGCTCACGCCTGCGGGCAGTTGGGCCCCCTCCGTCGGTCGCCGCATCCAAGTCCGCTGGGCAGAAGCAAGGTTGACGCAACATTGACCGACTCTGGGGAGAGCCCTGGGGGATGCCCGCCCTACATTCGGCCGCATGCCCCCACAGCCCCGCGGTGTGCCCACCGCGCTCCCCGTCCTGCCCTACCGCAAGCCCACCAAGGGCCGTGACTACTGGGTGCTGGACGACGTCCTGCCCGACGCGGACGCCGTACGGCAGCGCTGCCTGGCCGAGGACGACTGGGTGAAGGGCTACCCGTACACCTCCCAGACCTGGCCCGGACTGCGGACCATGCCCGGTCTGGAGCCGTCCGAACTCGCTCGCGTCGAGCGGCTGGTGAAGAAGGCGACCGGAGCGAAGGAGCTGTGGGTGCAGCAGGCGCCCGACGGCGGCACCCTCAACCACAACTGCGTCCAGGTGGTGGGCGCGGGCGAGAGTGAACCGAGGCCGCACACCGACTCGCGGGCGCTGTGCCGGTACGCGGCCGTGCTCTACCTCAACCCTTCGGTGCCCAAGGACTGCGGGACCAGCTTCTACCGTCAGCGCCTGCCCGGCGGCCGGCTCGGCGGCAACGTCGTGCAGCCCCCGCACCACACCCTCGTCGAGGCGCTCGGCACGCGGTTCGTCGCGCCGGACGCCTTCGAGGAGGACGTCCGCGTGCCGCACAAGGCCAACCGGCTGCTCCTCTACCACGCCAACCTCATGCACAGCGCGACCGGTTACTGCGGTCGGAGCCTGGAGGACAAGCGCATGACGGCGGTCTTCTTCTGGATGGCCTGACCCGGCCCTCAGGTGCGCCGCACGGGGCGCGCGGCGCGGCGGATCAGTACCGCAGCGCGGTGCCCACCTCCGCCCTGACGGGGGCGGACAGCTTGCGGATGCTGCGGGCGGTGGCCGAGGCGGTCTTCCCGGCCGGTACGTCGCGGACGGTGACGACCACCGTGTCGAGCAGGTTGCCGCCGCTGTCCTTGAAGTCGACCTGCACGGCGAAGGACTTGGCGGAGCCCGCCCTGTTCTCCACCCTGACCGCGACGGTGGCGTGCCCGTCCGAGGCGGTGGCCGGGGTGCCCAGGGCCACGGCGCTCCGGGCGTCGATGCCGTTCTTCACCTCGTCCAGCCTGCGGCCCGCCTCCGCGGTGGCCGAGGAGAGCATCTCGTCGGCCTGCGAGGCGAGCGAGGAGACCGCGGACGCCGCGTCGCTCGCGCTGCCGGAGGGGGTGCTGTCGCCGCCGGAGCAGCCGGTCGTAGCGAGGGCCACGGCCACCGCGAGCGCCGCGCCCGTCGTCCAGCGTGCCCGGTGACCGGCCATGTCGCCTCCCACTGCCCGTTCGCCCGCCCCTCGCGCGGAGGAGGGACCGGCTGCCCCTCAAGTGAACCGCCGGGCACGGGTACCCGCACCTTCGTGTCACCCGTGCGGCCCCGTGGCCGAGCCGCTTCGCCGGACGCCGGGCCCGGGCCCGGCGATACTCACCGCATCGATCAGGAGGAGGACGGCATGACCGACATCCGTACCGTGGGCGTCCTGGGCGCCGGGATCATGGGCGCCGCGATGGCCCGCAACCTCGCGAAGGCCGGGCACACCGTCCGGGTGTGGAACCGCACCCGGGCCAAGGCCGAGTCGCTGGCCGCCGACGGCGCACACGTCGCGGACACCCCCGCCGAGGCGGTGCGCGGCGCCGATGTGGTCCTGACGATGCTCTACGACGGCGGCACGGTGCTGGAGGTCATGCGCGAGGCCGCCCCCGCGCTGCGTCCGGGCACGGTCTGGGCGCAGTCGACCACGGTCGGCCTGGAGGCGGCCGGTGAGCTGGCCGCCCTCGCCCGTGAGTACGGACTGGTCCTCTACGACGCCCCGGTGCTCGGTACCCGGCAGCCCGCCGAGGCGGGCCGGCTGACCGTGCTGGCGGCGGGGCCGGCCGAGGGCCGGGAGACGGTGACGCCGGTGTTCGAGGCGGTCGGCGCCCACACGGTGTGGACGGGTGAGGATGCCGCGGCGGCCACCGCCACCCGGCTGAAGCTGGTGGCCAACAGCTGGGTCATCGCGGCCACCGCGGCGACCGGGGAGGCACTGGCCCTGGCCAAGGGGCTCGGCGTGGACCCCCAGGGCTTCTTCGACCTGATCGCCGACGGCCCGCTCGACATGGGCTACCTGCACGCCAAGGCCGGCCTCATCCTCGACGGTGCGTACCTGCCCCCGAGTTTCGCGGTGGCCACCGCGGAGAAGGACGCCCGCCTGATCGTCCAGGCCGGCGAGGCCCACGGCGTCCGCCTCGACGTGGCCGCCGCGAGCGCCGAACGCTTCGCTCGCGCCGCCGCGGGGGGCCATGCAGACGAGGACATGGCCGCGGCGTACTTCGCCAGCTTCGCAGACGACTCCGGCGGGCCCGGCGAGTCCGCCGGACCCGCCGGGCCCTGACTGTTCAACCGCCCGCACCTGCGGGCCGGGTGGTCAGCCGAGGCAGATCACCAGCAGGCAGAGGTGGGACGGCGACGTGGGCGTGTCCGTGGGGCTCGTCTGCGGGGTCTGCTGGGCGTTGCCGTCGGACGAGCCGGCCCCGGGCGCGGTCCGCTGGGTCGCCGTCGAGGACGACCGGGACGCCGACTGGCCCGATTGGCTCGACTGGCCCGACGGGACCGGCTGGGCGGACGGGGCCGACTGGCCCGGCTGGGCGGACGGGGCCGACTGGCCCGGCTGGGCGGCGGAGCTGGAGCCCCCGGCGGCCGGCGCCGTGTTGTCCGGCCGCGGTGCGGACAGCACCGTCCGCGTCGGCGCCTCGTGCGCGCCGGCCACCGCGGACGGGGCCTGCACGGTACGGGGAGCGGCGGCGTCCGGGCGTACGTCCTGCGGCGTGGTGCCCCGCGGCGCCGACCGCTGGTGCGGCACACCGGCCGCGGGCGGGGACTGCCGGGCGCCGGAGGGCGGCGAGGACGGGTCGCCGTGCTGCGCCGGCCGGCTGTCCCCCACGGTGCCCGTGTGCGGGGCCTCCGGTGCCGGGGCCGCCTGCGTGCGGTCGGTGGAGTGCCGGTCCATCGAGGCGACGGTCAGACCTCCCCCGACGAGAGCGACGGCGGTCGCCACCAGAGCCCTGCGCTGGGTCTTCTTCCAGCGGGCCAGCTGACGGCGCCGGGCCGCACGCCCGGGCCGCTGCCGCGGTGGCGGCGCGTCCGTCGCGTCTGCGGCGAGGCCGGCGGGGATGTCGCCGGGGACATCGGCGGGGATGTCGCCGAGGGCGAGGCCTGCGGCCCCGCCCGTCGCGAGGCCGGTCGTGCGGGCCGTCGCGGAATCGGTCGCGGTATCGGTCGTGAGGGGCGCCGTGACGTCCGGTGCTATGTCCGGTGCGTACGCACCGCAACCGGGGCACACCAGGGCGCCGTTGAGGTGCCTACGGCACGTGGAGCAGTAGTCCATCCGGTCTTCCTGACTAGGCCTGCCGAGCGGCCAGTCACGCTAACAAGGCTCGCGAGGGACTGTGTGCAGCCTGTGTGACGCTCCTGCGCGGATTCCCGGCACCCGGGCCCGAGCGTGTACGTCCACTCGGGCCCGGCCGGACCGTCAGGCGCGGTCGGTCAGCTCGTCGGCGTACACCTGCGACAGCGGCTGAGGACCCACGTACTGCTGGCAGTTGCACTCCCCCGGCTCGAAGCGCAGCGGCTTCTTGTTCTCGTCCCAGGCCGTCGGCACCTCGACGCGCTCGTGGCACCGGCCGTTCTTGTCGTGCTTGGCCAGATGGTGGGTGCATCCGCACACCGGCTCCGGCGGCTTGTGCGCCGTCTCGACCGCCAGCCGCTCGGCCTTCGCCGCCTCCATCAGTTCGAGCTTGCGCTCATGCCGGTTGCGCAGCGCGGTGCGGACGTTGTCGGCGACCCAGGCGAAACCGCCGGTCCAGAAAATGATCACTGCCGCCCAGAACCAGCCCATCGGCCCTCACCCTTCCCCCTGCGGAGTCCATCGTGATTTTAGGAGGAGTCCCGGACATTCGCGCCCGGCAGGGCCGGGTGACGTCGCGGACGCTGCGGCCGGTGGTGCGGATGCGGGCCCGTCGGGGCACCCGCCGGGGCCGGGGCCCGCCGCCATCGATCCAGTACGGCCGCCCGGCCCGGCAGCCATCTCGGGCCGCGGCCGTGGAAGAGCGCGAGGACGATCGCCGCGGCCACCGCGATGAGGTGCTCGCGGCCGGCCAGGTTGGGCCTGACCACCGACTCCGCCACCATCGAGCCGCCGGTCAGGAAGAACACGACCGGGGCGCGCCGCACCACGGACAGGTAGGTGAACAGGCCCACCACGGCGGCGGACGGCCCGGTGTCGAGGATCCGGCCGGTCTCGGGCGGCAGCCCCAACCCCCACCCGCCGGGCCCGATCGCGATCATCGCCCGCACGGTGAGGGTGCCGGCCAGGGTGGTCGCGTACGAGATGAACAGCGTCCGGCCCCGGCCCAGGGTGAGCTCGGCCAGCGCGAACGCGAGGAACAGCTGGGTGATGCCGGCCCACACCGGCAGGTCGAGCGCCGGGACGTACAGCGACACCGGGGTGCGCAGCAGGGTCAGCCACAGCGGCAGGTCGCCCTGGACACCGCCGAGGATCCGTACCACCGCTTCCCCGGCCGGCCGCTGCGCCACCTCGTGGAAGAGGATCACGCCGAAGGCCGCCACGAAGGCCAGCACCAGCCCGGACAGCCCCCGGCGCGCCAGTTGCCGTACGGGGTCGACGACGATGCCGTGCCACTCGGCGCGCAGCGTCCGCCCGGCGAACCGGGCGAACCGCGCGGCCGCGTCACGCACCCGCACCGGTCCGCCGTCCTCCGGTCCGCTGTCCGGTGACCGGCCGGTCCGCTGTCCGCGGCCCCGCCACTCGTCGTCCGCCGGTCCCCCCGGATCCGTCGGCTCCCCCGGACCCCCGGGCTCCCCCGTCCATGGCTTCGTACCGCTGTGCCACTGCACCGCCGTTCGGCTCCTTAGCAGTTCCCCCACCCCATCGTGCGCACAACCGTATGGACCGCAATCGGGCCTGCCGCGTTCCCACACGACGGCGTCACAGCGGCGGCAGGGGCCGCGGCGGGCTCAGGGCGGGATGGCGCAGGACCGAGTGCAGGGCTTCGGCGGCGCCGCGCACGGCGGCGGTCTGTGGCCGCGGCACGGCCCGGACGTGGCTGTGCAGCCGCGCGGAGAGCCGGTAGGCGAGCTCGGGGCGCAGGGCGCCGCCGCCGACGAGCAGGGGGCCGCGGTCGAGGGCGTCGACGAGTGCGGGCCGGGGATCGTCCCGCAGCAGTCCGGTGACCAACGCGGTGACGGCGGTGCCGAGTTCGGCGAGGGCGCCGGCGCGCACATCGTCGGTGCCCATGGTGGCCCGGCGGGCGGCGGCCACCCGGCCGTCGGTGAGCAGGGCCACCTCGCTGAGCTGGGCGCCGACGTCGATGACGAGCAGCGGGCCGGACAGGTCGGCGCCGGCGCCCAGTGCGGCGGCGCGGACGCTGTCGATGGTCAGTACGGCCCGTGGCCGCAGTACCTGAAGGAAGCCGACGGCGGTGGCATGGGGCCGTGGCCCGCTCAGGACCGGGGTGGTGAGGACGACGACGGGCCGGGCGTCGTGCGGGACGCGGTCGGCCAGCAGCCGGGAGACGAGCCGGGTCGCGCCGGCCGGGTCGACGACGGTGCCGCGCCGGACGGGGCGGGCTGCGGCGGAGCCCTGGTGGGTGACGGTGGGCACGTCGAGGATGCCGCCGAGGCCCTCCGCCCAGACCCGGGTCCGGGCACTGCCCAGGTCCAGGGCTATGCCCGGACCGCGCCCGCGGACCGGCCCGATGGGCCTGCGGCCCCCCGGGGCGGCGGTCACCGTGCTGTCGCCGAGGATCACCGGTCGGCCTCCTTCACCTCGGGCAGGGGACGCGGGCACGGGCCGCACCGCGCGACGGCGCCGTCGGGCGCGCGGGCCGGATCAGCCGGCGCGCTGCTGGCAGGGCACGCAGCAGCGCGCGTAAGGAAGGATCTCCAGGCGCTCCACCGGGATGGGCTTGGCGCAGTCCTCGCAGTTCCCGTAGGAGCCGTCGTCCAGCCGGGCGAAGGCGGCCTCGATGTCCTTCAGCGCCCGCTGCAGGGCGTTCCTCTGCGCGGTCAGGAGGTCGTCGGCCTCCTGACCGCCGTCCTCGCCCTCCTGGACCGCCCGCAGCTGGGCGAGGCGGGAGTTGCGCTCGTGTTCGAGGCGCTGCCGGGCATCGTGCGCGCTCAGGCGCTCGGCCGCGGAGGCACTGCTGGTGGTCTCCCACGACATCGGCGATACGGTCCCTTCTGGCAAAAGAGCCGGTGACGAGGGGGGCCGCGGTGACGTACGGCCCCCCTCCTGACCCTCCAGCGTGGCCGCGCGCGCGAGATGCGGCCATCGGTCGCAGTACCCATTTCCGGTGGGCGGCGGGGTGCACCGCCGCCCACCGGAACGGCTGCCTCAGACCCGGGCGGCCGGTGCGGACCGGCGGGCGGGCCTGCGGCGCTGCGTGCTTCCCGGAGTGCGGCCCGGGGTCCGGCTCTGGCGGCGGTGCATCTCGATGGCCAACGGGGTGGCGGTGAACACCGAGGAGTAGGTGCCGACCACGAGACCGATGAGCAGCGCGAGCGCGAAGTCGGTCAGCGAGTCTCCGCCGAACACCGCCAGGGAGGCGAGGATCAGCAGGGCGCCCATGCCGGTGTTGATCGTCCGGGGCAGTGTCTGCTGGATCCCCAGGTTGGCGAGTTGCGGCAGCGGCATCTTGCGGTCGCGTCCGAGCAGCTCCCGGATGCGGTCGAAGAGGACCACCGAGTCGTTGACCGAGTAGCCGATGACGGTGAGCAGGGACGCCAGGAACACGCCGTCGATGGGCTTGCCGAGCCAGGCGAAGATGCCGACGAGGATGACGACGTCGTGCGCGAGCGCGGTCACCGCGGCGGTGCCCCACAGCCAGCGGAAGCGGGCGGCGAGGTACAGCAGCTGGGCACCCAGGGCCACGGCGAGGGCGATGAGCGCGTTGCGGCGCAGTTCCTCGCCCAGGCTGGGGCCGATCTGTTCGTCGCGGACCTTCTCCGTCTCACCGCCGAGGGCGCTGACGGTGTCGGTGACCTTGGCTGCTTCGGCGTCGGTCAGATCCTCGGTGCGTACGGTCAGTCCGTTGTCGCCGGAGGACTGGACGAGCGCGCCGGGGAAGCCTGCGTCGGCGAGGGCGGCGCGGGCCCGGTCGGGGTTGACGGAAGAGGAGGTCGTGTATTCGATCAGCCGGCCACCGGTGAACTCCAGGCCGAAGTTGAGGCCCCGGGCCACGATGCCCGACCCGGCGAGCACGAGCACGACCGCGGCGGTGGCCAGCCAGCGGCGCGGGTGGCGCATCATCTGCGGGTCGCGGCGCACGACGAGGTTGCGGATCCAGCCGGTGTTCGCGAGGCCGCTGAGCAGGGGGCGGCGGCGCACCGACGCGCGGGACACCGCGAACTCGGCGAGCACTCGGGTGACCACCAGGGCGCTGAACATGGAGGCGATGACCCCGAGGGCGAGCGTGACGGCGAAGCCGCGCACCGGCCCGGTGGACAGGAAGAACAGCAGCCCGGCCGCGATCAGGGTGGTGATGTTGGAGTCGGCGATCGCGCTGAAGGCGTTGCGGAATCCGGCGGTCAGGGCCGAGCGCGGACTCGGCCGGTGCATACCGGCGTACTCCTCACGCGCTCGTTCGAAGACGAGCACGTTGGCGTCCACGGCCATGCCGATCGCCAGGACGAAACCGGCCAGGCCCGGCAGGGTCAGGGTCGCGCCGAGGGCGGCCAGGGCGGCGTAGGAGAGCACTCCGTAGCAGAGCAGGGCCAGGGCCGCGAGGAAGCCCGTGAGGCGGTAGACGCTGATGATGAACAGGATCGTCAGGGCGGTGCCGATCACCGCGGCCCAGGCGGTGGCCTTGATGGCGCCGGCGCCGAGGGTGGGGCCGATGGTGTGCTGTTCGACCGTCTCGACCGGCACGGGCAGGGCGCCGCCGTTGATGAGCAGCGCCAGTTCGCGGGCCTCGGCGTCGTCGAAGGAGCCGGTGATCTGCGTGGAGCCCTCGGCGATGCCCGTGCCGCAGGCGACGGACGGGGCGACCTGCGGCGAGGAGATGATCCGGTTGTCGAGCACGATGGCGACCCGGCGTGCGGGGTCGCCCACCTGGCGGCAGGCGGCCTCACTGGTCAGCTTGGCCCACGCGGCCCGGCCCGCCTTGTCGAAGTCGACGGTGACGGTCCAGCCGGCGCCCGTCTCCTGTTCGAAGCGGGCCTGGGCGCCCTTGACGTCCTTGCCGGTCATGGCGCTGCCCTGAAGGCGCAGCTTCTGCCCCGAATCGTCGGGCAGGACGAGTTCCTTGGACGCGTCGGGGTCCTTGGACGCCTCGGGTTCCTTCGAAGCGCGGGGTTCCTTGGGGTCGTTGGGGTCCTTGGACGCCTCGGGCTTGGCCGTGGCGGGGTCCTCGGTGCCGTCGGCGACGCCGATCACCGGGTGGAAGGTCAGCTGGGCGGTACGGCCGAGCACGTCGGCCGCCTTCTTGGGGTCCTGCACGCCGGGCAGCTCGACGATGATCCGGTTGCTGCCCGAGCGGACGAGGGACGGTTCGGCGACGCCGAGCCCGTCGACCCGGCCGCGCAGCACTTCCAGGGCGCGGTCGGTGGCCTCGCGGTCGGCCTTGGCGGTCGGGGTGGAGCGGGTCTCCAGGACGATCTGGGTGCCGCCCTGCAGGTCGAGTCCGAGGCGGACGGGAACGGTGGCGGTGACGTACACGGACAGGGCGATCACGGCGAGGGCGAACAGCGCTCTCACCCGGGAGGTTCGGTTCGTGCGTTTCGTGGGTTTCGTGCGTTTCAACGGAGGCCTCCGGCAGGCACGCCGCGACTGCGGCCGACGCGGTCACGGCGGTCGAGGGGCGAACGGGGGACGTCAGATGCCGAAGGCCCGCGGCGGCGCCCGACCGCCGTCCTGCACCACGTGCACCGTGCGGGCGGCGACGGTCACCGGGACCGGTCGCGTCCGCCCGGGTGCGGGGAGGGGGACGTCCGTGACGTCCTCGGCGGTGGCGAACTGCCCGTGCGCGACGGGCCGGTCCCCGTGGAACTCCTGCCGGGTGCCGTCCTGCCCGGAGCAGACGACGGTGCACCCCTGCCCGGCGTGCGGGGCGTCCGCGGGACGCTCATCGGTCCCGGAGTGGCCGCCGCCGGGCGCGGAGCCGGAGTGCGGTCCGGGCGCGAGGTGCGCGACGGACGCCGCCGCGGTGGCGGGTGCGGGCAGCGGCGGGGGGCTGCCGGTGGTGAGGACCGCCAGCAGGGTGAGCAGCGCGGCCGTCAGGAGGGCCAGGGCACGGGACGCGGGGGCGGTGCTCGGCGCTGGGTGCATGCACCGTCCCCTTTCGTGTTTCGTGGTGGCACTCGTGGCGGACGCGGGTGTCGTACCCGGGATCCCGGCCGGGGAGTGGGCAGCCGGGACCCCAGGTGGTCGTGGGGCGGGCGGTCAGGGTTCGATCAGACCGGCCCGGATGGCGTAGCGGGTGAGTTCGAGCCGGTCGCGCAGACCGAGCTTCTGGAGCAGGTTGGCGCGGTGCCGCTGGACGGTCTTGATGCTGATGAAGAGGATCTCGCCGATCTCCTTCGAGGAGTGCCCCTCCGCGACCAGCTTCAGGACCTCCTCCTCGCGGGGCGTCAGGACCTGGTCCGGGGTCTCCTCGCCGTGGCGGACCCGGTCCAGGTAGTTGCGGATGAGCGCGGTCACCGCGCCCGGGTACAGGAACGGCTCGTCCCGCATCGCCGCCCGGCACGCGGCGACCAGGTCCTGGTCGGCGACGGACTTCAGCACGTACCCGCTGGCACCGGCCTTGAGGGCCTGGAAGAAGTACTGCTCGTTGTCGTGCATGGTGAGCATCAGGATCCGCAGGTCCGGCTTGAGCGCGACCAGCTCGCGGGTGGCCTGGAGCCCGGTCAGCCGGGGCATCGCGATGTCCAGCACGGCGAGGTCGATGTCGTGGGTGCGGGCCATCTCGATGGCCTCCGCGCCGTCACCGGCCTCGGCGACCACCTCGAGGTCCGGTTCCTGGTCGAGGATGAGCCGCACCCCCCGCCGTACCAGCGCGTGGTCGTCGGCGAGCAGGATGCGGATCGTGGTCGGCTCGGACATGGTCAGGTCTGCTTCCTGGGGACGACGGGCGCGGTCAGCCGGACCTCGGTTCCGGCCGCGGGGGCGGGGGCGATGTCGAGGCCGGCCCCGATGAGCAGGGCCCGCTCGCGCATGCCGCGGATGCCGGCGCCTTCGTGCGCCGCCTTGATGCCGCGCCCGTCGTCGGTGATGGCCAGCTCCACGGCGCCGTCGGTGTGCCGCAGGCTGACCTCGATCCGTTCGGCGTCCGCGTGCCGGGCCACGTTGGTCAGGCTCTCCTGGGCGACACGGTAGAGGACCAGCTCCGTCTCCGGCTCCAGGGCGGGCAGGTCGGCGTCGAAGCGGCGCACCACCTGCAGCCCGGTGTGGGTGGCGAAGTCGGTGGTCAGCGAGGTCAGCGCGGCGACCAGACCGAGGTCGTCCAGGACCCCTGGCCGCAGCCGGCGCACCAGCCGGCGGACCTCGTCCAGGCTTCCCCGGGTGATCTCCTGCGCCTGGAGCAGTTCGTCGCGCAGCAGCGCGTCCGCCTCGTCCGCTGCCCGCTTGAGCGCGAGCAGGATCGCGGTCATGCTCTGGCCCACCTCGTCGTGCAGCTCCTGCGCGATACGGCGCCGCTCGGCCTCCTGGGCGAGCAGGACCCGGGCGCTGCTCGTGGCCCGCTCGTTCTCCAGCCGGTCGAGCATGGCGTTGAACGTGCGGATCAGCTCCGCGACCTCACCGCCGCCCTGCTCGGGCAGCCGCTGTCCTGGGCGCAGCAGGTCGACGGTGGTCATCAGCTTCGTCACCCGGTCCACCGGGGCCAGCCCCCAGCGCAGCAGGGCGGCGTTGGCGACCAGCATGACGGCGAGACCGCCCACCAGGATGACGGCCTCGGTCAGCACGACCGGCACCGAGACGGTCACCGGGGCCCACAGCAGCAGCGCGGTGGCCGTGCCCAGCACCACTGCGTTGAGCCCGAAGATCCGCCAGAACAGGGACACCAGGGTTGAGCCTCCTTGCGTGATGCGTTCTGCCTCTACTGTCGGGCATCGCGCATCCTGGACGAGCCGCGGTCCCTGGTCCCGACCGGGCCTGCTGCCAGTCTGCCTTCCGCCGGCCGCCGGGAGCGATGGGGCACGGTCCCCATTTCGCCGGGTGCGGCCTACCCATGCGCGTGTCGAGTGGATCCCCCGACCGGCCGCAAATGGGCTCTGGACCCGATGGGAAACCGCGGCGGGTTCGACCAGGGTTGATGTGACCGACCCCCGTCCCCCGTTGCAGAAAGAAGGGCACTGACGATGTCGCTCGACGCCGCCCGGACCGAACCCCGCGAGCGCCTGTCCGCTCAGGAGGCCCGCCGGCGCCTTGAACACGCCCGCGGGACCCGGCTGGTCCAGCTGGAAGCCCTCGGCGAGACCGGGCAGACGGCGGACGACCACCTGATGTCCTCCCAGCGCGAGGCCATCCAGCGGGTGCTGAAGGAGATCGACGAGGCGTTCGCCCGTATCGAGGACGGCACCTACGGGACCTGCCTGGAATGCGGCAAGCCGGTCCCGGCGGAGCGCCTGGAGATCCTGCCGTACACGGGGCACTGCGTCGCCTGCCGGCGCCGTACCGCCTGACCCTGCCCGCCCCGTCCGTCCTGCCTTCGTCTTCCGCCCTGCCCAAGGGGTGAAACGGTGAACAACCAGATCATCGGCGACCGTGACACGTACCTGACGGCCGAGGACCTCGCCGCGCTCCGCGCGAACCTCGACGAGCAGCTCACGTTCCGCCAGGAGCAGTTGGAGCAGATCTCGGCCGCCGCGACGTCCCGCGCGGACGCCCTCCTCCAGCAGCAGGCCGCCTCGCAGGTGGAGGTCCGCGTGAAACTCGCGGCCTCCGCCCGCATGGTCCTCGCCGACGTCGAGGCAGCCCTGGCCCGCATGGACGAGGGCGGCTACGGCACCTGCCACCTGTGCCGGCGTCCCATCGCGCGGGAGCGGCTGGAGATCGTGCCGCAGGCCCGCTACTGCGCGCGCTGCCAGCAGGTCAGGGAGGCCGGACGGTGACCGTCACCCAGCGTTCGCGTGCCGCCGCGGCCACCCGGCACCGGCCGTGGCCGCTGGGCCGGCAGGGCTGGGGCATCGCCCTCGACATGGGCAGCGCCCGCACCCGCGCCTGGGTCGCCGGGCGGGGGCTGGTCCTGGACGTCCCCACGGTGACGTTCCCCGGCTCCGGGGCGGTGTATCCGATCCAGCGCGGCACGATCATCGACACCGAGGGCACGGCCCGGATGCTCGACCGCCTGCTCGGCAACCGGCTGCCCCGCTTCACCCGCCCCCTGGTCGTCCTCACCGCCCCCGTCCTGGACGGGGTGGCCTTCCGCAACGAGGCCCGTACGGCGGTGGAGGTGCTGCGGCCGCGCGGCGTGCTGACCATTCCCAGCGCGCGGGCCGTCGCCCTGGCCGCGCGCGCGGACCTGTCCCGCCCACTGCTCGTGGTGGACATCGGCGCGCATCTGACCGAGGTGGTGCTGCTGTCGGAGGGCGCCGTCGTCGACGCGCGCCGCACCGCGCTGGGCACCAGCGACCTCGACTCCGCCCCACCGGTGCAGATCTGCGAGGCGGTGGCCACCATGGTGACCGCGATGCTGCGGCAGGACCGTACGTCGCTCACCGTGGACGCGCTGCGCCGCGGCGCGCTGCTGGCCGGGGGCGGAGCCCTGCGCCCGGAGATCACCTACCACCTCACCGGCAGGCTGCACGCGCCGCTCAAGGCCGTGGCGGCGCCGCACACCGCCGCCGTCCGCGGCGCCGCCACCCTGCTGCGTTCCGCGCACGACCACCTCGAGGGTCCGGCGGGCGAGCCCTCCAAGTCGCCCGCCCCGTAGACCAGCCCCCGTCCCCACCGCGCACGGAGAAGAGGACCACCAGACCACCAGAACCACCAGAACGACGAGGACACGGAAGGAGGGCCGCACCATGGCCGGCGGCATCCCTCGGGCCCAGCCGCCCCCCGAAGGGCTGTTCCCCGACGACCCGCTCCCCGACGAACTCCCCAGCCGCGTGCTCTGGCGCCTTCGGCGCAACCCGATGCGCCGCCCCAGCGACCTGCTCCAGGCGTGGATCGGCCTCGGCATCCTGCTGGTCGTGGTGACCGGCGCGCCCGTGGCCATGTTCTTCGTCGGCAAGACCGCCCTGCGCTACTACGAGCAGGCGGCCGAGCACCAGGAGAAGACGCGGCGACAGACCACCGCGGTCCTCCTGCACGCCGCTCCCCGCCATCCCGAGCCGGGCTCCGAGGAGGCGAAGAAGACCCGCTACCCGGTACCGGTGCGCTTCACCGACCCGGGCGGGCTCGCCCGCACCGACAGGACCGACGTCGAGCCCGGCCTGCCCGCCGGCAGCTCCGTCGACATATGGGCCGGCACCGACGGACGCATCACCGAGCCGCCCCTGACCACCGCCCAGGTCCGCAGCCACAGCACGGGCTGGGCGATCCTCGCCGCGCTGGCCGTCCCGGTCGCCGGCGCCGCGGCGTACGGCGCCGCCGGCCTGCTGCTCCGCCGCCGCAACCTGGCCGCCTGGGACAGCGCCTGGGCCTGCACGGCCCCCCGCTGGCCGCCATCCCCGTGATCGTGGGGTGCGGGCGGCGCGGGCCGCGCCGTGTCGCATCCGGTACGGCCCGCGAAGACGGTGGCGCTTTCCGAACTTTCCGAGTCCCACTTTCCGAGCCCGGATTCCCGATCTTGATGCTGCACTATCAGGTCACCGGCAGGAAGTACCGCCGAACACTGCCGGAGACCGGCAATGTGCGAGGTGGGCCCGATCGGGCATCATGTTGCGAGGGGAGCACCGCGGACGGTTCCGGTGCCGGACACCGGCAGATGTCCGGTGCCGGGGCCGGCAGGGGGGAAGTACCGCCGCCCGGTGCGTCGCAGGGGGAAGAGGGGGCTCGACGATTCCGCGGCGCACCCGCCGCCCGCCGCCCGGCGCCTCAGCCGCCGGGACACGGCGGGGGCCGGACCCGGCCACCCGGTCTCTCCCTTACTCACCGTTCCTTACCGTCAAGGACGTATGCCATGGATGTCATCGGCGCACTCGTCGCGGCCTGCCTGCTCCTCGTACTCCTCACGCTGTTCACCTTCTCCCGGCTGTTCCGGAAGGTGGAGCAGGGCAAGGCCCTGATCGTCTCCAAGATGCGCAAGGTCGACGTGACCTTCACCGGCCAGGTCGTCCTGCCGGTGCTGCACAAGGCCGAGGTCATGGACATCTCGGTGAAGGCCATCGAGATCACGCGCACCGGCCGCGAGGGGCTCATCTGCCGGGACAACATCCGCGCCGACATCCGCATCACGTTCTTCGTACGGGTCAACAAGACCGTCGAGGACGTCGTCAGGGTCGCCCAGGCTGTCGGCACCGCCCGCGCCAGCGACCGGGACACGCTGCAGGAGCTGTTCCACGCCAAGTTCTCCGAGGCGCTGAAGACCGTCGGCAAGCAGATGGACTTCACCGACCTCTACACCAAGCGTGAGGAACTGCGGTTCCAGATCATCGAGGTCATCGGTGTCGACCTGAACGGCTACCACCTCGAGGACGCGGCGATCGACTACCTGGAGCAGACGCCGCTGACCCAGCTCGACCCGGGCAACGTCCTCGACGCCCAGGGCATCCGGAAGATCACCGAGCTGACGGCCGTGGAGCACGTGCGCACCAACGAGGCGCAGCGCACCGAGCAGAAGGAGATCACCCGGCAGAACGTCGACGCGCGCGAGGCCATCCTGGAGCTGGAGCGCCGCCAGGCGGACGCCGAGATCAAGCAGAGGCGGGAGATCGAGACCTCCCGCGCCCGCGAGGAGGCCGAGACCGCCCGCGTGGTGGAGGAGGAGCGGCTGCGCGCGCAGAGCGCCTTCCTGCACACCGAGGAGGAGCTCGGCGTCCAGCGTGAGAACCAGGCCCGTGAGGTCGCGGTCGCCGCGAAGAACCGCGAGCGCGTCATCGCCATCGAGAACGAGCGCATCGAGAAGGACCGCCTCCTGGAGGTCATCGCCCGGGAGCGGGAGACCCAGCTCACCCGGATCGCCGCCGACAAGGAGGTCGAGGCGGAGAAGCGGGAGATCGCCGAGGTCGTCCGCGAGCGGGTCGCGGTGGACCGTACGGTCGCCGAGCAGGAGGAGTCCATCAAGAAGCTGCGCGCCGTGGAGGAGGCGGAGCGCGAGCGCCAGGCCGTGATCATCGCCGCCGAGGCGGAGGCGCAGGAGAAGCTGGTCAAGGACATCAAGGCCGCCGAGGCCGCCGAGCAGGCCGCCACCCACCGCGCGGCCGAGGAACTCACCATGGCCGAGGCCCGGTTGAAGACCGCCGACCTCGACGCGCGCGCCAAGCTGCGCCTGGCGGAGGCCGTCAAGGCCGAGGCCGCCGCGGAGGGACTGGCCGCGATCCAGGTCCGCGAGCAGGAGGCCGAGGTCATCGAGAAGGCCGGCCGCGCCGAGGCCGAGGCCATGCAGGCCAAGGCGCTGGCCGAGGCCCAGGGCATCGAGGCACGGCTGCGCGCGGAGGCCGAGGGCGCCCAGGCCAAGGCGCTCGCCGAGGCCGCCGCGATCGGCGAGAAGCTGAAGGCCGAGGCGGCGGGCCTGACCGAGAAGGCGGCCGCGATGGCCGCCCTGGACGAGGCCTCCCGCGAGCACGAGGAGTACCGGCTGCGGCTCCAGGCGGAGAAGGAGATCCGGCTGGCCGGCCTGGAGGCGCAGCGGCAGGTCGCCGAGGCGCAGGCCACGGTCATCGCGACCGGCCTGGAGCACGCCGACATCGACATCGTCGGCGGTGAGTCGATCTTCTTCGACCGTCTGATGAGTGCCATCTCGTTCGGCAAGGGCGTCGACGGCTTCGTGGAGAACTCCCGTACGGCGCAGGCTCTGGCGGCGCCCTGGCTGGACGGCTCGTCGAGCTTCCCCGACGACCTCGCCCGGATCCTCGGCCAGGTCAACTCGGCCGACGTCAAGAACCTGACGGTCTCCGCGCTGCTGATGAAGATGATGCAGTCGGGCGGCACGAACGCCGGTCAGCTCCAGCAACTCCTCGACCGCGCCGGTGAGCTGGGCCTCGCCGACACCCCGCTCACCGCCCTCAACGGCACCGCCCTCAACGGCACCGCCCGGGTCTGACGACCCGCGGGACGGGCCCCAAGCCGCCGCCGGGGGGCGGCGGTTGAGGGCCCGCCCCGCGGATCATGCCGGAATCACGGGGCCGGGACGCCCCGCCGGCGGGAGCCGGCCTGATCCGCCGGACAGGCCGGGCCCCGGGCCCGCACCTCTTCGCGAAGGGACGCACCACCCATGGCCACCGCCCTGGAGACGGGTTCGTACGACTCCGTGGACACCGGAACGTACGAGGTGCTGCGCGACCGGCTGACCGCGCAGGCCGCCGAGCTCGCCCGCGGGGCCGAGCGACTCAACGCCCGACGGGCCGAGGAGTTCGGCGCCCCGCGCCTGGACCTCACCGGTACCGGCCGGCTGCGCACCGAGCACCCCAGCGTGCCCCGCGACGTCGTGGCCGTCGGCGACCGCCTGCTGTTCGGATACAACGGCAACCGGCCCGAACCCGAGGTCGGCGACGTCTTCGCGCTGTACGACCGGGAACTGAACCGGCTGCCCGAGGACGCGGTGCCCGGACTCCTCGACGACCCCGCCTTCGTACGGGAGTTCGGGGCCCTGCACCGCTACTACCGGCAGGCCCGGCTGCTGAGCCTGCGCCGCCTGGAGGGCCGGCTGCTGGCCGTCTTCCGGACCGGCGAGAAGGCCGGCGACATCCGGGTGCTGCGCTGGACGCTCACCGCCGACGGCCGGGCGGCGTTCGTGGACGGGCGCGGCGAACGCGACCATGTGCCGCCGCCGTCCCACGACTTCGAGTGGACCGCGACCGGCCGCGGGGACCACGTCCTGGGCCGCCACCCGCACGTCTCCGTGCGCGGCGAGATCTTCGTCTCCACCGTCGGCGGCCACCTCACCGTCAAGACGGAGGACGACACCGAGACCGGCGAGGGCATCCACAGCGAGCCGGTCGACGAGCCGCTGCAGGCCCTCGCCGACGCGGACATCGCGCACGCGAGCGTGGGCCCGCTGATCCTGCTGCGGATCCGCCCCTACAAGGAGCAGGCCCACCGCTACCTCGTCTTCCACACCCTCACCAGGGCCGTGGTCCGCCTCGACGGCATCGGGCAGGCCTGCCGCCGCCTGCCCGACGACCAGGGCATCGTGTTCCCCGGGGGCTACTGCCTGGCCACCGGCGCCCACAAGGCCTACGAACTGGACAGCACGGGCCTGGAGTTCGAGCGCGAGGTGCGTTCGCCCTACGGCGAGGACGTGCTGTACGCCTTCCACGCGCCCGCCGAGGGACGCAGCCTGCTGCTGTCGTACAACACCATCCGCGAGGAGGTCGCCACCCCGCTGTCCTGCCACGGCTGGGCGCTGTTCGACGACGGCACGCTGATGGCGCTGCGCACGGACCCCTCGGCCGGCCCCGACGAGCCGGGCCGCGTGCACCCCCTCCAGCTGTGGAGCTCCCCCTACGTCTCCGACACCCACGCGGGATCCACGGGCACCGGACCTTCCCCAAGTTCTCAACTTCGTTCGAACAGGGGAGACCCCATTCGCCGGGTCGGCAACGCCGACCTGGTACGCGGCATCTCCGACTGCCTGTCCATCAGCCGCGCCGTCGCCGAGACCACGCCGACCACCGAGGTGTACGAGGCGCTGGCCGCCTCCTGCGTCCGCGCCCTCGACAGCCACCACTGGCTGGGCGAGGAGGAACTGGGGGACCTGCGCACCCCGCTGGACGCCGTACGGGCCACCGCCGAACAGGTGCTGGAGGAGTTCCGTACCGTACAGGCGCTGACCCGGCAGGCCGCCGACGCGCTCGAAGCGGCCGCCGGCCGGCTCGCCGCGGTGGTGCGCCGACTGCGCGGCGAGGCACCGCGCGGGGCCGCCGCCTGGGTCGGCGGCCTGAGCGAACTGAGGCAGTCCCAGGGCCACTTGCTGACCCTGAAGGAGATGCGGTACGCCGACACCGCCCGCATCGACGAGCTGGCCGCCGAGGCGGAGGCCGACCTCGCCACGTTCGGGCAGCGGGCGGTCGCCTTCCTGGCCCGCGAGGACGCCTTCGCCGACCACCACGGGGAGGTCGAACGCCTTGCCGCCGACGCCGAGTCGATCGGCAGCGTCGCCGAGGCGGCACCGGTCGCCGGCCGGCTCGACGACCTCGCCGGCTCGCTGCGCACGGTCACCGAGGTCGTCGCCGGCCTCGACATCGGCGACGCCACCGTGCGCACCTCCGTCCTGGAACGCGTCGCCGAGGTGCTGGGCGGTGCCAACCGAGCCCGTGCCCTGCTCGACGCCCGCCGCCGCGAACTGCGCGACCAGGAGGGACGCGCCGAGTTCGCGGCCGAGTTCGCGCTGCTCGGCCAGGCCGTCACCGGCGCGCTCGCGTCCGCGGACGATCCGGAGTCCTGCGACGAGCAACTCGCCTCCATGCTGGTGCGGCTGGAGAACCTGGAGTCCCGCTTCGCGGAGTTCGACGACTTCGTCGGCGAGCTGACCGACAAGCGCACCGAGATCTACGAGGCCTTCTCCGGCCGCAAGCAGGGCCTCCTGGACGCCCGCGCCCGCCGCGCCGAACAACTCGCCGCGTCCGCGGGCCGGGTGCTGGAGACGATCGCCCGGCGCGCGGCCACGCTCGCCGACGCCGACGCCGTCAGCACCTTCTTCGCCTCCGACCCGCTGGTCGCCAAGGCCCGCCGCACCGCCGAGGAACTGCGCGAACTCGGCGACCCGGTACGGGCGGAAGAACTGAGCGGCCGCCTGAAGTCCGCCCGCCAGGAGGCGGCCCGCGCACTGCGCGACCGCACCGACCTGTACGCCGACGGCGGCCGCACCCTTCGCCTGGGCACCCACCGCTTCGCCGTCACCACCCAGCCGCTCGACCTCACCCTGGTCCCGCACGGCGACGGCCTCGCCTTCGCCCTGTCCGGCACCGACTACCGCGCCCCGGTCACCGACCCGGGCTTCGCGGACACACGCCCGTACTGGGACCGGCGGCTGCCGTCCGAGTCGCCCGAGGTCTACCGCGCCGAACACCTCGCCGCCCGGCTGCTGCGCCGCCACGGCGCGGCCGCGCCGGCCGAGGCCGACCTGCCGGCCCTGGTGCGCGGGGCCGCGGAGGAGGCGTACGACGAGGGCTACGAGCGCGGCGTCCACGACCACGACGCGACGGCGATCCTCACCGCCCTGCTCCCCCTGTACGAGCAGGCCGGACCCCTGCGCCACGAACCCGCCGCGCGGGCCGCCGCCCAGTTGTTCTGGGCGCACGGCACCACCGCCGAGGCCCGTACGGCCTGGACCCGGCGAGCGGCCTCCCTGGCCCGCGCCCGCGACGCCTTCGGCCCGTCCCCCGCCATCGCCGAACTCGCGGCGGAACTCGCGGCGGCCCTCGAGACCTGGCCGGCCGCCCCGGGCGGCCAGGGACCGGCCTCCCTGGGCGCGGGCGATCTGGCGCCCGCTGCCGCGGCGTATCTGTTCCAGGAGCTGACGAGCGGACCCGAGGGGTTCGTCATCAGCGTCGCCACTCGCACCCTGCTCGACAAGTTCCGGCGCACCGTGGGCAGTTCCGCCTACGACGAGGACCTGGCCGCGCTCGACGACCTCGCCGCTCGGCGCCAGCTGGCCGAGGCGTGGCTGTCGGCGTACGTCACCTCCACCGGTACCGAGACCACCGCCGGTGACCTGGCCGAGGCGGTGGCCGCCGAGCTGTGCCCGGACCTGCCCCGCTACGAGTCCGAGGTCTCCCCGGTGACCACGGTCGAGGGCCTGCTCGGCACCCACCCGCGCATCGAGGGCCGCAACCTCACCCTGCGGATCGACGAGTTCCTGGCCCGCACCGAACGCTTCGAGACACGGGAGGCACCCGCTTTCCGTGCCTACCAGCGCCGCCGCACCGCCCTGGTCGACACCGAGCGGGCCCGGCTGCGCCTGGACGACCACCGCCCGCGCTCCATGGCCGCGTTCGTCCGCAACCGGCTCATCGACGAGGTCTACCTGCCGCTCATCGGCGACAGCCTCGCCCGCCAGCTCGGCACCGCGGGCGAGACCAAGCGCACCGACACCGGCGGCCTGCTGCTGCTCGTCTCGCCGCCCGGCTACGGCAAGACCACGCTGATGGAGTACGTCGCCGACCGCCTCGGCCTGATGCTGGTCAAGATCAGCGGCCCGGCGCTCGGCCACGCCGTCACCTCGCTGGACCCGGCCGAGGCCCCCAACGCCACCGCCCGCCAGGAGATCGAGAAGATCAACTTCGCGCTGGCGGCGGGCAACAACACCCTGCTGCTCCTGGACGACATCCAGCACACCTCACCGGAGCTGCTCCAGAAGTTCATCCCGCTGTGCGACGCCACCCGCCGTGTCGAGGGCGTCCGGAACGGCGAGGCGCGCACCTACGACCTGCGCGGCAAGCGGTTCGCCGTCTGCATGACCGGCAACCCGTACACCGAGTCGGGCGAGCGCTTCCGCGTCCCCGACATGCTCGCCAACCGCGCCGACGTCTGGAACCTCGGCGACGTCCTCACCGGCAAGGAGGACGTCTTCGCGCTCAGCTTCCTGGAGAACGCGCTCACCGCGAACCCGGTGCTGGCCCCGCTGGCCGGCCGCGACCGCCGCGACCTGGACCTGTTTCTCCGGCTCGCGGGCCACGACCCCGCGGCCCGCGCCGACCGGCTCGGGCACCCCTACGCGCCCGCCGAGGTCGAGCAGATCGTGTCCGTGCTGCGCCATCTGCTCAGCGCGCGCGAGACGGTCCTCGCGGTCAACGCCGCCTACATCGCCTCCGCCGCCCAGTCCGATGCGACGCGCACCGAGCCGCCGTTCCGGCTCCAGGGCTCCTACCGCACCATGAACAAGATCGCCCAGCGGCTGCGGCCCGTCATGAACGGCGCCGAACTGTCCGCCGTCCTCGACGACCACTTCACCGCCGAGGCGCAGACCCTCACCACGGGAGCCGAGGCCAACCTGCTGAAACTGGCCGAACTGCGCGGCACCCTGACCTCGCACCAGGCCACTCGCTGGGCCGAGTTGAAGTCGGCCCACGTCCGTGCGCAGGCCCTCGGCGGCCCGGCCGGGGATCCCCTCACGCGCGCGACCGCCGCCCTTGCTCTGCTGGCCGACCGGATGGGTGCCATCGAGGCCGCCCTGACCGGCCGCACCGCCTCCCGGGCCCGGCACGCGGCCGAGCACGCAAAGGAGGAGTGACCACGATGGAGACGATGACGGCGGTCATCGCGGCGATAGCCTTGATGACGCCCTTCCTGGTCCCGCTCAGCACCGCCACGCTGATCGTGGCGGCCAGTACGACCGTTCTGGTCCGCCGCGACCGCCGCCGGGCCCACGCCTACCGGTGCCCGTCGCCGGCCGAGGAGGAGTGAGCGCTTCCCGGGCGGTGCCGCCGATCAGTTCCGCGAGTTGCCGAACAGGAGGCGGTAGCCGATGAGCAGCACGAGCGAGCCGCCGATGGCCGCGCCCCAGGTGTAGAGGTCGAAGAAGTTGCTCTCCACGGGCCGGTCGAGGAACCTGGCGGAGAGCCACCCGCCCACGAACGCGCCCGCGATGCCGATGAGAGTCGTGCCGATCAGTCCGCCCGGGTCCCGCCCCGGCAGCAGGATCTTGGCGATGGCCCCGGCTAGCAGTCCGAGGATGATCCAGCCGATGATGCTCACGTCGCCTGTCCTCCAGGAGTGTTGGTTACCCGATCGCATGGTTCCGGATGCCTGCTATGGCCAGGACGCGAGGTACGGCGCCCGTGGTTGCCTGGCCGATCCGCATCCAGCCACATATTTTCATTATTGCGCAATCCTGGAACTGCCGAGGAGGGCACGCGCGTTGACCTCCATGAACACGGGGGACCGGAAAAGCTGCGGAGGAGTTCGATGAGTGTGCCCTTGACCAAGGGCGGCAACGTCTCGCTGAGCAAGCAGGCTCCCGGCCTGAGGGCGGTCACGGTCGGGCTGGGCTGGCAGGCGGATGCCGGATACGAGCTGGACGCCAGCGCGCTGTTGTGCGACGCGTCCGGCAAGGTGCTGTCCGAACGGCACTTCGTCTTCTTCAACAACCTGAGCAGCCCCGACGGTTCGGTCCGCCACAGCGGCGGCAGCCCCGTCGTCGGCGGCGACCAGGAGATCGGCGTCGACCTGACCCGTGTGCCCGACGAGGTCACGAAGGTGGTCTTCCCGGTCTCGCTCTACGAGGGAGCGGCCCGCGGGCAGTCCTTCGGCCAAGTGCAGCGTGCCCACATCCGCGTGCTCGACCAGGAGAGCGGTGCCGAACTCGCCCGGTACGACCTGGCGGCCGGCGGCCTGGCCGGTGAGACGGCGCTGGTCTTCGGCGAGCTGTACCGGCACGGCGCGGAGTGGAAGTTCCGGGCGGTCGGCCAGGGGTACGCCTCGGGCCTCGCGGGCATCGCCGCCGACTACGGCGTGGACGTCCTGCGGGAGAGGGCCGACCCGGCCCCGAGTCCGGCTCCGAGCCCGGCCGCGTCCATCCCGGGCCCCGGTGCGGGGGCGTACGGGACGACCCCGCCGGCGCCCATGCCCACGCCCCCGCCCCTGCCCGCCGTCCTCGTGACGCCGACACCGACCCTGGTGTCCCCCCAGCCGCCGGCCGTCGCCGCACCGCCGCACCCCACGAGGAGCCCCGACATGACCTGCTTCTTCGACCCCGGCCACGGCCCCGGCACGACGAGCGTCAGCTGGTACCCGCAGTGGGGCGTGCCCCGGCCGGTCCAGGCGTGCGCCGAGTGCGCGCAGCGCGTCCAGACCACCGCGCCGCCGTTCTACACCCCGCCCCAGCCGATGAGCTCCGGGTATCCCCAGGCCCAGCAGGGCTATCCGCAGCAGGGCTATCCGCAACAGGGGTACCCGCAGCAGGGCTACCCGGCTCCCCAGGGCGACCAGCAGCAGGGCGGCCGCCGCTTCGGCACCGGCGCGCTCATCGGCGCCGGCGCGGCCGGCCTGGTCGGCGGGGCCCTGCTGAACGAGGCGTTCGACGACGACGAGCCGGACGTGGTGATCAACAACTACTACGAGGAGTGACCGGCTCCGTCGGGCCCGGGGAGCGGGACGGAGAGGACGGGACATGACCGGTACCCGGTCGCGCCGGCGCTGGCCGGCGGTGGTGCTTCTGGCCGCCGCCTGCTACATCGCCGTGCGCGCGGTCGGCGGGCTGCCCTCCGGCTCCGCTCCCCGGCCCGCGCCGGCGGTCCCGGCCCCGTCCACCGGCCCGGCGCGACCCTCGGCGACGGCGACCACGGGACCGTACGACCCGGCCGACCACGCCACCCAGGTGCGCCGGAGGGCCGGCCAGGCGGGCGTCAGCGCCCAGCTGCTGATGGCGATCCTCTACAACGAGTCGTACAAGCCCCACGAGCCCGGTCTCGAACGGGCCTGGCAGAAGTACAAGCCGGACGCCGCCTTCGGCATCGCCAACATGCACCGTGTGACCTTCGACGCCACCAAGAAGAACCGTGACTTCGCGAACCGCTCCTGGGACGAGCTGCCCGACGACCGCGACCTCGCCGTCGAGGCCGCGGCCTGGTACCTGCACGACCTCGCGGCCGTGCTGCCCGCCCACTGGCCGGCCCCGTACAGCAGGAGCGATCTGCTGGCCCTCGGTTACAACACCGGCCAGGGCAACATGCTCGCCTTCGCCCGCGGGGCCACCCCCGGCAGCCAGGCCCGGTCCTACCTCGACAAGCTGCACGCGAACTGGGCCAGAGCCGGCCGGGCGGTCCGCTCCTGATCCGACGAGAGGCGCCGTTGCCTGTCGGGACGCTAGATCCGGGCCCGCGCCGCCGCCCGGCCCGTGCGCGCCGTCGGCCGGGCCCGCTTCGCGGTCCGGGCGACGAGCAGCGGGCCCAGGGGCCCGGCGCCCAGCCGTTCCACCAGCGGCGGGGCGAACCGGCGCGCCATCAGCACGACGATCAGGGTGACGACGGTCCCCACCAGGGCGCCGACGCCGACGTCATGGGGGTAGTGGGCGCCGACGTAGACGCGCGAGGCCCCCATCGCCACGGCCGCGAGCAGGGCGATGGACCCCAGCCACCGGTTGATGACGAGCAGGGCCACCGCGAACGCGAAGGCGACCGTGGTGTGGTTGCTGGGGAAGGCGTAGTCGTCGACCGGGGGACACGCCTCGATGAGGAAGTCGTGCGGGAGGGCCCGGCAGGGGCGCGGTTCCTCGAAGACGTTCTTGATCCCGCTGTTGACGACGTACGCCAGGACCACGGCGAACGGCGTGGCCAGTACGGCGGCCATGACCGTGTTCTCCTGGCGCCGGGCACGCCACCAGGCCACCAGCAGGAAGAGCGCGAACAGGCCCATGCCGAGGTCGGAGAAGAGCGCGGCGGGCTCGTTCAGCCAGTGCGTGTCCCGAGCGAAGTTGGTGACGTCGGTGTAGAGGCCGCCGTCGATGGCCGCGCCGTCGAGCCCCGTGGCGGGCGGGGAGGAAGTCGTCATCAGGTGGATCTCCGGGCCATGGGTCCACGTGCGTGAGCGCTCCGGGGAACGCGTGTGAACACACGCGGACGCAGAAGTGGAACCCTCGTGAAGTCTGGCCGTCCGAGGGATGAACGTCTACAGATTGGTAGACGGTAGCAGTTGGAGATCGGGTTGCTTCAGGCGCCGTCGTATTGCCGCCGGGCCGATCACGGCCTCTTGAGGGCGGGCGGTCGCGGCCAAGGGCGTCCTCGCGCTCGCGGCCGTCCAGCCCGGCCCGCACGGCAGCGCCACGACCAGGCAAATCCGCGGGGAACGCTCCGGCGGCGGGCTCATGCGGCCGCCGGGCCGGCCGAGTGACGAAACACCGGCCAAGTGATGAAGCAGGGGCAGACCCGCCACGGGGGGGTGCGAACGAGTCTGCCCCTGCCACGATGCCGCCCGCGTACCTCCCCCCGGAGAGCAGGCGGCCTGACCCCGCCCGGGGTCACTAGGTTCAGCGCTGCTGGAGCATCGAATGTCACGGGTCCCGGTGCACTGACACGAAGTCGACACAACTGTGCAGTAAGGCGCTCATCGCGTCACTCAGTGCGTCACAACTTGCATGCCGCATTCCACGTGATTCCACGGAATTCCATGCGATTCCAAGCGTTCACGTGCCGGATTGGCCGCCGGATTGCCCGGTCTTCGCCGCGCCGGCCTCGGGAGCGCGGCCCGGTGGACTGGTCTGTCCGTTCTTCTCGTTCTTCGCGGTCTTCGCGGTCTTCGCGTTCTTCTCGACGGCCGAGTTGCCGTTCGGCTGTCCGTTCTCCCTGCTCGGGTCGCTCGCGCTGCCGGGGTTGCTTCCGCTCCCGGGGCTGTTCCCGCTCCCGGAGCTGTTCCCGCTTCCGGGGACGTTCCCGTTGTCCGAGCCGCTCCCCTTGCCCGGGTTGCCGGTCTCGGTCTGCGCCAACTGGTCGGCGCAGTAGGCGTCGACGTTGTCCTCGCCTCCGGCGGCCTCGATGAACCGCTTCCAGGCCGTCGACTCCAGCGCCTTGCCGCGGTCCTTCACCGCCGCGTACGCGCGGCAGTGGGCCTGGATGTCCTTGGCCGTCGGCGGGTGGTCCCGGGTCACGGAGGGAACGGGAGTGGGGGAGGCGGGCCCGGACGGTGCGGCGTCGGCGGGCGCCGGTGCGGGCGACCGGTCGGGCGACGGAGCCTGGGGAGCGGTGGGCGACGGATGCCGCCGTGCGTGATCGTCGTCCCCCGCCTTCCCGTCGGACTTCGGTGAGCCGATCGCCGCGATCGCCACGCCGCTGAACGTCAGGCCGGCGAAGAACACGGCGATGGCGGCCCGCACCGAACGCCGCCCCGGGACGCGCCGCGGTCGCCAGTCGTCCCGTCTCCGCACCCGTGCCTGCTGGTGGACGCCTTCCGCCCGGGCGGCCCGGAAGGCGGCCACGGCCCGCTGTTCGGCCGACGCGTCGAGGGCCTCGGCGCACAGGGCGCTGCGGAGGGCGGGTTCCAGCGCGGTGGCGCGGGTGTCGCCGTCGCCGCCGGGCCCGCGGCCGCCCGTGCCGGCGCGTCGGCGGTCCACGCCCCCACCGTCGCTGTATCGGTCGCCCATACCCGTGTCCATCCCATGCGGTTGCTACTCGTTCGCTCTACGGATCCGACGCCCTCGCTGCTCATTCCGACTGCCTCAGCGTATGGAGGCCCTATCCCGTCACACCCGGCCTCTGCCGAGCGGTCCGGCCAGGACGGTGCACGGCGTGTTCACGGGCGGGCACGGCTCGGTCGCCGTCGGCACGGACGGCGCATGCCGTCAGGCACGCCGTGCGCCTCAGGCCGCCTTCAGGCAGTCGTCAGGCGTCGAGGTCGCCGAGGCCATCGAGGAACAGGGCGAGTCCTCCCAGGAACTCCTGGTCGGCGCCGACGTTCCGGGCGTCCCGGGCGGTCTCCGCCATGTGCGGGAACTCGGCGGACGGCAGCTCGATGATGGCCACGGTGCCCGGACCGGACAGGGCCCCGAGTTGTTCGAGCTGGATGGCCCCGATGACGTAACTGAGCAGTCCGCGCAGGGCGACGACCCGCCGCTCGCCCGTGACGCCCGCCTCGGTGAGGACGGCGAGCACGGCCTCCGACCAGCGCAGCACCCCGAGGGAGTGGTGCCGGTGGGAGATGGCGAGCGGGACGATCGCCGGATGGGCCTCCCCGCCGACTTCCTCGTCGCACCCGACGGCCGGGTCCTCGCCGCCAAGTACGGTGAGCACGTCTACGACCAGTGGTCGGTCGACGAACTGCTGGAACTGGCGGCCGTGCACGTGACGAAGGCGATGAAGGTGACGAAGGCGACGGAGGGCGACTCCCGGTGACGCTTCCCGGCTCGTCGCACGTGATCAATGAAGGGCTGGCGTTCCTCCTGGAGGTGCTGGCCCTGGCCGCCCTCGCCTGGTGGGGGTGGCAGAGCGCGGACCACACGGCCGCGCGTCTCGTCCTCGCCGTCGCCGCTCCCGCGGCGGCGGCCGTCGTGTGGGGTCTGTTCGCCGCCCCGAAGGCCCGGGTGGCGCTGCCGTTGCTGGGCGTTCTGGCCGTGAAGGCGCTGGTGTTCGGCGCCGCGGTGGCTGCCCTGTACGCCGTCGGCCGGGACAGGTGGGCCACCGTCTTCGCCGTCGTGGTCGCGGTCAACACCGTCCTGGCCACCCTGGACCGGAACGCCTTGATGCACCGCGGATCCTGACCCGCCGTCCGCGGCTCACTGCGGCGGGTCGGACCGCCGGAGCAGCAATCCAAAAGGGCCTCGCTCACGTACGCGAAGTACGGCTGCAACCTGTGGACACCTCCCTGGTCGGCCGGCTCCCGTGCGGCGGGGATCCGGATGCGAGACGCGCTCCCCGAACGCCCGGGATGGCGCCCAAGACCGTGCCGCCGCCTCCCGCGGCGGCGGTCGTCCGTCTCGCACCGCCAAGACCGCGCAGGCCACGGCGGCACGGGCCGATGCGGCAGAAGGAAGAGTGCGTTCACCGTGCGAGTACAAAGCGCACGGCGCCTCGCCGCCGCGTCCGCGGCCACCGTTGTGATGGCCGGCGGCGCCGCGATCGGCACAGCCGGCACGGCCGCGGCGGGTTCGGCTCTTTCGATCACGGTTTCGGCCGCGGCGGGTTCCGCTTCGACCACGGCTTCGGTCACCGTTTCAGTCGCCGTGCGGCCACTTACTCTTGCACACCATGTACTCTGCGCTGCAGAGTAGTTGGGGTGGGAGCAGGCCGACCGGCGGCCTGCTGCCCAGCGCTGTTCGAAGCGCGACCGCAGGGGGGACATCGTGGGAATGGGAACACCGTCGTTGAGCAGCGCGGGATCCGAACCGAGGGCGCGCGCGGCCGGCCTGCTGGCGGCGACGGAGGGCCTGCGGGCCAGTACCCGCGCGCAGATGAACGGCTCGTGGGTCTCCCTGCTGGGCTTCGGTCTTCTGGCGCTGGCGGCCGCTCCGATCGCCCGGTACGCCTTCAACTTCGGGGCCCACGGCCGAAGCATCGGCTCCTATCCGGCCTTCGCCTACGCCGAGTTGACCGGCCTGTGCGTCGTCCACGAACCGGGAACCCCCTGTCTGAGGGGCGAGTTCGACGGCGCCGTCCTGCGCTTCGCGGCGTGGGGCGTGTGGTTCGCGCTCCTCCCCCTGGCCTGGTTCGTCTTCGCCCGCTGGTACCGCCTGCGTGGCGAGGCCCGCGGTGTCGTCCCCCGCCGCCGCGTGTGGATCAGTACGACCGCCATCGCCACCGTGGCGATCACGGGCGCCCTGATGGCCCTGCTGTTCGCCATGCGTCAGCCCTGGGAGGTCCACCTGCTGGAGAACAGCTATGCCTCCCCGTGGTACCTGGTCGGTATCGGCCTGCTCGCCCTCGGGGTGGCCGAACGCAGCTGGATCGCCGTGGCCGCGGGCATCGCTCATGGCCTGCTGCTCACCGCCTACCTCGGTGCCTCCTGGGGCACCGGATGGCTTTTCTGGCAGAACCCCGCCCACCCCGGCTGGACCGACGGACCGCAGGCCAAGGCGCTCCTGCTCGCCGCCATCCTGCTGGTCGCCGGCGTGGTCGAGCGGGCGGCGGCCCGTCATCGCGCCACGCTCGGCTCCGTCGACGCGAGTACGGTTGCCTCATGAGCGTCGGGGACTCGACCGCTGCGCGGGCCGAACTGGAAGGACCCCATCCGACCCAGTCGCTGGACGACACCGTCCACCAGCGCGTGCGGCTCGGCATCCTCACCATCGCCAGAGAGGCCAACCGGGTCGAGTTCGGCTTCCTGAAGAAGCAACTCGGCGTCACCGACGGCAATCTCTCCCGGCACCTGAAGGTGCTGGAGGAATCCAGGCTGATCACCTTGGAGAAGGGCTACGCCGGCCGGCGCCCCCGTACCTGGGTGGCCCTCACCCGCGCCGGCGCCCAGGCACTGGACGCCGAACTCCGCGCCCTGCGCGCCCTGGTCCTGCGCCTGGAAGCCCCCCGCCCCGAGCCCGGCCGGCCCGACATCTGATCACCTGCCGCTCCTGTGCCCATGACCGGGACGTGCAGGAACTCGCCGGTCTTTTCCGGAGGCGCTTCCGGTGGCCGAAATTCCTGGGAGAAATCCAATCCCGCGCACCGCGGCGCGCTTGTTCTCTGCCTCATGAGCGGCGCCGGCGAGAAAGCTCCACGATTCGGCATGTCAAAATCCACACTCCGTGCGGAGCGTCTCGTTCTACGGAGACGGCGAAGGGATCCGTACCGCAGAGGAGCCAAGCCTCTGGGCCCGGCCACGGTGATCCGCCCGCCAACACCCGTGGCTGCCATGGCTCGTCAGTGCTCGCTTACTCGTGCCGGAGGCGAAGCGTGCCGGCCCGGCAGCCCGGACGCAGCGCCCGGATGCCTCGGACGCCGCCTGCGTGTCAGTGATATAAGTCACAGAGAAATGCAGGCGTCCTGAACAACCATCCGCATTCGCCCCTTTCATCCGTGATGCTTTCCCTCATGGGGATGTGCAGGACGGAAAAACACCACCCCACCCTTTACTTGGCCTATACGCTCGCCGGGATCCAGGCTGCCCTATGCGCGATTTTCGGTGGCCGTTCTCCTTCGTCTCCGACCAAGAAAGGGCGCCCGTGAAATATCGCCGTACCCTCGCCGTGGCCGTCGCCGTGGCGGCAACCACGCAGGTTGTGCTCTTCGCCGCCACTCCGGCACTCGCCGCCGGGACGTCCGCGGCACAGACGCAGAACCAGCCGACGTACGCGGAACTGGTGAAGGCCGCCTCCGACGCGCAGAAGGCGTACGAGGAAGCCGTCATCGCCAAGGAGGAAGGGCAGAAGAAGCTCAAGGCCGCCCTGGACTCCCTGGACTCCGACACGCACCCGCTCAAGGCGGCCACGATCGCCGCGGACAAGGCGGCCAAGGAAGCGTCCGGCGCCAAGGACGCGGCCGAGAAGGCCGTCGCGGACGCCGAGGCCAAGCTGGAAGCGGCCCAGGACGACACCGAGAAGGCCGAGGCGCAGCAAGCCCTCGAGGCCGCCAAGAGCGATCTGGCGAAGGCGGTCGAGGCCAAGCAGGGCGCCGACGCCGCGGCAAAGGACGCGCACACCGCGCTGGACGACGCCAGGGTGGCGGCCTTCCGCGAGTACAGCCTGGTCCAGGACGCTCCCAAGGAGGCCCTCAAGGCCAAGGAGGCCGCCGAAGAAGCACTCGCCACCGCCAAGGAGTGCGTCCGTGAGGACGGGCTGACCTCGCTCGCGGTGGGGCTGCCGTCCGAGGTCGTTGCCGGGACCACCGTCGATTTCACCCTGCGCGTGACCAACGGAACCGAGCGCACGCTGACCGTGGACCCCCTGGTGTTCTTCCATGTGACCGACGAACACCGCGGTGAGAAGAGTGACTTGGAGGTGGAATGGTCCAACGGCTCGGGCTGGCACGCCCTCAACGGCGACGGTCCCGAGCACATCGCGCACATCGACACCATGAAGCCGGGCGAGCAGAACGACGTGAAACTGCGGATGCAGGTCGACTCCGCGGCCCAGGCCGCCGATGCCTTCGCCCTGTTCGCCGGTGACGCCTCCGACGCGTACAACCCCTGCGTCCTGGGCCCGATGAAGCGCTACGACTTCGAACTTCTGCCCGCGGGCAGCAAGACCGGCCCGGTCGACGAAGCCGAGCCCGGCCAGCCCGGCGAGGACGACGACAAGCGGCCGGACGCCGCGAAGCCCGGCACGGATACGGGCGCTTCGCCACAGGGCGGCACGTCCAAGCAGGCGGTGCAGGTGACGCCCACCGGAACCGACACCGACGGCAACCTCGCCGCGACCGGTACGTCCTCCGCGATGGCGCCGCTCGCTCTCGCGAGCGCCGTCACCGTCGTACTCGGCGCCGGAGCGGTTCTCGCCGTACGCCGCCGCAAGGCCGCGGACAACGTCTGACCGGTGGACGGCGAAGGCCCTGTGGAGCACTCCACAGGGCCTCCGCACTCGAAACAGCCGGAGCCCGCGCGCCGCTTCTAGGCCGTACCGCTGGAGTGCCTGGCCGGTAGCAGCGGGCAGGACCTCGGAGGCGGCGCCGTGACGCCGATCTGCCGGTCTTCACCTCGGCTGCCGTACTCGTCGAGGTCATCCATCCGAGGGTCAACGATGCCGCGCTGAAGCGGACCCTTTCCCGGCTCCAGGGCGCCCAGGCGCTGGAGGCGGGCTTCGAACCCGCACACATCGTGTTCGACTCCCCCGCCAAGACACGGGCCGAACTGGTCCGGGCACTGAGCCTGGGGGTCGCGGTGAACGCGGACAACTTCCAGGAACTCTCGCGGCTGGACGAGATCCTGGCGACCCGCCGTTCCGACTCGCGCATCGGCGTGCGCAGGTCTGGGGCTCTCTTCGAAGGACATATCGGTGCATTGCTCCAACATTCCTCGGACGTGTTCGGGTTCAGTACACCCAACGGTGGCAGCCGGTTCACGACCCGCCTTTAACGTGCCTTTACCCGGTATCCCGCCGGGCGCGTTCATGGCTGCCACAAGAGGAGCCGTGAACGCCTCATCGATCGAGGAGCATCGGCGATGCGCAAATCCGTCAGAATCCTGACGGTCCTCGCCACTGCGGGCGCGCTGGCCGCCAGCATGCCGGCGGCGGCCAACTCCGCGCCCAAGGACACCCCTGCCAAGGGCAAGGACATCCGAAACGTCATCTACCTGCTCGGCGACGGCATGGGCCGCACCCACGTCACCGCCGGGCGTGAGCGCTTCTACGGCGCCGCGGGCAAGCTCAACATGGAGCGCCTGCCCGTCTACGGCGCCGTCTCGACGTACGCCGTCGAGAAGGACAGCGACCAGCCCGCACTGGTCACCGACTCCGCCAGCTCGGCCACCGCCTGGGCGTCCGGCGTGAAGACCTACAACGCCGCCATCGGCGTGGACTCGTACGAGAAGTCCACGCCGACCCTGATGGAGCAGGCCAAGAAGGCCGGCTTCGCCACGGGCAACGTCTCCACCGCTGAGATCACCGACGCCACCCCGGCCGGCATGTTCAGCCACGCGCTGCTCCGCGGCTGCCAGGGCCCGACCTACTCCGACGCCGCGTGCCTGCCGAAGAACGCTGACGGCACGTACGAGAACAAGCCGGCCGACACGACCCTGATCACCCCGATCGCCCAGCAGATCGCCCGCAACGGCGTCGCTGACGTCATCTTCGGTGGCGGCCTGTCCCGCTTCCAGCCGGACGACGAGAAGGCGATGAAGGCCCAGGGCTACCAGGTCCTCGGCAGCTTCGGTGACGCGGGGCTCAGCGAGCAGACCGCCGCCAGCCAGCAGGTCGCCACCAAGTCCGAGCTTGACAAGGCCAAGAAGGGCAAGGTCGTCGGCCTGTTCAACCGCGGCAACCTGACCGTGGAGAACGCCAAGGCCAAGCTTCCGGCGGGTGCCGCCGAGAAGCAGGAGCCGACCCTGGCGGAGATGACCAAGAAGTCCATCTCCCTGCTGGACGGCGCCTCCAAGAAGGGCTTCCTGCTCCAGATCGAGGGCGCACTGATCGACAAGCGCTCGCACGCCAACGACGCTGAGCAGACCCTTGACGAGGTCAAGGCGTTCGACGACGCCGTCAAGGCCGCGGTCGACTTCGCCAAGAAGGACGGCCACACCCTGGTCGTCGTCACCGCCGACCACGAGTGCGCCGGCTTCAACATCATCGAGCGTGGCAGCTTCACCAACGCCGAGGCGGCCGCGCCTCCGGTGAACGTCGACTCGGGCAACACGGCGAACAACTCCACGCCGTCGCGCGCCGGTGGCAACGTCCTGGACCGGACCCGCTCCACCGGCATCGTCAACGGCGCCGGCGCGGGTGACGCGAAGAACTTCGCCCCGGCCACCTTCCGCACCGCCGACGACCCCGCGGGCGTCAAGGACGGCTCCCCGGAGGCCAGCCTCTGGCTGACCTACCTGTCGGGCAACCACACCGGTGCCGACGTGCCGATCTACGCCTTCGGCCCCGGCGCCGACGTCTTCGGCGCCAGCCAGGACAACACCGACCTGTACCGGAAGATGTACACGTCGCTGTTCCGCTCGCAGCCGGCCAAGCAGCAGCACTGATCACGTGAAGCGGGGCCGGGAGCGCATACCGCGTTCCCGGCCCCGTCCGGTTTCCGCACCCGCTTCTGTCGAAGGCCGACCGGCCAGTGCCGGCAGCCCAGGGTCGTGGAAGCCGTCGGCCGGGCGCCGACCGTCCCGAGTACGTACCAGGAGTCCTATCCATGCCCCTTCCCGCCAGCCCCCGCAGTCGTACCCGTGTTCGCGTCGCCTCCGCCACGGCCGTGGGTGTCCTCGTGCTCGGCGCACTCACCGGTTGCTCCGCCGACAACGGTCAGGACAGCCGGCCGCACAGCACGGCGTCGTCGGCCACGTCCAGCGAACTCGCCCTGCCCGCGCCCCGTTCCGCCCCCGCTCCGGCGGCCAGCCTCAGCCCCGCCGCCACCCCCGGTGAGGTCCGTATCTCGGACGGGCCCTTCACCGACCGGGTCCGGATCACCAAGCTCGCCCTCGCCAAGGGACCGGCCGCCGTCACCGGACACCTGGTCGTCACCTCCGACGTCAGCGACCTCATCGCCCTCGAGTTGCGTGCCGCCTACTACGACGCCCAGGGCCGCCTGCTGGGCACCGGCAGCTTCGAGCACGCCGAGGAGGGCGAGGCGGCCCACGCCCACGGGGAGCACTCCGGCCCGCAGGCCGAGAACGAGGGAATCGACTTCACCATCCCCGCCAAGGGCATCCATGGCACCCCTGCCGCCGCCGTGGTCTCCATCCCGGTGCTGGTGAACGAGTAGCGGCGGTTCCACGGCCGACGGGCCGCGGAGTGGCGCTGAGCAGGTCGCGAGCCGTAGTCGGTGGTGTGTTGTCCCTCCTGGGGCGCGATAGCCGCCTACCGGTCTGGACAACAAAGAACCCCCGGGCCTTTGGCCTGGGGGTTTCTGCTGGAGCGGGTGACGAGAATCGAACTCGCGCTCTCAGCTTGGGAAGCTGATGTTCTACCATTAAACTACACCCGCGTAAGACGCCGACCGGAGTTCGGGTCCGGCGCTCACTGTACCCCATCCCTGGCCCCCGGTGTTTGAGCCGTGGGGCCGGCGTGCGTTCGAAGAGGGGAGTGGCGCTGCGGGGGAACGGAGTTGGGGCGTACGGTGGGGGTGCGCGAGAGGGGTCCTGTGAGGCCGGAGTGCCGTCTGGTGGCACGTCTCTTTGATCCCGTACTGTGGCTTTTGTCGTCAGGCGGCGAGAGGCCAGACGCGGTTCTGGGGAAGGGACTTTAGGGACTTGATGGAGCGCACCGTCGTCCGTTGTGCCGAGGGGCACGTGTTCAGCACCGCTTCGTTCCCGATGCAGCAGGCCGAGCGGCTCGGCCCCGGCCGGCTCATGAGGTGTCCACGGTGTGCCAGGCTCCGCAGTGCGGTGCCCGTGGCACTTCAGAAGCGGTAGCGGCAGCATCGCGGTACCGGCGCGTGGAGCCGTCCTGATTGTGGGGGCTCCGCGCGCCTTGCGTATCCTCGCTACGTGCTTCTCTCAGACAAGGACATCCGGGCCGAGATCGACGCCGGGCGGGTGCGGATCGATCCCTTCGACGAATCCATGGTGCAGCCGTCGAGCATCGATGTGCGGCTGGACCGCTACTTCCGGGTGTTCGAGAATCACCGCTACCCCCACATCGACCCCTCCGTCGAGCAGCCCGACCTCACCCGGCTGGTCGAGCCGGAGGGCGACGAGCCGTTCATCCTGCACCCGGGTGAGTTCGTCCTCGCTTCGACGTACGAGGTCATCACGCTTCCCGACGACCTCGCCTCCCGGCTCGAGGGCAAGAGCTCGCTCGGGCGGCTCGGGCTGGTCACCCACTCCACCGCCGGGTTCATCGATCCCGGGTTCTCCGGGCACGTGACCCTGGAGCTGTCGAACCTCGCGACGCTGCCGATCAAGCTCTGGCCCGGGATGAAGATCGGGCAGCTGTGCCTGTTCCGGCTCAGCTCGCCCGCCGAGGCCCCGTACGGCAGCGAACGCTACGGCTCCCGGTACCAGGGGCAGCGCGGGCCCACCGCCTCCCGCTCCTACGTCAACTTCCACCGCACGCAGGTGTGAGGGGCACCCACGACATGACCGAGATACGAGAGAACCTCACCTACGAGGACTTCGGTGTCGCCGTGCGCGAGCTCGCGCAGACCATCGCCGACGACGGGTACGAGCCGGACATCGTGCTCAGCATCGCGCGCGGCGGTGTCTTCGTCGCCGGTGGCCTCGCCTACGCCCTCGACTGCAAGAACATCCACCTGGTCAACGTGGAGTTCTACACCGGCGTCGGCACCACGCTCGAGATGCCCGTCATGCTCGCGCCCGTGCCCAACGTCATCGACTTCTCCGACAAGAAGGTCCTGATCACGGACGACGTCGCCGACACCGGCAAGACGCTCAAGCTGGTCCGCGACTTCTGCCTGGACACCGTCGCCGAGGTGCGCAGCGCCGTCATCTACGAGAAGTCCCAGTCGCTCGTGAAGTGCGAGTACGTCTGGAAGCGCACCGACGACTGGATCAACTTCCCGTGGTCCGTGCTGCCCCCGTGCCGCAAGGCCGGTACGCCGATCACGCCCTCGAAGGACGCCCTGTAGCGAGAGATCCCGTAGCGCCGCCTCGAACGCCGTACGGCCCCGCAGCACGCGCTGCGGGGCCGTTCCTGTGCGCGGTCCGGTCAGGCGGTGGTCAGTGCCGCCTGGCCGCGGTCGGCCTTCACCGGGCCGGTGGCGGACGGCCGGACGTCGAAGTCGAACATGGCGGTGGGCACGTACAGCGAGCAGCAGGCGTTCGGGATGTCGACGATGCCGCTGATGCGTCCCTCTATGGGCGCGGAGCCGAGCAGCAGGTAGGCCTGCTCGCCGCTGTAGCCGAACCTCTTGAAGTACTCGACCGCGTTGAGGCAGGCCCGCCGGTAGGCAAGCGTCGCGTCCATGTAGAAGTTGGTGTCCGTGTCGTGGTCGACGGAGACACCGATGAAGCTGATGAACTCCGTGTAGCGCGGCTCGACGTTACCGGGCATGAACACCGGGTTGGTGGTGATGCCGTACTTCTCCATGCCGCCCTTGATCAGGTCGACGTGGAAGTCGATGAAGCCGCCCATCTCGATGGCGCCGCAGAAGCTGATCTCTCCGTCGCCCTGGCTGAAGTGCAGGTCGCCCGCGGAGAGCTTGGCGTCCTTGACGTACACGGGGAAGAAGGCCCGCGAACCGCGGGTCATGTTCTTGATGTCCTGGTTGCCGCCGTTCTCACGGGCCGGCACCGTGCGTGCGCCTTCCGCGGCGATGCGGTTGGCGAGGTCTCCGGTGGCCGTGCCGGCGAGCGCGTTGCTGGCGTCCGGAGGTATGGCGAGGGGCGGGACCCGGTTCGGGTCGGTGTCGATCAGCGCCTTCTCGCGGGCGTTCCAGCGGCCGAGCATCTCGGCGGACGGGGCCGTTCCGAACAGCCCGGGGTGGGTGATTCCGGTGTAGCGGATGCCGGGCAGGTGGCGGGAGACCGCCTGTTGGCCGTGGAAGTTCCAGACGGCCTTGTAGGAGTCCGGGAAGTAGTCGGTCAGGAAGCCTCCGCCGTTGGTCTTGGCGAAGATGCCGGTGTAGCCCCAGCCCTGGCCGGCCGCGTCCCCGCTCTGCTGCGGCACGGGACCGAGGTCGAGGATGTCGACGACGAGCAGGTCGCCGGGTTCGGCGCCCTCCACGCCTATCGGCCCGCTGAGCATGTGAGGGACGGTCAGGTCGATGTCGCGCACATCGTTGGCGGAGTCGTTGTTGCCGATCTGGCAGTCGGTCCAGTCGCGGCACTCGATGCGGAACTCCGCTCCCGGCTTCACCATGGTGGCGCTGGGGATGTCGGGGTGCCACCTGTTGTGTCCGGGAACGTCCTGCTCACGCATCGACTTGCTCTGGTCCACGCTGAAGAGGATTTCGGGCATGACAGCTCCTCACTTCTGATCCGGTGACGTTGGAGCGCCCGCACCATTGGCCGGCGGAGCGGCTTGGGTGGGCTGAGGCGATTGACGGGTGCGCGGCCACAGCCCCACGAACATCAGCACGCCGAAGACCCCCAGGGCGATGGCGGTCTCGGTGGGGTGCTTCCAGTAGCCGGAGAGCAGCAGCCCCGCGGGAATGACACCGGTGACCCAGCCCTCGATCGCGGTGATCCAGCCCGTATAGATCCTGAGGTGGTCCATCTTGAGACCGAGCAGCAGGAAGAACAGGAACCACAGCAAGGCCCAGTAGAGCCAGATGGCCCCGAAGGGGTAGTCCTTCAAGAGTCGGAAATTGGCGTACGAATATCCCAGGGCGGCAATTGCCACAAACAATGAGTAATAGCCGACCCCGGTGGTGTCGAGGTCGGCGAGCAGGCTGATACCCACATAGAGGTAGGTGAAGGCGAACAGGTAGATTCCGGATGCCGCCAGGATCTTCTTGGGGTCGCCGCCGGAGGTGAAGATGAGGTAAGTCGGCGTCACTACCTGCAGGGTGCCTACGAATAGGTTGAACACTGCTCCTGCTCGGGCGTCGACCTTGCCGAGAAGCAGCAACCCATTCATGAAGAGCACTGCACCGACAAAGAGGAGTCCCACATTTCCCACCGGGACGCACCTCCTGACTCCGCGTGGGGTGGAGACAGTCAGGGACGCGGCAACCGCGAGAGCGCGGGGTGCGGTCGCGGCTCCGGCCTTGTGCGCGGCGGCACTTCGGAGACCACTGCCGGGGCCTCACGGGCCTGCTCCTCCCGTTCATGGAGGGCGGCGGACGCGCTCGAGGTCGTCGACAGGCCGGGCGCGGAGTACAGACGCCTCGCGGCGTCCGCACAGAAAGGGCAGCCATATGTCTTGGGTGCCGTTCCGATCGTCAATTTCACATCGAAAGGGCCGCAATGGCTGCATAGATATTCGTAAGTGGCCATTATTGCTCCGGAAACCACTGGACGCTCACGAAGTGTGCGGCGCGCTGGAAAAGCGATCGCCGCAACTGTTTCCGCTCTTCAAGGAGACGTCTCGTCAATGGGCGTGTCAAGTCGGGGGAGGGGTCGCCCGCCCTTCTCTTGCTCCGGCAGCCCGCGGTGTGCGCATCAGCACATGATCGAGCGGCCTCGTTGATCAGCCGGGCGCCGCGGGGGGCCAGTGGAAGATCCACCGTGAGGGGAGGAGTGAGCCGACTCACTCCGAATTTTGCTGGACGGTGGCGACCGAGACCTTTAGTTTCGGTAAATAGATTGATTTTTCTTATGCGGAGGCACCGGCGCCACGCATACTGTCTCGCAGAAAACCAAGGAGGGCGGATCGGTGAGCAACATGGACGCCGTGTGGGTACGAGGCGTGAACGGCATTCAGTTGCATCACGTGACCGACCTTCAGGACGCCGGCAGGTTTCTGGGCAACGCGGCGATGGCGTTGCGGGCCGCGCACGTGAGGACCGGCACCGACCAGTACGTCGGCATCGCCGCCGAGCTGAAGAGCCTGGTGGAGCGAGTGCGGGAGCTGGAGGACAAGGCACGGTCGAGCATGCACGACCTGCACTCCACCGATCCCGAGCGGTTCGCCCGCTGCCGGGACGGCCACGAGCCGTGGCCCGGCGAGATCCCGGCGGGCTTCATCCCGCGCCACACCTGCAAGGACGAGTGCCTGTACCACGACCGCGGGGTCGTAGAGGCCGTCATGCAGTGCACCTGCGGGCAGCCGCCGTGCAGGGCGTGTGAGATCGGCGGCAAGCTCTGACAGCAGAGGACGAGCAAGGGGCCCGGCGCATCGTCGCCGGGCCCCTTGTGTGCTGGTGGGCTGCTGGAAGGCCGGAACGCTAGAACGTGCCGAGCTTCACGATCGACAGCAGTGCGATCAGCTGGATCGCCGAGGCGCCCAGGGCCTTGGGCCAGGGCAGGTCGTGGGAACGGCTGACCATGAGGGTCAGCAGGGCGCCGCACGCGACCCAGGTCGCCCAGCCGACGAGCTGGACGAAGCCCGCGTCGCCGCCGAGGAACATGGCGACGAGGAGACGCGGCGCGTCCGTGATCGACGCGATCAGCATGGACAGTCCGACCGTGGGCTGCCAAGCTCCGTCGCCGCCGAGCTGGCGGGCCAGGGTGTGGGTGACCACACCGAGGATGAAGGAGCTGACCACTATGGCCACGGCGGTGATCAGGACGATCGGGACCGCGTTGGAGAGGGTGGCGTTGATGGCGTCCTCGCGGGCGCCGTCGAAGCCGAAGACCGCGAGCAGTCCGTAGAGGAACGTCACTATGAGGGCGGGGCCCCACATCGTGTAGTCGCGCATCTGGAGGAAGGTCTGCTTGGGGGACAGGACTATGCCCCGCAGCAGGTCCGTCCAGTGCAGACGCGGGCCGATCGGGCCGGCCGGCGCCGAGCCCGCGCGGTAGGTCCCACTCTGGCTGTAGGGGTCCTCGCCGACGACGAACGCCTGCGTGTGGCCTGGGTTGTTGGCCGCGTACGGGTCGGGGCCGCCCTGCGGGTAGCCGCCGCCGAAGTACTCCGGCTCGCCCTGGCCGCCGCCGTAGCCGCTGCCGTCGGCCTGGGGCCACTGGGCGCCGCCGCCTCCGTACGGCGGCCGTTGCTGCGCCGGGGGATAGCCGTACGAGGGGGCCTGGGGCGCCTGCCGCCCGTACGGAGGTCGTTGGGTCCGCGCTTGCGGGGCACGGTCGTTCCTGCCGCCGCGTCCGCTCCTGAATCCAGCCACGTCATCGAACGTACCCGAGCCCGGCAAGTCGCGTGCGGGGCCGGGTGTTCCGGCAGGGCTTTGGGTCCGAGCTGTGACATCCCCTAGGGGGCGTTCCGGGCTCTTCTCAGGGGCGTTCACGGGGTGCTCCGAGGCGTCGGGCGGGAGCTTTCCGGACCATGGCGGCGACCACGGAGGCGCTGAGTGGCGGCCCGGGGGCCACCGGGCAGGATGGGACCATGAGCGTAGTCAAGATCAACGTACTGACCGTGCCCGCCGAGCAGCGCGAGACGCTGGAGAAGCGGTTCGCCTCCCGGGCGCACGCGGTCGAGAACTCCGACGGGTTCGAGTGGTTCGAGCTCCTGCGCCCTGTCGAGGGCACCGACACCTATCTCGTCTACACGCGCTGGCGTGACGAGGAGTCGTTCCGGGCCTGGCTGGAGGGGCCGATGAAGGCCGCGCATCAGGGCGCCGGCGGGGGTGAGGGAGGGGAGCGGCCGAAGCCCGCGGCCACCGGCTCCACCCTGTGGTCCTTCGAGGTCGTGCAGCAGGCCGCGCCCAAGAGCGCGTAGCGCTCCCGGAAACACGGCGACGCCCCCGTGCCCGTACGGGCACGGGGGCGTCGGACGCGGGGGCGCCGGGCCGCCTACTTCACCGGCGCGGGCTCCGGCTCGCTCTCGTCGGCCGCCTCGCCCGCCGGGTCGACCGGCGTCCTGACGGAGTCGAGGAGCAGCTGGGCGACGTCCACGACCTGGACGGACTCCTTGGCCTTTCCGTCGTTCTTCTTGCCGTTCACGGAGTCCGTGAGCATGACCAGGCAGAACGGGCAGGCCGTCGAGACGATGTCCGGGTTCAGCGAAAGGGCTTCGTCGACGCGCTCGTCGTTGATGCGCTTGCCGATCCGCTCCTCCATCCACATCCGGGCGCCGCCGGCGCCGCAGCAGAAGCCGCGCTCCTTGTGGCGGTGCATCTCCTCGTTCCTGAGGCCCGGGACCTTGCCGATGATCTCGCGCGGAGGCGTGTAGATCTTGTTGTGGCGGCCCAGGTAGCAGGGGTCGTGGTAGGTGATGATGCCCTCGACCGGGGTGACCGGGACCAGCTTGCCCTCGTCCACCAGGTGCTGGAGCAGCTGGGTGTGGTGGATGACCTCGTAGTCGCCGCCGAGCTGCGGGTACTCGTTGCCGAGCGTGTTGAGGCAGTGCGGGCAGGTGGCGACGATCCTCTTCGCCGACTTCGGCTTCCTGGACTCGGGGGTGACGTTGCCCTCGTCGTCGGTCTCCTCGCCGAAGGCCATGTTCAGCGCGGTGACGTTCTCCATGCCGAGTTCCTGGAACAGGGGCTCGTTGCCGAGGCGGCGGGCGGAGTCACCGGTGCACTTCTCGTCGCCGCCCATGATCGCGAACTTCACGCCCGCGATGTGCAGCAGCTCCGCGAAGGCCTTGGTGGTCTTCTTGGCGCGGTCCTCCAGGGCGCCGGCGCAGCCGACCCAGTACAGGTAGTCGACCTCGGAGAGGTCCTCGATGTCCTTGCCGACGACCGGGACGTCGAAGTCGACCTCCTTGGTCCACTCCAGGCGCTGCTTCTTGGCCAGGCCCCAGGGGTTGCCCTTCTTCTCCAGGTTCTTGAGCATCGTGCCCGCCTCGGACGGGAACGAGGACTCGATCATGACCTGGTAGCGGCGCATGTCGACGATGTGGTCGACGTGCTCGATGTCGACCGGGCACTGCTCGACGCAGGCGCCGCAGGTGGTGCAGGACCACAGGACGTCCGGGTCGATGACGCCGCTCGCCTCGAGCGTGCCGATCAGCGGGCGCTCGGCCTCCGCGAGCGCCGCCGCCGGGACGTCCTTCAGCTGCTCGGCGGACGCCTTCTCCTCGCCCTCCATCGACTTGCCGCCGCCGGCCAGCAGGTACGGGGCCTTGGCGTGCGCGTGGTCGCGCAGCGACATGATCAGCAGCTTGGGGGAGAGCGGCTTGCCGGTGTTCCAGGCCGGGCACTGCGACTGGCAGCGGCCGCACTCGGTGCAGGTGGAGAAGTCCAGCAGGCCCTTCCAGGAGAACTGCTCGACCTGGGAGACGCCGAAGACGTCGTCCTCGCCGGGGTCGGTGAAGTCGATCGCCTTGCCGCCGGAGGTCATGGGCTGAAGGGCGCCCAGGGCCGTACCGCCGTCGGCCTCGCGCTTGAACCAGATGTTCGGGAAGGCCAGGAAGCGGTGCCAGGCCACGCCCATGTTGGTGTTCAGGGAGACCACGATCATCCACACGAAGGACGTGCCGATCTTGATCATCGCGGTCAGGTAGACCAGGTTCTGCAGGGTGCCGGCCGACAGGCCCTTGAAGGCGAGCACCAGCGGGTACGAGGCGAAGTACCCGGCCTCGTAGTGCTCCACGTGGTGCAGCGCGCCCTCCAGCCCGCGCAGGACGTAGATCGCGAGGCCGATGGTGAGGATGACGTACTCGACGAAGTACGCCTGGCCGGCCTTGGAGCCGGCGAAGCGGGACTTGCGGCCGGGCCGGGACGGCAGGCTCAGCAGCCGGATCGCGATGAGCACGGCGATGCCGAGGACGGTCATCACGCCGATGAACTCGATGTACATCTCGAACGGCAGGAAGTCGCCGATGACCGGCAGCGTCCAGTCGGCCCGGAACAACTGGCCGAACGCCTGCGCGAGGGTGGGCGGCAGCGTCAGGAAGCCGACGGCCACGAACCAGTGGGCGACGCCCACGATGCCCCACCGGTTCATCCGGGTGTGGCCGAGGAACTCCCGGACCAGGGTCACGCTGCGCTGGTAGGGGTTGTCGGTACGGGTGCCGGCGGGTACGGGCTGGCCCAGCTTGAAGTACCGGATGAACTGGCCGATGGCACGGGCGAGCAGCGCGACGCCGACCACGGTCAGGACCAGCGACACGATGATCGCGGCGAGTTGCATGGGGGCTCCTGAGGCGGCCTCGAGATTACTGAGCGGTAACTTATGTAGTCCGTCTGAGACTACCCCCATCCTCTGTCGCAATGCAGCCGGGCGCGGGGTGATCTGGGTCGCTGAGCGGCACCTTGAGGGCCGTCCGGGGGGTGCCTGGGGGCCGCCCGGGAATCCAGTCGCGTTCCGATCGTGTTATTCGCACCCGATCGCCCCATATACCCCTAATTTAAGAACCGTGCTATACGGGATCGCCACCGCCATCACCGCTCTCCTCCTCGCCGCCCTGCTCTCGGCGCTGCTCCGAGTGCTCGCGCTCCGGCTGGGTCTCGTCGACCGCAGGAGGCGGGCACGCCCCTTGCCGCTGCTCGGCGGCCTGGCCGTGGTGCTCAGCACCTGCCTGGTCGCCGCGGCCGGCGGCTGGACGGGTACCGCCCCGCTGGGCGACGGGGTGGGCAGGCTGCTCGCCGCGGGCGCGGCGGTCGCCGTACTCGGGACCGCCGCGGACGTATGGCGGCTGAAGACGCCGTTCCTGCTCGTCGGTACGGCCCTCGCGGCGGCCTGCGTGGTGCCGTACGACGAGATCGGGCCGGTGGCCGGGATCGCCGCCGTGGTCTGGATCGCCTGTGTGGCCGCCGCCTTCCGGGGACTCGATCACGCGGACGGCCTCGCGGGCACCGTGGGAGTGCTCACCGCGTTCGGGGTGGGCGTGTGCGCGGCGGCCGAGGTGATGGACGACCTCGCGGTGCTGCTGAGCGTGCTGGCCGCCGCCCTCACCGGCTTCCTGATGCACAACTGGCATCCGGCGCGGGTCGCGTTCGGGTCCGGCGGCTCGCTGTTCACCGGCTTCGTGGTCGCCTCCGCGGCCCTCCTCACCCGTACCGGGTACGGCACGGTCTCCACCGTGGCGGTGCTGTTCGCGCTCACCGCCACGGCGAGCGCCGACGCCGTGCTGGTCCTCGTGTCGCGGAAGCTGGCCGGGCGTCCCCTGCTGCGCCGCGGCCCCGACCATCTCGCGCACCGGCTGCGCCGGCTCGGGCCGACTCCGCCGGGCGCGACCGTCCTGTTCGGTCTCGCCACCTTCGCCGCGGTGCTGGTCGGGGTGCTGGTGCACACGGGCTGGGCCGAGCCGACGGCCGTACTGTGGGTGGCCGGGGCGGCCCTGGCGGTCGTCCTCGGGCTGCTGCGGGTGCCTGCGTACGCGCCGCGGCGGCCGACCGAACTCAACAGCGTCCGCGCGCAGACCCCGGGTTCCGGTACGCGCACGCAGTCCCGGGTTCCCGGCACCCGTGGGCGGCCCGAGGAGCGGACTGCCCGGGGCGTGCCCACCGCCGATGGCGCCACGCGCGCGCGTGCCGGCGCATCCGGTTCCGGGGCGCCGCCACGCGTGCGCGCAGACTCCTCCGGCGCCCGTCCCCGCACCGAGCCCTTCCGGGTCCTCCGTGCCCTGAGGCAGTCCGGCGCGGGGGCTCCCAGAGCCCCGCGCGGCAGGGCTCCGTACGACGCGGAGACCGGCGCATCCGGCGTTCAGGTGCCTCGCCGTCAACTTGAATATCCGCCTCCTCCGCCCCGGCAATCCACATCGCCGCAGGTCAGAGCGTCCTTGCGCATAAGGGATGGATAAGACTTGAGTCGATGCGGCTCAGGTCTGTTGACCCGGCGGTGAGCCTCGGGCACACTTGAGTCCGTTCCACTCAAGTCAGCTGGAGGATTCACCATGGCACGTGCGGTCGGCATCGACCTGGGCACGACTAACTCCGTCGTCAGCGTTCTGGAGGGCGGCGAGCCCACCGTCATCACCAACGCCGAGGGTGCCAGGACCACGCCGTCCGTCGTCGCCTTCGCCAAGAACGGCGAGGTGCTGGTCGGTGAGGTGGCCAAGCGTCAGGCCGTCACCAACGTCGACAGGACCATCCGGTCGGTCAAGCGCCACATGGGCACCGACTGGAAGATCAACCTCGACGGCAAGGACTTCAACCCGCAGCAGATCAGCGCCTTCGTGCTGCAGAAGCTGAAGCGGGACGCCGAGTCCTACCTGGGCGAGAAGGTCACGGACGCGGTCATCACCGTCCCGGCGTACTTCAACGACGCCGAGCGCCAGGCCACCAAGGAGGCCGGCGAGATCGCCGGTCTGAACGTGCTGCGCATCGTCAACGAGCCGACCGCCGCCGCCCTGGCGTACGGCCTCGACAAGGACGAGCAGATGATCCTCGTCTTCGACCTCGGTGGCGGTACGTTCGACGTCTCGCTGCTGGAGATCGGCGACGGTGTCGTCGAGGTGAAGGCCACCAACGGTGACAACCACCTCGGTGGTGACGACTGGGACCAGCGCGTCGTCGACTACCTGGTCAAGCAGTTCCAGGCCGGTCACGGCGTGGACCTGTCCAAGGACAAGATGGCCCTGCAGCGTCTGCGTGAGGCGGCGGAGAAGGCCAAGATCGAGCTGTCCTCGTCCACCGAGACCTCGATCAACCTGCCCTACATCACCGCGTCCGCCGAGGGCCCGCTGCACCTGGACGAGAGGCTCACCCGCGCCCAGTTCCAGCAGCTGACGGCCGACCTGCTCGAGCGCTGCAAGACGCCGTTCTACAACGTGATCAAGGACGCCGGCGTCTCCGTCAACGACATCGACCACATCGTGCTCGTCGGTGGTTCCACCCGTATGCCCGCGGTCGCCGAGCTCGTCAAGGAGCTGACCGGCGGCAAGGAGGCCAACAAGGGCGTGAACCCGGACGAGGTCGTCGCCATCGGCGCCTCGCTCCAGGCAGGTGTCCTCAAGGGCGAGGTCAAGGACGTCCTGCTGCTCGACGTCACCCCGCTGTCCCTCGGTATCGAGACCAAGGGCGGCATCATGACCAAGCTGATCGAGCGCAACACCACGATCCCGACCAAGCGCTCGGAGATCTTCACCACGGCCGAGGACAACCAGCCGTCGGTGCAGATCCAGGTCTACCAGGGCGAGCGCGAGATCGCCGCGTACAACAAGAAGCTCGGCATGTTCGAGCTGACCGGTCTGCCGCCGGCGCCCCGCGGCGTCCCGCAGATCGAGGTCTCCTTCGACATCGACGCCAACGGCATCATGCACGTCACGGCGAAGGACCTCGGCACCGGCAAGGAGCAGAAGATGACCGTCACCGGCGGCTCCTCGCTCCCGAAGGACGAGGTCGACCGCATGCGCGAGGAGGCCGAGCGCTACGCGGAGGAGGACCACAAGCGTCGCGAGGCCGCCGAGACCCGCAACCAGGGCGAGCAGCTCGTCTACCAGACCGAGAAGTTCCTCAAGGACAACGAGGACAAGGTCCCCGGCGAGATCAAGACCGAGGTGGAGTCCGCCGTCACCGAGCTGAAGGAGCAGCTCAAGGGCGAGGACACCGCCGCGATCCGTGCCGCCACGGAGAAGGTCGCCGCCGTCTCCCAGAAGCTCGGCCAGGCCATGTACGCCGACGCCCAGGCCGCGCAGGCCGCGGGCGGTGACGCCGGCGCGGGCCAGGCCAAGGCCGACGACGACGTCGTGGACGCCGAGATCGTCGACGACGAGCGCAAGGACGGTGCGGCGTGACGGAGGAGACCCCCGGCTTCGAGGAACACCAGCCGCAGCCTCCGCCGCAGTCCGACGCCGCCTCCGGCACCACCCCCGAGGACGCCGCGCCGGCCGCCGCCCAGGACAAGGGCGCGGCCCCGGCCGGTGACGCGGACCAGTCGGCCGCGTCGACGGCCCAGCTGGACCAGGTGCGCACGGCGCTCGGCGAGCGCACTGCGGACCTGCAACGGCTCCAGGCCGAGTACCAGAACTACCGGCGCCGGGTCGAGCGCGACCGGATCGCGGTACGGGAGGTCGCTGTCGCGAACATCCTGTCCGAGCTCCTGCCCGTGCTCGACGACATCGGCCGCGCGCGGGACCACAGCGAACTGGTGGGCGGTTTCAAGTCCGTCGCCGAGTCGCTGGAGACCGTGGTGGCGAAGCTCGGGCTGCAGCAGTTCGGCAAGGAGGGCGAGCCCTTCGACCCGACGATCCACGAGGCCCTGATGCACTCCTACGCACCGGACGTCACCGAGACGACGTGCGTGGCGATTCTGCAGCCCGGGTATCGGATCGGCGAGCGCACCATCCGCCCCGCGCGGGTGGCGGTGGCCGAGCCCCAGCCCGGCGCGCAGACGGTCAAGTCGGCCGAGGAGTCCGGCACGGCCGAGGCCGCCGAGCAGGGCGAGGACAAGGAGAGCGGTGGCCCGGAGGAGGGCTGACGTAATAACGGACGACGCACGAGAGGAGGGACGTCGGGGATGAGCACCAAGGACTTCATCGAGAAGGACTACTACAAGGTCCTCGGCGTCCCCAAGGACGCCACCGAGGCCGAGATCAAGAAGGCGTACCGGAAGCTCGCCCGCGAGTTCCACCCGGACGCCAACAAGGGCAACGCCAAGGCCGAGGAGCGCTTCAAGGAGATCTCCGAGGCGAACGACGTGCTCGGCGACGCCAAGAAGCGCAAGGAGTACGACGAGGCCCGCACCCTGTTCGGCAACGGCGGCTTCCGCCCCGGGCCGGGCGCCGGCGGCGGCTCCTTCAACTTCGACCTGGGCGACCTCTTCGGAGGCGCCCAGGGCGGGAGCGGCAGCGGCGGCTTCGGCGGCGGAATCGGTGACGTCTTCGGGGGCCTGTTCAACCGGGGCGGCACGGGCACCACGCGCGCCCAGCCCAGGCGCGGCCAGGACATCGAGTCCGAGGTCACGCTGAGCTTCACGGAGGCCATCGAGGGCGCCACGGTGCCGCTGCGCATGTCCAGCCAGCAGCCGTGCAAGGCCTGTTCGGGCACCGGCGACAAGAACGGCACACCGCGGGTGTGCCCGACCTGCGTCGGCACCGGACAGGTGGCGCGCGGCTCGGGCGGCGGGTTCTCGCTGACGGACCCGTGCCCGGACTGCAAGGGCCGCGGACTCATAGCGGAGAACCCCTGCGAGGTCTGCATGGGCTCCGGGCGGGCCAAGTCGTCCCGGACGATGCAGGTCCGCATCCCGGCCGGGGTCAGCGACGGCCAGCGCATCCGGCTGCGTGGCAAGGGCGCCCCGGGTGAGCGCGGCGGACCCGCGGGCGACCTGTACGTGATGGTGCACGTCGGGGAGCATCCGGTCTTCGGCCGCCGGGGCGACAACCTCACCGTCACCGTGCCGGTCACGTTCGCCGAGGCGGCCCTCGGCGGCGAGGTCCGCGTGCCCACCCTGGGCGGTCCTCCGGTGACGCTGAAGCTGCCCCCGGGCACACCGAACGGGCGTACGATGCGGGCCCGCGGCAAGGGCGCGGTCCGCAAGGACGGCAGCCACGGCGACCTCCTGGTCACCGTGGAGGTGAGTGTCCCCAAGGACCTGTCGGGGAAGGCTCGTGACGCGCTTCAGGCGTATCGCGAGGCCACCGCGGGCGAGGACCCGCGGGCCGAGCTGTTCGAGGCCGCGAAGGGAGCATGAGTGTGATGGACGGCCGCCGTCGCAACCCGTACGAACTGACGGAAGACACACCGGTGTACGTCATCTCGGTGGCCGCCCAGCTGTCCGGACTGCACCCGCAGACACTCCGTCAGTACGACCGCCTGGGCCTGGTGTCCCCCGACCGCACCGCCGGCCGAGGGCGCCGCTACTCGGCCCGTGACATCGAACTGCTCCGCCAGGTGCAGCAGTTGTCGCAGGACGAGGGCATCAACCTGGCCGGCATCAAGCGCATCATCGAACTGGAGAACCAGGTCACCGCGCTCCAGTCCCGGATCGCGGAACTCCAGGCGGCGCTGGACGGCGCCGCGGCGGCGATGCGGCAGCGCGAGGCCGCCGTCCACGCCTCCTACCGCCGGGACCTGGTCCCCTACCAGGAGGTCCAGCAGACCAGCGCGCTGGTGGTGTGGCGGCCCAAGCGGCAGCAGCCGGACTGACACGCACCCAGCCGCGGGCGGCGCACGACACACTCGGGCACGAGCGACGACGAGGGGCCGGGAGGCCGTACAGCCTCCCGGCCCCTCGTCGTGCCGCCGCGGCCCGGCTCAGGTGAACGCGTGGGCGCCCACCGGCGCCGACTCGGTCCCGTCCAGCGCACGCCGAACTTGTCCTTCGGCAGGCCCTTGGCGTGTGCGCCCGTGCCCCAGTTCTCGTTGACCGCGCTGTCGCAGTCCGGGCGGTGAGCGCGACGGTCGTGGCCGTGGTACGGCCGGCTGGCTTCATTCGGTCCTCTGGTCGTGACGGGAACGCCGGAGCAAGGCTCCCGTGACCACGACTCGCGTGGCGGGGAGTTGGTTGTACGGATCTTGGCCCGGTGGCGGGCGGCCGTCGAGTGCGGGGTCCGTAAAGGGCGTTTGGAGGCGATTCCGCAAGGTTCCGCAAGGTCTTCACACGCACAGCGGAGCGTTGCGTTGTCATCTCGTTAAGTGGTTCCGCTTGACGCCGGTGGTCGCCTCCGCGTTGGCTTTTCAGTCACCTGGGTCGCAATGCTGCGCCCACGTCCGGAAGGCACCAGAAGTGAGCACCTCGATGCGTCGTATCGCCATAGCCGTGGTCGCGCCCACGCTGACCTTCTCGCTCGCCGCCTGCGGGGCGCTCGGCGGGTCGGGGAGCAGCAGCGACGCGAGCCCGACCAAGGGCAACGACCTGACGGTGGGTCTGCTGCTGCCGGAGACGGCCAACACCCGGTACGAGAAGTTCGACTACCCCATCATCAAGGAGAAGGTCGCCGCCTTGACCCGGCACCAGGGCAAGGTCGAGTACGCCAACGCGGACGCGGACGCGGGCCGGCAGGCCGGCCAGATGCAGCGGATGATCGACAACAAGGTCGACGTCATCCTGCTCGACGCCGTCGACTCGCACGCCATCGCCGACATGGTGCAGAAGGCCAAGGACGCCGCCATCCCGGTCATCGCCTACGACCGGCTCTCCGAGGGCCCGATCGACGCGTACATCTCCTTCGACAACGAACTGGTGGGTGAGGTGCAGGGCCGCTCCCTGCTCGAGGCGCTGGGTTCCGGCGTCGGCACCAACGACAAGATCGTCATGATCAACGGCTCGCCCACCGACCCGAACGCCAAGCAGTTCAAGGACGGCGCGCTCTCCCAGCTCAGACCGAAGTTCGAGATCGACAAGTCCTACGACACCAAGGACTGGAAGCCCGAGAACGCCGAGGCGAACATGGCCCAGGCCATCGCCGCGCTGGGCAAGGACAACATCGTCGCCGTCTACTCCGCCAACGACGGCATGGCGGGCGGCGTCATCAAGGCCCTCAAGGCGGCGGGCGTCACCGACCTGCCGTACATCACCGGCCAGGACGCCGAACTCGACGCCGTGCAGCGGATCGTCACCGGCGAGCAGTACATGAGCGTGTACAAGTCCTACCCGACGGAGGCCCAGACCGCCGCTCAGATGGCGGTCGCCAAGGTCCAGGGCAAGGACATCCAGTTCGACTCCCTCACCCGGGACCGGGTCAGCAGCCCCACCCACAGGAACATTCCGGCCCAGTTGGTCTCCGTGGTCGCCCTGACGAAGAACAACATCAAGGACGCGGTCATCGATGACGACTTCTACAAGGTGACCGACATCTGCACCGCGAAGTACCGGGAGGCCTGCGTGGCGATCGGTCTTCTGAAGTAACTCCCGTGCGGTCGTTACCCGTTCGGGTTCAACAGTCGGTTCCGGACACGTTGCGGTCCGTCAAGTGGAGGTTGGTGCACACCGGTCGAAACCGCTGGTTTTCGGGGGTCGCGCCGGTAGGAGCCGTGTTGCACAGCCGGTCCGCGCCGCGCATAGTTGCGCTGCGGAAGACGCGGAGACCGGGGGTGTGATGAGGCATGACCGGGCACGGGACGGCGGAGCATCCACACGGTGCCGAGCGACTGTGCGAGGCCGGCGAGCACGTGTATTCCCGGGCCGTACGACGGGGCCGGGTGCCGCGCCGGCTCGCCGAGCCAGTGCCCTGCCTGCTTGAACTCGCCCTGCTGCACCCGGACCCCGACGACATGGACTTCCTGGTGCCGACCGCGCCGCAGGAGGTCATGACCCGGCTGCTGCGCGGGATGTACGACGAGGTCAGTGAGAGCCACCGGCGGGTGGGCTCGGTGGTGGCCGCCGTCGAGCGGTACGCCGGGCTGGGCCGTCAGGTGCGCGTGTCCGCCGCGGCCGTGGAGGGCACGGCGATCCGGGTCCTGGACGGCCTGTCCCGCATCCAGGCGGCTATGGACGAGGCGACCGAGGCGTGCACCACCGAGGTGCTGACCGTCCAGCCGGGCGGCATCCGCCGCGAGCACGAGCTGTCCGAGGGGCTGCACCGGGCACTGGCGCTGCGCGGGCGCGGGGTGCGGATGCGGGACCTGTACACGCACGTGGCCCGGCACGGCCAGGGGCTGCTCAACTACCTGGAGCTGATGGGCGACGCGGTCGAGGCGCGCACGCTGGACGAGGTGATCGACCGGCTGATCCTCTTCGACCGCACGGTCGCCTTCGTGCCCGCCAACGCCGACCGCACCATGGCGCTGGAACTGCGCCATCCGGCGCTGGTGGAGTACCTGGGGACGGTCTTCGAACGGCTCTGGCGGCTGGCGATCCCGCTGACCGCGCCGCTGCCCGACACGGGCATCGAGGGCATCTCCCACCGCGAGCGGTCCATCGCGGCGCTGCTGGCCGAGGGCCACCAGGACGCGGTGATCGCCGAGCGGCTGGGCATCAGCGTCCGCACCTGCCGGGCCCATATCGCCCGGCTGTCGGAGACGCTGGGCGCGGCCAGCCGTACGCAGTTGGGCGTGCGGATCGCCCAGGCGGGGCTGGACGGGCCGCCGCGCACCGCCGTGGCGGGGCCGTTCACCGTTCCGGGTCAAGAATTCCCGACTGGCCGATGAGGTAGCCCAACTGGGCCCGGCTGCCGCTGCCGAGAGTGGCGGCGAGCTTGGCGATGTGCTCACGGGCGGTGCGTACGTTCATGCCGAGGCGGTCGGCGATGACGGCGTCGGTGTGACCCTCGACGAGGAGGCCGGCGATGGCGCGCTGGCGGGGGGTGACGCCGTCCGCGGACGGCTGTCGGACGGTCAGTGGGTACATGGGGGTGGTCAGCCGCCACAGCCGGTCGAAGGTGGTGGCGAAGTACCCCACGAGGGCCGGGTGGCGCACTTCGAGCGCGAGGGTGGCGTCACCGTTGGCGGGGATGAAGGCGACCCGGCGGTCGACGAGGACGAGGCGGGCGGTGACCTCGTCGAGGGAGCGGGCCTCGACGTCGCCGGTCAACCGCTCCTGATAGGCGGGCACCGAGGGCACATGACGCAGAGTGTGCTGGTAGAGGGTGCGGATGCGGCCACCTCGGTCCAGCAGTGCCTGGTCGCGCACCAGCGACACGGCCCGGGCCTCCTCGACGCGTCGGCCGACGAGGCCCGCGTGCGGTTGCACGCACAGCAGCTCCCAGCTCGCCTCGGCCATGGTCTCGGTGATGGCCTGGTTGATCCGGCGGTTACCGCTGAGGAGTCTGAGTACCGGTGAGTCCGGCCCGGCGGTGCGCGGTCCGTCGACGCGCATCAGCGTCGCGAACGTCTCGGTCAGCCGCTCCTCGCGCTGTCGCTCCTCGGCGATGCGCTCGGCGGAGCCCCTCAGGAGCCGGTGCAGGACGGCGGCGGGCGGCACCGGTTCGAGCCGGCTCGCGTCGGCGACCGAGGGGTGCAGCAGGCCGAAGTCGACCAGGCAGGGTGCGACGGCGGCCTCTCGAGCGGCCACCTGCCCCTGGCGCAGGGCTCGTTCGTACAGCGCCGTGCCCGGGGAGCACAGGTCCTCCGGCCGGTGGTCCGGATGCGGTGCCGACGTCACGACATTTGTCCCCTCGCCGTCAGTGGTCCTGCTCCAGAATCCCCGACTGGGCGATGAGGTAACCGAGTTGGGCCCGGCTGCCGCTGCCCAGTGCCGTGGCCAGCTTGGCTATGTGGGCGCGGCAGGTGCGCACGTTCATGCCCAGCCGACGCGCGATGGCCTCGTCGACGTGGCCCTCGACGAGGAGCTTGGCGATGGAGTGCTGGATCTCCGTGATGCCGTCGGGGGCCGTTTCGTAGGGGGTGCCGGCACTCAACGGGACCGCGCGGTTCCACATGAACTCGAAGACCTTGATGAGGTACCGGACCAGTCCCGGATGACGCAGCTCCAGCGCGACCTGCTGATCGTCCCGGGTGGGGATGAAGGCGACCGTCTCGTCGCAGATGATCAGGCGTTCCACCAGTTCGTCGATCGTGCGGTACTCCACCTTGCCGTTGGCGAGTTGGTCCACGTAAGCCAGCTGTTCGAGGTTGTAGCGGACCGTGTGCTGGTAGAGGGTGCGGATGCGCACGCCGCGGTCGACCAGCGCCGTGTCACGCTCCAGGCCCTGCAGGATGGTCCGCTCCGTGAAACGGTTGCTCGGCTGGACGGTGAGCATCTCGACCTGGCACTGGGACGTGGCCAGGTCGAGCGACGTGTTGATCCGGCTGCTGCCCTCCAGGACTGTGATGGCGTGGGTGGCGGACGTCGTCTGCGCGCTGAGTGAGAGGAACGGCTCGAATGCATCGGACAGTTCGATCGACCGCCGTCGGCGCTCGGCGATCTCGCGCTCGAGCGGACCGAGACGCCGAGCCAGCGCGATGCCCGGTGGGACGGGGCGCAGCCAGTCGGGATCGTCGGGATCGGGATGGAGCAGGGCGAACTCCATCAGGCACGGGGCCGGTTCGGCGTCGGCGCGGGAGATGCGCCCGGCGCGCAGGGCACTCGCATAAAGTCGGCCACCTTCGTCGCACATCTCGGTCACCCCATGGGGATGTGTCTCGTTAGCCCGATTCGTTGTCAAATCTCCACCCCCCAGGGTCCTGAACGTGCAGGAACATGATGCACCGATTGTGTGGCCATGACGTGCCTGAATGAGCCATCGTCGTATTCCGACGGGGGAAGAGGGGACCTTCAAGTGAGGATGAAGCCGACTATGGGTAAGAGAGTGCTTCGCTCGATACTTGTCGCCACCTTCTCCGCTGCTGTGGCCCTCGTGGCGCTGAGCGGCCAGATGGAGAAGAAGGTCGACGACCGAGCGGACAGCAAGTGGCCGGCGGTGGCCGTGAACACAACTCCTGCGGATTCGGCAACGAGTTCTGGGGGCTGACGTGACCACTCCACCCGACGACCGTTCTTTTCGCCGTGAGATGGCCACCGCCTACCGCTCCGGTTGGCACTTCATCGACCTGGTCACCGCCCTCCCCCACAGCGGTGACTCGTTGATGGTGGCCGTCTTCGGTGAGCCGGTCGTCGTTACGCGGGACGAGGACGGAGACGTACGGGCGTACCGGTGTCTGCGGCGGCCTCGGGGGGCGCCGCAGCCCGTACGGTGTGCCGTCCGTTACGGAATGATCTTTGTGAACCTGGACCAGAGGGACCATCGCCAGGTGGCAGTGGAGCCCTCGGCCCTCAGGACTATCACCGCCACCCCCCGCAGTGCCTGACGCGATTCCCCCGTCGTAACAGATCGCTCAGGTGCTTCCCCCCGCAGCGGCGTCACCGTGACCTGAACACGGTGACGCCGCTGTAGTTTTCCCTGGAAATCTCCGGGTATCGGCGGATTCGATCGCTGGCTGAAAAAGAGCGCCGCTCAGCCGCGCCCCAGCGCCCGGGTCAGCTCGATCTCGATCACCACGCGGGACGGATTGGGCCCCGGGGTCCGCTCGTAGCGCTCGGCGTATCGCCGCTCCGCCTCCCTGATCCGCTCCGGCTCCGTGCGGACGAACGCGCGTCCCTCCAGCGTCGCCCACCGCCGCCCGTCCACCTGGCACACCGCGACCGGCGCGCCCTGCGGGCCGGTCGCCAGGACGTGTGCCGCCTTCGCGCTCGCCTTGCTCGTGATCACCCGGGCCAGCCGCGCCTCCGGGTCGTAGGTCACCCCGACGGGAACGACGTGCGGGGTGCCGTCCGGGCGCAGGGTCGTCAGCGTGCACAGGTGCCGTTCCCGCCAGAAGCCGAGATACGACGCGTCGGGGGCGCCCGGGTCGAGGGCGTACGTGGTGGTGGCCATGAGTCGCAACCTAACCCGCCCGGTACCCCGCGAGCCGCGAACCCCCTTCTCCGGGAAAGCTCCCGCGCCGACCTTGAGTGGAATAGACTCAAGTTTGTGTACGCTGACTGAGTCAGGACTGGGAGAAGTGGCAGAGAGCGCTCGTCAAGGAGGAGAGAAGCGACCGTGGACGCCGAGCTGACCAACAGGAGCCGTGACGCGATCAACGCGGCCGGCAACCGGGCCGTACGGGAGGGGCACCCCGACCTCACCCCCGCCCACCTGCTCCTCGCGCTGCTCGAGGGGCAGGACAACGAGAACATCATCGACCTGCTGTCGGCCGTCGAGGCCGACCAGGCTTCCGTCCGCTCCGGCGCCGAGCGCGTGCTCGCGTCACTGCCCAGCGTGACCGGGTCCACGGTCGCGCCGCCGCAGCCCAACCGCGAGCTGCTCGCCGTGATCGCGGACGCGCAGAGCAGGGCGCGGGACCTCGGGGACGAGTACCTGTCCACCGAGCACCTGCTCATCGGCATCGCCGCGAAGGGCGGCGCGGCCGGCGAGGTACTGTCCGGGCAGGGCGCCGATGCCAGGAAGCTTCAGGACGCCTTCTCGAAGGCGAGGGGAGGACGCCGGGTGACCACGCCCGACCCCGAGGGCCAGTACAAGGCCCTGGAGAAGTTCGGCACGGACTTCACCGCGGCGGCGCGCGAGGGCCGCCTCGACCCGGTGATCGGCCGGGACCAGGAGATCCGCCGTGTCGTGCAGGTGCTGTCGCGCCGGACCAAGAACAACCCGGTCCTCATCGGTGAGCCCGGAGTCGGCAAGACCGCCGTCGTCGAGGGGCTCGCCCAGCGGATCGTCAAGGGCGACGTGCCGGAGTCCCTGAAGGACAAGCGGCTGGTGGCGCTGGACCTCGGGGCGATGGTCGCGGGCGCGAAGTACCGCGGCGAGTTCGAGGAGCGGCTCAAGACCGTACTGGCGGAGATCAAGGACTCCGACGGCCGGATCATCACCTTCATCGACGAACTGCACACCGTCGTCGGCACGGGCGCCGGCGGCGACTCCGCGATGGACGCCGGCAACATGCTCAAGCCCATGCTGGCCCGCGGTGAGCTGCGCATGGTCGGCGCCACGACGCTCGACGAGTACCGGGAGCGGATCGAGAAGGACCCGGCGCTGGAGCGGCGCTTCCAGCAGGTGCTGGTCGCCGAGCCCAGCGTGGAGGACTCCATCGCGATCCTGCGGGGGCTCAAGGGCCGCTACGAGGCCCACCACAAGGTGCAGATCAACGACTCCGCGCTGGTGGCCGCCGCGACCCTGTCCGACCGCTACATCACCTCCCGCTTCCTGCCGGACAAGGCGATCGACCTCGTCGACGAGGCCGCCTCCCGGCTGCGGATGGAGATCGACTCCTCCCCGGTGGAGATCGACGAACTCCAGCGCGGCGTCGACCGGTTGCGCATGGAGGAGCTGGCGCTCGACAAGGAGACCGACGCGGCCTCGCGCGAGCGGCTGGAGAAGCTGCGCCGCGACCTCGCCGACAAGGAGGAGGAGCTGCGCGGCCTGACCGCCCGCTGGGAGAAGGAGAAGCAGGCCCTCAACCGGGTCGGCGAGCTGAAGGAGCGGCTGGACGACCTGCGCGGTCAGGCCGAACGCGCCCAGCGCGACGGCGACTTCGACACCGCCTCCAAGCTGCTGTACGGCGAGATCCCGGACCTGGAGAAGGAGTTGGAGGCCGCCTCGCAGGCCGAGGAGGAGGCCGCCAAGGACACCATGGTCAAGGAGGAGGTCGGCCCCGACGACATCGCCGACGTGGTCGCCTCCTGGACCGGGATTCCGGCCGGCCGCCTGCTGGAGGGCGAGACGCAGAAGCTGCTGCGCATGGAGGAGGAGATCGGCAGGCGGCTCATCGGCCAGGGCGAGGCCGTCCGCGCCGTCTCCGACGCCGTACGCCGCAGCCGGGCCGGCATCGCGGACCCGGACCGGCCGACGGGCTCGTTCCTCTTCCTCGGCCCGACCGGCGTGGGCAAGACCGAACTCGCCAAGGCGCTCGCAGACTTCCTCTTCGACGACGAGCGGGCCATGGTCCGCATCGACATGTCGGAGTACGGCGAGAAGCACAGCGTGGCCCGGCTGGTCGGCGCCCCGCCCGGCTACGTCGGCTACGAGGAGGGCGGCCAGCTCACCGAGGCGGTGCGCCGCCGCCCGTACAGCGTGGTGCTGCTCGACGAGGTGGAGAAGGCCCATCCGGAGGTCTTCGACATCCTGCTGCAGGTGCTGGACGACGGCCGCCTGACGGACGGTCAGGGCCGCACGGTCGACTTCCGCAACACCATCCTGGTGCTGACCTCGAACCTGGGCAGCCAGTACCTGGTCGACCCGCTGACGAGCGAGGAGGAGAAGAAGGAGCAGGTCCTCGAGACGGTCCGCGTCTCCTTCAAACCGGAGTTCCTCAACCGGCTGGACGACCTGGTGGTCTTCTCCGCCCTGACGAAGGAGGAGCTGAGCCGGATCGCCGGGCTCCAGATCGACCGGCTCGCCCGCCGCCTGGCGGAGCGCCGCCTGACCCTGGACGTCACCCCCGACGCCCTGGCCTGGCTCGCCGAGGAGGGCATGGATCCGGCCTACGGCGCCCGCCCGCTGCGGCGCCTGATCCAGACCGCCATCGGCGACCGCCTCGCCAAGGAGATCCTGGCCGGCGAGATCAAGGACGGCGACACGGTCCGCGTCGACCGCTTCGGCGAGGGCCTGCTGGTGGGCCCGGCGACCGGCAAGACGCTGTGAGCCCCGGCGCGGTCCGCCACCACGGTGGGTGGCGGACCGCGTCACACCGTGAACGCCGGGAACCGCGTCGGGGCCGGTGCGGGGATGTCCGTGGGTCCGCCGTTCAGTGGGTACTCGGGGGCGGACAGCACGATGCCCGCGAAGGCGGCGAGGAAGGACACAGTCCCTTCGTCCCGCCTCGTGTCCGCGTCATGACCTCCCACCTCCGTTTGCCGGACGTCCACCTGACGGCCGGATCGTGTCAGCCCAGGGCTGACAGCCTCCCGGAGGGCTTGCCACCCCCCTCCCCGCATGAGGGAGGATGGCGAGATCCGTACGAAGGGAAAAACACGGTGAGCATCGACCCGTCCTCGATTCCGAACTTCGGGGGCCAGCCCGAGCCGCAGCCCCAAGGAGCGGCGGGCCCCGTCGTCCCGGATCAGGACCTCGTGAAGCAGCTCCTGGACCAGATGGAGCTCAAGTACGTCGTCGACGACGAGGGCGACCTCGCGGCGCCGTGGGAGCAGTTCCGTACGTACTTCATGTTCCGCGGCGAGGCCGACCAGCAGGTCTTCTCGGTGCGGACGTTCTACGACCGGCCCCACAAGATCGACGAGAAGCCGCAGCTGCTGGAGTCCATCGACGACTGGAACCGGCGCACCCTGTGGCCCAAGGTGTACAGCCACACCCACGACGACGGCACCGTCCGCCTCATCGGCGAGGCGCAGATGCTGATCGGCATGGGCGTGAGCCTGGAGCACTTCGTCTCCTCGACGGTCAGCTGGGTGCGGGCCGCCATCGAGTTCGACCGGTGGCTCGTCGAGCAGCTCGGCATCGAGCAGGAGATCAACGAGGCGGACACGCCCGAGGACGACGAGGAGTAGTCCCTCGGCGATCGCCCACAGCGGTGTCCGTGTGAGCGCGCGCAGATACGTGCCGTAGCCGGACGGGAGCCCGGCCCGGGACGCAGGCCACCACTGGCTGCGTACCGGGACCGGGCTCTTCGCCGTGCGGACCGGGGACCGCGCGCATCCCGGCTCAGAGGCTCCGGAGACGGGAGACGGCCTCCTGCAGGACGTCCGTCCGCTTGCAGAAGGCGAAGCGGACCTGGGTGCGGCCCGCCTCCCGGTCGTCGTAGAAGACCGCGTTGGGGATGGCGACCACGCCGCAGCGTTCGGGCAGGGCGCGGCAGAAGGCGATGCCGTCCTTCTCGCCGAGCCGGGCGATGTCGGTGGTGATGAAGTACGTGCCCCGGGGGCGGAAGACCTCGAAGCCCGCCTCGGTCAGGCCGGTGGCGAGCAGGTCGCGCTTGGCGCGCAGGTCCTCGCGGAAGCCGGTGAAGTGGCTGTCGGGGAGGGCGAGTGCCTCGGCGACCGCGTACTGGAACGGCCCGGCGCTCACGTAGGTCAGGAACTGCTTGGCCGAGCGGACCGCCGTGACCAGGGGAGCGGCGGCGGTGACCCAGCCGACCTTCCAACCGGTGAACGAGAACGTCTTGCCCGCCGACGAGATGCTCACCGTGCGCTCGCGCATGCCGGGGAACGTGGCGAGCGGGATGTGCTCGGCGTCGTCGTACACGAGGTGCTCGTACACCTCGTCCGTCACCACGAGCAGGTCGTGCTCGACGGCGAGCCGGGCGATCTCGGCCAGTTCGGGGCGGGTGAGGACGGTGCCGGTCGGGTTGTGCGGGGTGTTCAGGAGCAGCAGCCGGGTCCGCGGGGTCACCGCGTCGCGCAGCTCGTCCAGGTCGAGCCGGAACCCGGCGCCCTCCTGGTGCGGCCGGAGCGTCACCGGCACCCGCTTCCCGCCCGCCATCGCGATGCAGGCGGCGTACGAGTCGTAGTACGGCTCCAGGGCGATCACCTCGTCGCCGGGCTCCAGCAGCGCGAGCAGCGCCGCCGCGATCGCCTCGGTGGCGCCCGCCGTGACCAGCACCTCCGTGTCCGGGTCGTAGGAGAGCCCGTACCGCCGCAGCTGGTGCTCCGCGACCGCCGTGCGCAGCTCGGGGATGCCCGGGCCCGGCGGATACTGGTTGCCCCGCCCGTCGCGCAGCGCGCGGACGGCCGCCTCCCGGATCTCCTCGGGGCCGTCGGTGTCGGGGAAGCCCTGCCCCAGGTTGATCGACCCGGTCCGCACGGCGAGCGCGGACATCTCGGCGAAGATGGTCGTCCCGAACTCGGCGAGCCGGCGGTTGAGGAGCGGGCGTGCGCTGGAGGTCATGCCGGCCATCCTCCGTCCAAGTTCTGGACTTCCTCAACTCTGCTTCACCGATTCGCGCCCTGTAAGCAGATCAACCTGGAGAGCAAGTGGCGGCACGGGTATTTCAACCAGCGTCCCGCTCACGGGATCGGCGGCGCTTCGGTCGAGGGCGGATGTCGTTGAGGACCGCGCCTGCAATCGCGATCACGCTCATCACCAACATGAGGGCGGAAAAGATCCGCAGCACCCCCTCGCCATAGAGGGTCTGGTGGCCGAACCAGACCACGGCGATGCAGGTCATCAGGCCGTTGCCGAATCTCCTCAAGCGCGGATCCATGCGCACTCCCGAGTCAGGTACGCCCGCGAGCTGGGCCTCCTGAGTGTGGCATGGAGCTGACTGGCCGATACAGCGGACGCCAGGTCAGCCGTCACCACCCGTGCGCGAGACAACCACAGCCCTTGAAGGTCCAGTTGTCACCCGGCTACAGCTACACGAGAACGGGGGCGACTTGCGGGTCTCGATATGCCACCCGGGTCGTACTGTGCGAGCTCGGCATGGCCACACGGTCCCGAATCGGACAACAGTGATAAGCGGCACATCAGTGAGAAGTCGCACAGGGGTAAGTACTTGCTCTGCGAATGGCCTCGGGGTGAGATTGCGGCAACTTTCGAGTGGGGGTCTCACCTTGCAAGGGGATTAGCCATGCGCGGAGTTCGCGCGCGACGCCGCATCGCGGTCGCAGTGGCCTGGGTCACCACCCTCGCCAATGTCGCACTGATATCACCTATTTTGTCCGGTTCTGCGGCCGCCGTACCCGTGCATTCGGTGCAAGGGGTCAAAGCCGTGCCGGCAGTAGCCGGGCAGCAATCGGGGACCATGGCCCGCAGCTTGCTGACCACCGAGCAGTGCCAGGCGAAGTGGCAGATCTCCTGTTACACCCCGACCCAGATCCGGCAGGCGTACAACCTGAACCCGCTGTACCGGGCGGGAGTCACCGGCAAGGGGCGCACGATCGTGATCGTGGATTCCTTCGGCTCGCCGACCATCCAGCATGACCTCGATGTCTACAGCGCCCGGTTCGGTATGAAGAGCACCCACGTCGACGTGGTCAAGTGGGGTACCGTCCCGCCCTTCGACCCCGCCAACCCCGCCCACATCGACTGGGCCGGGGAGAGCACCCTTGACGTGGAGATGGCGCATGCCGTCGCCCCGGACGCGCACATCGTCCTGGTGGAGACCGGGATCAATCAGAACGGGGACGGCACCACCGGCCTGCGAGAGATGATGGACGCCGAGAAGTCGCTCATCGACCGCGGTGTGGGCGATGTGATCAGCCAGAGCTTCGGCGCGACCGAGAACACCTTCCCCGGCTTCCGCAGCGGTGACTTCTCCAGCATTGAGAACCTGCGGTACGCCTTCAAGGACGCGGCCAGGCACGATGTGACCGTCCTCGCCGCCTCCGGCGACGACGGAGCCACCAGCCCCACCGCGAACGGCAACGCCAACTACCCGTACAAGGCCAACTCCTGGCCGTCCTCCGACCCGCTGGCCGTCTCGGTCGGCGGCACCCAGCTGCACCTGGACGCCAAGGGCGACCGCATCGCGCCGGACAGTGTCTACAACGACGACGGCGCGAGCGGCGGCGGTCGGTCCCCTGTCTTCGCCCGTCCCTCGTACCAGAACGGGGTCGAGCAGGTGGTCGGCGAGCGCCGCGGCACCCCCGACGTTTCGATGTCCGCCGCGAAGAACGGTGGCGCATGGGTGTACTCCAGCTACGACCCGAAGCGGGTCGGCTGGGATGTCTACGTCGGCACCAGCGCGGCCAGCCCGCTCTTTGCGGGCATTGTGGCCCTGGCCGACCAGGTGGCCGGGCACCGGCTGGGTGACATCCACCAGGCGCTGTACTCGCTGTCCGCGCGGTCCTCGCGGAACCCGTCCACCGGGATCGTGGATGTGAAGGACGGCACGAACAACAGCTACGCGGGAGTCACCGGCCACACCGCGGTGAAGGGCTACGACATGGCGACCGGCGTCGGCACGATCGACGCGGCCCGCTTCGTCCCGGCCCTCGCCAAGGAGGGCTGAAAGCATTCCCGTCCGAGGGGCGGGCGCCTGCCGCAGACCGCCGGGCCCCGCGCCGGGACGGCGGCTTCTGCGGCTTCGGGATGCCGACTGCGGCGTATCGCCCTGCCGGCCGTGGACGGACTCCGCCGCAGCTCGGCGTCGATCGCCCTTGACGGCAAGGAGTGCTTCGGACGGCTCCTGATCTGCCAATCTGTGCAGGTCAGGGGCCTTTTCTTTGCGTTGACCCTCAGAACTTCCTCAAGTGTGCTTTGGCCGGTCCGGCGGCCGGGCATCTCCCGGGCACGCTGCGAGGCGCCCACGGGGGGCCGCTTCGGCGGAACGCCCCGGGAACGTCCGGAGGCGTCCGGGGAACGACCTCGGGCGCGGTCGGCGGGGTCCCGGGGATCGGAGGGAGGACGCCATGGTTCTGGGCATCGTCCTGGCGGTGATCGCGGTGCTGTGCGTGACCGCCGTGGCGGCGGGGCGGCGCAAGGCCCGCCGCGACCGGTACGCCACGTCGTACCGAGGCCGGCGCAAGGGGTCGGTCGGGAGCAGCGCGAGCGCCGGGGGCGTCGGCTGGTGGGCCGGGTCGGATGGCGGCGGCAGTAGCTGCTCGTCCGGTGGCGGCCATCACTCGGGAGGGGGTCACTCGGGAGGGGGTCACTCGGGAGGGGGCCACCACTCGTGTGGGGGTCACTCCTGCGGGGGGAACTCCTCGTGCGGCGGAGGGTCGTCGTGCGGAGGCGGAGGCGGAGGCGGATGCGGGGGAGGCAGCTGATCCGGGCAGCTGATCCGGGGCGGCCGAGCTCCGTGAGGGGAACCGCATCCGGGCCGGCGCCCGTCGGGAGGCAGTCTCCGGCGGGTGCGCCGGCCCCCACGCGTACGCCCTGGCGCATGCCAGGGTTGAACAGTTGAGCTGTGGGGCCCTCTGAGGGATGGAAACCGCACGAAGTTGGGTAAAAACCCTGTGGCGGAACCGCGGTTCATGATTGCCTCTACCGACGCAGCCCCTCGGACGTCTCGCACACCCCCTCCCGAGCTGGGCTGAGCCGGGCCGTTGTCCCCGTGCCCACCGGGGCGTGCCGGCCCGTTCCTTCCTTCTTTTTCTTTGCGTGCTAGCGGAGCCGATCCATGCTCACGACCCTGAACACCTCCTACACCGACACGCGCGCGGCCGACCTCGCCTGGGCCCTGGGACGCGAGCCGCTGCCCGCACTTGCCACCCTGGACCTCGAACTGGCTGGCGCCAAACTCCAGTTGAGACTTCTTGGTGCGTCCCACCAGGTGCTCCTCGAGGAGGAGCGGGGAATCTGTTCGGAGACCGTGGCGTGCATCCCGGGCTCCAGCACACCCCTGCCGCTCGGCGTCGCCAAGCGGGCCGACGACTGGGAGTACGAGTTCGCCGCCCGCGTCGAGTTCCTCTCGCCGGGGTCGTTCACCGGCCGGGCCCAGGAGTTGCTGGCCCTCGTCTCCGACCATCCACACGGTCTGGCGGGGGTCTTCCCGGGCAGCCCGAACGCGTTCACCGCGATGCTGGCGCAGTGGTACGACGGCCAGGTGCACTGGCGGACCTGGCACGCCTACCCGCAGGACGGCCAGTTGGTGACGACCCGGACCAGGGTGGGGGTGCGCCGTTCCGCGCTGGCAGGAGCGAGTTGAGCGCGGGTAAACATGCGAAGCGCGACAACTTCCTTTTCCACACGTGTGGGTGACGAAGCGTACCACTGCGGTGACGTAACGTCACAGGTGTGATCGAACCGCACGCCCCGGCCCCGCATGCCCCGGCCCCGACCGCCCCGGCCCCGCCCGGCGCGGCGCCGTCCTTCAGCGGCCCCGCGGCACTGCCCGTCCGGCCGGGAACCGGCCGGTTCCTCGTCCTCGCGGGCGTCTTCGTCTGCGCGGCCTGCGGACTCGTGTACGAGCTCGAACTCGTGGCGCTGGCCTCGTACCTGATCGGCGACTCGGTCACCCAGGCGTCGATCGTGCTGTCCGTCATGGTGTTCGCGATGGGCATCGGCTCGCTCGCCGCGAAGCGGCTGCGCCGGCACGCCGCCGTCGCCTTCGGCGCGATCGAGGCGACGCTCGCGCTGGTCGGCGGGTGCAGTGCCATGGCGCTGTACGCGGTGTTCGCCTGGACCGGCGGCTGGGGCGGCATGTGGGCGGCCGGCCCGCGCTGCCTGCTGGTCGCCTTCTCCCTGGCCATCGGCCTGCTGATCGGGGCGGAGGTGCCGCTGCTGATGGAGCTGATCCAGCGGATCCGCCGCCAGGACGCGGGCGGCGCGGTCGCCGACCTGTTCGCGGCGGACTACGTGGGCGCACTCGTCGGCGGGCTCGCCTTCCCGTTCCTCCTGCTGCCGCTGCTGGGGCAGCTGACCGGGGCGCTGGTGACCGGCGCCGTCAACGCCGTGGCGGGCGGTGTCCTCGTCCTCGGCCTGTTCCCGCGGGACCTGACCCCGCGCGGCCGCTGGCTGCTGATCGTGGCCAACCTCGCCGTGCTCGGTCTGCTCGCCTCCCTCACCGCCCTGGTCGGCGACTTCGAACGGGCCGCGCGGCAGGCGATGTACGGCGGGGACGTCCGGGTGGCGCTGCGGACCGGCGAGCAGGAGGTGGTCCTCACCGGCGGCGGCCCGGGCCGTCCGCTGCGTCTGTTCCTCGACGGGCGGTTGCGGGTCAGCAGCCGCGACGAGCGCCGCTACCACGAGGCGCTGGTCCACCCCGCGATGACCGGGCCGCACGCGCGCGTGCTGATCCTCGGCGGCGGCGACGGCCTTGCCGCGCGCGAGGTGCTGCGGCACCCCGGCGTCGAGCGGGTGGACGTCGTCGAGCGCGACCCGGCCCTCGTCCGGCTGGCGCGCGGCGACCCGGTACTGGCCGGGCTGGACGAGCACGCCTTCGACGACCGGCGGGTGCACGTGAGCACCGCCGACGCCTTCGACTGGCTGCGCGGGGCGCCGGCGGCGGCGTACGACGTGGTGATCGAGGACCTGCCCGATCCGGGCATCACGGCGAGCACGAAGCTGTACGCGCAGGAGTTCTACGGCCTGGCCCGGCGGGCCCTGGCGCCCGGCGGGCGGCTGGTGGCGCACGCCGGGCCGGTCTCCTCCCGGCCCCGGGTGTTCTGGACGGTGGAGGCCACGGTCCGGGCCGCCGGACTGCGCACCCTGCCATACCGCGTGGACGGCCGCGACGCCGGCCTCGCCGCCGGCCCCGACCGTACGGCCGGCGCCCCGCGTGTCACCCGCGACTGGGGCTTCGTCCTGGCGGCGCGTATGCCGCCCGCCCTCCGTCTGGACCCGCAGGCCCCCGCTCCCCGCACGCTCACGCCGGCGTCGCTCGCGGCGGCCGCCCGCGACGCGGCCCGCACCCGCGTCCCCGGCCTTCCGCCCTCGACGCTGGTCCACCCCCGGTACGCGGACTGATCCGGGCCCGCCGCCGGCCTATGCGGTGTGCGGGGGACGGGTTCTGGGCGAGGGGGGGTAATCGGGGGCAGCACTGGGTACCCTCGGCTGACATGGAGCACGAGGTGTTCGTTCCGGTTCCGGTTCGGCGGCTGCGGATGGCGCTCGCCGATCCCGCGCGGGTTGCCCGGGCGGTTCCCGGGCTCCAGCAGGACGCGGGCGGCGAGCCCGTCAGCGGCCGGCTCAAGATGCGGATCGGCGGCCACTCCATCACCTACCGCGGCACGCTGCGCGTCCGCGCGCTCGACGACGGCTCCTACGCCGTGGAGGGCGACGCGACCGAGTCCCGCGGCACCGGCTCGGTGAAACTCACGCTCACGCTCCGCCTCCGCGACACCGACGACGGCTCCACCCTCACCTTCGAGGGCACGGCCGCCGCCGAAGGCCGCGTCACCGAGCTGCCCCCGGACTCCGTACACACCGCCACGACCCGCCTCCTGAACCGTTTCGCGGAAAACCTGTCCACGGAAGCGGCTGCGGGGCCGGCTGCGGCCGGGGCGGATGACGACGAGGCGGAAGCCTCTGAGCCGGAAGCCACCGAGTCGCAGGACGCCGGGCCCGAGGCGCCCGGGGCCCATGGTGTGGTGGGGCTGGCCGAAGAGGCGACCGAGGACTTTGCTCCGTTGGCGAGTGGTGACTTCGAGGCCGCTCCGGACGCGGACGACGCCCCGGCGCCGCCGCTCGGGGACGAAGGCGAGGCGCACCGGGCCGGGCCGGGCGGGCGCGGTTCCGTCTTCGACGCCGACGTTCCGCCCTCCGCCCTCGACCCGCTGGCCGACGAGGAGGACGAGGACGACGAGCCGCCCGTCTCCGAGGACTTCACCGAGGCCGCCGAGCCGCCCGCCGAGGCGGCGCACGCGCGGCGCACGATGATCGGGCGCAGCGCCGAGGAGGTGGACCACGCCCCGCCTCGCGGCCGTTACGCCCCCGTCCCCGCCCCGCTGACCGTCTCTGCCGGGCCCACCCTTCGCTGGGCGGCGCCTGCGGCGGCGCTGGTGGTGGCGTCGGTGATCGTCGTGGGCCGGGCCCTGAGGCGCCGTCGCTGAGTGGCGTCCGGCTCCGCCCCGAGGGCGTTGGGCCCCTGTCCCCGCCCCGCTGACCGTCTCTGCCGGGCCACGCTCCGTTGGGCGGCGCCTGCGGCGGCGCTGGTGGTGGCGTCGGTGATCGTCGTGGGCCGGGCCCTGAGGCGCCGTCGCTGAGTGGCGTCCGGCTCCGCACCGCGGCCGTTCCGCGCCCTCCCGCTCCGCTGCCCATCTTCGCCAGGCCACCCTTTACTGGCTGGGACCGTCTCCGCCGGGTCCAGCCTCCACTGGGCGCCCCCGTTCCTGCTCCGCTCACCGTTTCCGGGCCCACGCCCGGTTGAGCGGCGTCCGTCCCCGCCCCCAGGGCGTTACGCCCCCGTCCTCGCCCCGTTGACCATCTCCGCTGTCCCCACCTTCCGCTGGGCCGCTCCAGCCCTGTTCCTCGCACCCCGCTCGATCCACCCGTTCGACCGTGACGCGGAACGCCGTCTTGATCGGACAAGTAGCCTCGTGGGGTGAGTAACGAAGACATCACGCTGACCGCGGGCGACGCGGAAGTGGTCGTGCAGCCGGGGAACGGCGGGCGCGTCGGGAGTCTGCGGGTCGGCGGCCTCGAACTGCTCCGCCAGGGAGAGCGGTTCGGCTGCTTCCCGATGGTCCCCTGGTGCGGCAGGATCCGCGACGGCCGCTTCCGGGACGGCGCCATCGTCCACCAGATGCCGCTCAACTCCCCACCGCACGCCATCCACGGCACCGCCCGCGACGGTGCCTGGCGCACCGCCCGCACCTCGGCGGGCGAGGCGGTGATCACGTACGACCTCGTCGAACCCTGGCCCTACCCCGGCCGTGTCACCCAGGCCGTCACCCTGACCGAGGACGCCCTGACCCTGACGATGTCGGTGGAGACGTACGAGTCGTCCTTCCCGGCGCAGATCGGCTGGCACCCGTGGTTCCACCGCAACCTCGGGGGAGCCGGCGCCCAGGACGTCCGCGTCGACTTCCGGCCCGCCTGGCAGGAGGAGCGCGGCGACGACCATCTGCCCACCGGTCACCGCGTCGAGCCCAAGCCCGGCCCCTGGGACGACTGCTTCGGCATGCCCGGCGGCGTCGACGTCACGTTCACCTGGCCCGGCCAACTGGAGCTGAGGGTGACCAGCCGTGAGGAGTGGGTCGTCGTCTACGACGAGCAGCAGGCCGCCGTGTGCGTGGAACCGCAGACCGGCCCGCCCGACGGACTGAACACCCTCCCGCGCCTGGTCACCCCGCTGGAACCGCTGGAGGCCTCGACGACCTGGACCTGGCGCCGCGTTTAAGCTGGCTGTCATGAGCGACGTTCGCGGCGAGCTGCTGCAGCAGATCAAGGACAAGGCCGTGGTGCACGGCAGGGTGACGCTGTCGTCCGGCCTGGAAGCCCACTACTACGTCGACCTGCGCCGCGTCACTCTCGACGGCGAGGCGGCTCCGCTGGTCGGCCAGGTGCTCCTGGACCTGACCGCCGACTTCGACTTCGACGCGGTGGGCGGCCTGACGATGGGCGCCGACCCCGTCGCGGCCTCGATGCTGCACGCCGCCGCCGCGCGCGGGCGCAGGCTGGACGCCTTCGTGGTCCGCAAGGCCGCCAAGGCCCACGGTCTGCAACGGCGTGTGGAGGGCCCGGAGATCAAGGGCCGCCGCGTCCTGGTGGTGGAGGACACCTCCACCACGGGCGGCTCCCCGCTCGCCGCCGTCGAGGCGGTGCGGGAGGCCGGCGCCGAGGTGGTCGCCGTGGCGACGATCGTCGACCGGGCCACGGGCGCGGCCGAGAAGATCAGTGAGGGCGCCGGTGTGCCGTACGTCTTCGCGTACTCGAAGGACGACCTGGGTCTGGACTGAGACAGCCCCGAGTCCGTGTTGCGCGACCCGGTCGTCCACCGGCCGGGCAGGGTGTCCGACACATCCGTCGACGTCTGCGAAGATGGGGCCGACGATGACGTCACTCCCTAGGTCAGGGCCGTAAGTACGCAGAACGCACCCCGCACATACAAGGAGCGGACAGATGCCCATCGCAACCCCCGAGGTCTACAACGAGATGCTCGACCGGGCGAAGGCAGGCAAGTTCGCCTACCCGGCCATCAACGTCACCTCCTCCCAGACCCTGCACGCGGCCCTGCGCGGCTTCGCGGAGGCGGAGAGCGACGGCATCGTCCAGATCTCCACGGGTGGTGCGGAGTTCCTGGGCGGCCAGTACAGCAAGGACATGGTCACCGGCGCCGTCGCCCTGGCCGAGTACGCGCACATCGTCGCCGAGAAGTACCCCGTCAACATCGCGCTGCACACCGACCACTGCCCGAAGGACAAGCTCGACGGGTACGTGCGTCCGCTGATCGCGATCTCCGAGGAGCGCGTCAAGGGCGGCCGCAACCCGCTGTTCCAGTCCCACATGTGGGACGGCTCCGCGGAGACCCTCGCCGACAACCTGGCGATCGCCCAGGAGCTGCTCGTCCGCACCGCCGCCGCCAAGATCATCCTCGAGGTCGAGATCACCCCGACCGGCGGCGAGGAGGACGGCGTCACCCACGAGATCAACGACAAGCTGTACACCACGGTCGACGACGCGATCCGCACCGCCGAGGCCCTGGGCCTGGGCGAGAAGGGCCGCTACCTGCTGGCCGCGTCCTTCGGCAACGTGCACGGCGTGTACAAGCCGGGCAACGTCGTGCTCCGCCCCGACCTGCTGAAGGAGCTGAACGAGGGCGTCGCGGCGAAGTTCGGCCGCCCGGCCGGCAGCCAGCCGTTCGACTTCGTCTTCCACGGCGGCTCCGGCTCCACGGAGGAGGAGATCCGCACGGCGCTGGAGAACGGCGTGGTGAAGATGAACATCGACACCGACACCCAGTACGCCTTCACGCGCCCCGTGGCCGACCACATGTTCAAGAACTACGACGGCGTCCTCAAGGTCGACGGCGAGGTCGGCTCCAAGAAGACCTACGACCCGCGCACCTGGGGCAAGGTGGCCGAGGCGTCGATGGCCAAGCGCGTGCTGGAGGCCTGCGGCAACCTCCGCTCGACCGGCACGAAGATCAAGTAACTCCCGGTTTCCCCGTGACGGGCCCGGTGCTTCGGCGCCGGGCCCGTCGTCCGTCCGTCCGTCCGCAGCTCGTCCGTCCCTTCGCCTGGCCTGGAGCCGGTCGGCGCGGGATGATCCCCTCATGGCTGTCGCGGCACAGCACGCCCCCGCCGTGAGGATCTCCAGCCCCACCGGCCGCTGGATCCTGCTCACCACCGTGCTCGGCTCCAGCATGGCCATGCTGGACTCGACCGTCGTCAACGTCGCCCTGCCCCGCATCGGCCGCGACCTGGACGCGAACCTCGCCGCGCTCCAGTGGACGGTCAACGCCTACATGGTCACCCTGGCGGGCCTGATCCTCCTCGGGGGCTCGCTCGGCGACCGCTACGGGCGCCGCAGGATCTTCGTGCTCGGCGTCGTCTGGTTCGCCACCGCCTCCCTGCTGTGCGGCCTCGCCCCGAACGTGGGCATCCTCGTCGCCGCCCGCGCCCTGCAAGGGATCGGCGGCGCCCTTCTCACCCCCGGCTCGCTCGCCCTCATCCAGGCCTCCTTCCACCCGGACGACCGGGGCAGGGCCGTGGGCCTGTGGTCCGGGTTCGGCGGCATCGGCGCAGCCGTCGGCCCGTTCCTCGGCGGCTGGCTGGTGGCCGGGCCCGGCTGGCGCTGGGTGTTCCTGCTCAACGTCCCGGTGGCCCTGGTCTGCGCTCCCATCGCCGTGCGCCACGTCCCCGAGTCCAGTGGGGGCCCCGCGCACGGCCGCTTCGACGTCCTGGGCGCGGCCCTCGGCGCCCTGTCCCTGGCCTTGGTGACGTACGCCCTGATCGAGGCCCGCGGCGGCACCCTGGCCGTCGCCCTGACCGCCGCCGCGGGCGTGCTCGCCGCCGTCGCCTTCGTGTACGTGGAGAAGCACCGCCGCGATCCGATCGTGCCGCCGGACATCTTCGCCTCCCGCCAGTTCACCGCCGTCAACCTGGTCACGCTGTGCGTGTACGCGGCCTTCGGCGGCTTCTTCTTCCTCACCGCCCTGCAACTCCAGGTGGTGGCCGGCTACTCGCCGCTGGAGGCGGGCACCGCCCTGCTCCCGACGACCGCCCTCATGCTGCTGTTCTCGGCCCGCTCGGGCGCCCTCGCCGACCGCATCGGGCCGCGCCTGCCGCTCACCGTGGGGCCGCTGCTGTGCGCGGTGGCGTTGCTGCTGATGCTGCGGGTCGGCAAGGGGGCGGACTACCTCACGGACGTGCTGCCGGCCCTGCTGGTCATGGGCGCGGGCATGGTGACCCTGGTCGCCCCGCTCACCGCCACCGTGCTCGCCTCGGTGGACACCTCCCGCGCCGGACTGGCCAGCGGCATCAACAACGCCGCCGCCCGCGCGGCCGGCCTGATCGCGGTGGCCGCGCTGCCGCTGCTGGCCGGGATGGGCCCGGAGGCGTACCGCTCGGCGGACGCCTTCGACGCCGCGTTCCGCCGGGCCATGCCCATCTGCGCGGCGGTCCTGGTGGCGGGGGCGGTCCTCGCCTTCACCACCGTCCGCCGCCCGGCTCCGGGCTGCCGCCGGCCCGAGTGCCGCACCCACGGCAGCGTGACGACACCGCCGCTGGAGACGGGCCGCGGGGGTGCGGCCTCCGGTACGGGTCCGGCTTCGTGAGCTGTGGAAGGGGCCGTTCCGCGCCGGCCGGGAGCAGTCGTTACCGATCACGGACCATGCAGCAGACTGGACCCCATGACCATTCACGAGAACCTCCTGGGCGGTCCGCCGCCCACGCACCTCCCCGACGACCCCGAGCCCCGTGAGCTCCTCGCGAAGGGGACCTCGCCGGCCGAGGTGGCGGCGCGGTACCCGGCGTCGTCGCTGGCCTGGGCGCAGCTGGCCGACGACGCCTTCGAGCGGGGGGCGGCCGTGGAGTCGTACGCGTACGCCCGAACGGGCTACCACCGCGGTCTGGACGCCCTGCGCCGCAGCGGCTGGAAGGGCCATGGCCCGGTCCCCTGGGAGCACGAGCCCAACCGCGGCTTCCTGCGCGCCCTGCACGCCCTCGCGCGCGCCGCCCAGGCGATCGGCGAGCAGGCGGAGTACGAGCGCTGCACGCAGTTCCTGAAGGACTCCTCGGAGACGGCCGCGCGGACCCTGGGCTGACCCCGTACGAGCGCGAGGCCCGCCCGTGTGACCAGGCGGGCCTTGCGATCTGTCCACGTGATGCGCAGGATGCCCGTGGGGACCGGGGCCCCCGTGCCGGAATCGGCAGGGGCGGACCGCTACCCGGAGTACAACAGGAGACAGCGATGTCCCAACCGGCTCACTCGACCTCTCAGCCCGCTGAGGCCCCTGAGCCCGAGACCCCGCATCTCGACTTCGCAGGCACGACGCCGTACGAGGACTACGTCCGGGCGGACGTGCTCACCCACCTCCAGCACACTCTCTCCGACGACCCCGGAGAGATGGTCTTCCTGGTCACCACCCAGGTGATGGAGCTGTGGTTCACGGTCATCGTCCACGAGTGGGAGACCGCTGCCCGTGCCCTGCGCTCGGACGACGTGCCGACGGCGGTCGCCGCGCTGAAGAGGTCCGTACGGGAGCTCCAGGCGCTGAACGCCTCCTGGAAGCCGCTCGCCGCACTCACTCCGGCCCAGTTCAACAGCTACCGCGGCGCCCTCGGCGAGGGCTCCGGCTTCCAGTCGGCGATGTACCGCCGCATGGAGTTCCTGCTCGGCGACAAGTCCGCCTCGATGCTCGTCCCGCACCGCGGCGCCCCCCGCGCCCACGCGGAACTGGAGAAGGCGCTGCACGAGCCGAGCCTGTACGACGAGGTGCTGCGGCTGCTCGCCCGGCGCGGGCACGCGGTCCCGGACGCGGTGCTGCGCCGCGACGTGTCGCTGCGGTACGAGCCCAGCGAGGAGGTCGAGGCCGTCTGGGCGGCGCTCTACTCCGGTGAACAGGACGACGAACTCGCCCGGCTCGGCGAGGCGTTGACCGACGTCGCCGAACTGGTGTGGCGCTGGCGCAACGACCACCTCGTCGCCACGCGCCGCGCGATGGGCGCCAAGTCCGGCACGGGCGGCTCCGCCGGGGTGGCCTGGCTGGAGAAGCGCGCCCGGAAGAACGTCTTTCCCGAGCTGTGGACGGCGAGGTCCCATGTCTGAGTTGACCATCCGAGCGGAGAAGCTGGACGCCGCCGACGAACTCGCCGGGCTGCGCGACCGGTTCGTCCTCGACGAGGGCGTCTACCTGGACGGCAACTCGCTGGGCGCGCTCCCGGCGGACGTCCCGGACCGCATCACCGACGTCGTACGCCGCCAGTGGGGCGAGCTGCGTATCCGCTCCTGGACGGAGAGCGGCTGGTGGACCGCGCCCGAGCGGGTCGGCGACCGGATCGCCCCGCTGGTCGGGGCCGCGCCGGGCCAGATCGTGGTGGGCGACTCGACCAGCGTCAACGTGTTCAAGGCACTGGTGGCGGCGGTCCGGATGGCCCGGGAGGAGAGCGGCGGCGGTGACCGGGACGAGATCCTGGTCGACGCGACGACGTTCCCCACGGACGGGTACATCGCGCAGTCGGCGGCCCGGATGACGGGCTGCGCGCTGCGTCCGGTGACACCGGCCGAGGTGCCCGGGGCGCTGACCCCGCGCACCGCCGCGGTCCTGCTGAACCACGTCGACTACCGCACCGGCCGGCTGTACGACCTGCCGTCCCTGACCGCCGCGGTGCACGCGGCGGGCGCGTACGCCGTCTGGGACCTGTGCCACAGCGCGGGTGCCCTGCCGGTGGGGCTGGACGGGCACGGAGTCCGCCTGGCGGTCGGGTGCACCTACAAGTACCTGAACGGCGGCCCCGGTTCACCGGCCTTCCTGTACGTCCGCCGCGATGTGCAGGACCGCTTCGACTCCCCGCTGCCCGGCTGGAACTCGCACGTCGAGCCCTTCGGCATGCGGCCCGAGTACGAACCGGCGGCGGGCGCGGTCCGCGGCCGGGTCGGCACCCCCGACATCCTCTCCCTGCTCGCCCTGGAGGCGGCGCTGGACGTCTGGGACGGGGTGCCGATCGAGGCCGTACGCGCCAAGTCCCTGGCGTTGACGGACTTCTTCCTGGAGTGCGTCGCCGAGTACGTTCCCGCCGGACGCGTGGAGTCCCTGACCCCCGCGGTCCACGAGGAGCGGGGCAGCCAGGTGGCCCTGCGCTGTCCGGACGCCGGGGACGTGATGAAGCGGCTGATCGAACGCGGGGTGGTCGGCGACTTCCGGCACCCCGACGTCCTGCGCTTCGGCTTCACCCCGCTCTACGTCGGGTTCGCGGACGTGGAGCGGGCGGCGCGGGTGCTGGCGGAGGTGCTGGCCGGCTGACGCACCGCCGTACGCCCGGCTCCTGCGGGCGTACCGGAACGAAGGTTTCCTGCCGCACGGTCCCGGATCGTGCGGCAGAACCGTTCAGCCTCACCCAGCGTGACATCCCCATGTCGGCGCACGTCACCGGCCTGATACCGTCCCGGCCAACGGCCGGTTGATTTCTTTCCCGGACCGCCAAAACCGTTTCACCGCTGAGAGGTTGGAGCATGCCGGAAGCCGACGCCCCCCTCCCCCGAGCGCTCGAGTCCGAGCGTGCGGAGGGAACCCCCACCGCCGCGGAACCGGGGAACTCCGGCGGCCGTGACGCGGCCGCGCGCGCCGCCGCGGAGGAGGAGTCGGTCTTCTCGCACGCGCCCGTCGCACCCGACAGCACCGCCGCCTACGGCGACCACCCCGACCAGGTCGTCGACTTCTACCGCCCGCGCGGCGCGGCCGGCTCCTCGGAGTCCTCCCCGCTCGTGGTGGTGCTGCACGGCGGCGCCTGGCGGGCCCCGTACGACTGTCGCCACATCACCCCGTTCGCGGACTTCCTCGCCCGCCGGGGCTACGCCGTGGCCTGCGTCGAGTACCGGCGCGGCAGCGCCGCCCCGGCGGCGCCGGGCGAGGACCCGGTCGCGGGCCGCTGGCCGGACACGTTCGACGACGTGGCGGCGGCGCTCGACGCGCTGCCCGCGCTGGCCCGGGAGGCGCTCCCGCAGGCCGACACGCGGCGCACGGTGTTCACCGGCCACTCGGCGGGCGGCCATCTGGCCCTGTGGGCGGCGGCCCGGCACGTCCTGCCCGCGGACGCGCCCTGGCGCACGGACCGCCCCGCCCCGCTGCGGGGCGTGGTCGCACTCGCCCCCATCGCCGACTTCGCGGTCGCCGACAAGCTGGACGTGTGCGGCGGGGCGGCCCGTCAACTGCTGGGCGGAGAAGAGGGGTTCGTCGAGCGGCAGCCCTACGCCGACCCGGCTCTGCTGCTGCCGACCGGCATCGCCACGACCCTCGTCCAGGGCCGCGACGACCTGGACGTACCGCAGGTGGTCGCGGAGTCCTACGCCGACGCCGCGGCGAAGGCGGGCGAGGTGGTGGGCCTGACCCTCCTGGAGGCGGTCGGCCACTTCCCCCTGATCGACCCGGCGGCCGACGCGTGCGCGGTGGTGGCGGAGGAGATCGCCCAACTGGCGTGGTGACTTCGGCCTCCGTCCCGACCGGGCAACCCGGTCGTACCCGTAGTACTTGAGAGCTACGGCCGCGAACACCTCCCTGGCGTGACGCGAGCTACGCCTCCGGATCCGTAATTTCCCTTCCGGACCGGCCCGACGGCCGGTCGGAGCCGGAGGATGAGCCGTGGGGCGTGGGCGGGAGCGACGGGGCACAGCCGCGAGCCTGGGCGGGGTTGCGGGACTGGACGCGGGCCCGGAGACCGGGCCGGATGCCGGGCTGGGGGCGAGTTCGAGTGCGAGTCCGGGAGCGGGCCTGAGTGCCGGTCAGGGAGCGGGCTCCCACGCCGGCCCGGGAATGGGCCCGAGTGCCGGCCCGGGGGCGGGTCCGAGTGCCGGCTTGGGAGTGGGGTCACTTGCCGACCCAGGAATGGGTCCGAGTGCCGGCCCGGGAGTGGGCCTGAGTGCCCGTTCAGGGGCGGGTCTGAGCGCCGGTCCGGGGGCGCCGAGTGTCGGCCTGGGAATGGGCCCGAGTGCCCGTCGAGGGGCGGGTCTGAGCGCCGGTTCGGGAGCGCACCCGAGTGTCGGCCCGGGAGTGGGCCCGAGTGCCCGTCGAGGGGCGGGTCCGAGTGTCGGCCCGGGAGTGGGCCTGAGTGCCGGTCCGGGGGCGGGTCCGAGTGTCGGCCCGGGAGTGGGCCCGAGGGCCGGTTCGGGAGCGATGCCCGGTGTCGGGGCCGGGGCCGGCGGATGGCGGCGGGCCCTGCTCGCCCTCCTCGTCACCGGTGCCCTCGTGGTGCCTCTGTCGGCCGCGGCCCGTCCCCGGATTCCCGCGCCCGCTCCGGCGGCTCTCGCGCCCCTGACCCGGGCCACCCTCGACGCGGCCTACGGGGCGAACCGCGCCGGCGCGGCCCGCGCCTCCGACATGGCCGCGGCGCACGGCGACACGCACCGCGCGGCCGTGGACCGGGCGCTGGCGTCACCCTCCCGTCGTCTGCTCTCCTTCGACGGCCGCGGTTCCGGCCGCGTGACGGAGGTGTTCGGCGACCTGGCGCACGCCGACCGCACAGCGGTCCTCGTCCCAGGATCCGACACCTCGCTGGACACCTACGACCGCTTCCGGAACGGCGCACTCGCCCTGTACCAGGAGCTCGGCCGCGAGACCGCGGCCGGTCCGCGCCCAGCGGTCGTCGCCTGGCTCGGCTACGAGACGCCGGGCACGGTCAGCACCTCGGTGCTCACCACGGGCCGCGCCGAGCAGGCGGCCCCGCATCTGCGGGAGCTGATACGCGACCTGCGTACCGTGGCGGGACAGGCGCCGCACATCACCCTGGTGTGCCACTCCTACGGTTCGGTGGTGTGCGGGCGCGCCGCGGCAGGCCTGGACGTGAACGACATCGCCCTCATCGGCAGCCCCGGCACCGGCGCGGACTCCGTGCCCGCGCTGCACACCCGGGCCCGTGTCTGGGCGGCCCGCGGCACCGGCGACTGGGTGGCGAACGTGCCGCACATCCACGCCGACCTCTTCGGCACGACCGTCGGTCTGGGTACCGACCCCATGGACCCCGCCTTCGGCGCCCGCAGGTTCACGGCCGGAAGCGGCGGCCACAGCGCCTACTTCGCGCCCGGCTCCCCGTCCCTGACCAACCTGGCCCGGATCGTCCTGGGCACCACGAACGAGGTGCACGGTGACTGACCGCCTCACACCGGTACTCGCCCGCGTACGATCCTCCGCCCACCGCCTCCACAACCAGACCCCGCCGCACCGGGACCGGGCGGTGGACGCCCTGCGGGCCCTCGCCATCCTCGGCGTGGTCCTGGGGCACTGGCTGGTCACGGCCCTGGTCGCGGACACCCGCACCCAGCCCCACCCCACCCTGCGCACCGCGAGCCCCCTCCACTACCTGCCCGCCCTGGCCCCGGTCTCCTGGGCGTTCCAGACCCTCGCCGTGTTCTTCCTCGTCGGCGGGCACGTCGCCACCCGCGGCTACCTTTCGGCCCGCGCCCGCGGGACCAGCTACCCGCGGTGGCTCCGCGCCCGCCTGTCCCGGCTGTTCAAGCCGGTCGCGGCCGTACTGGCCCTCTGGACGGTCACTGCCGCCGCCCTCCTCCTGACCGGTGCGGACCTCGACACCGTCCGCACCCTCGTGAAGCTGGCTCTGTCCCCCCTGTGGTTCCTCCTGGTCTTCGCCCTGCTGACGGCGGCGACCCCCCTGCTCACCCGGCTCAGCCCCCTGTGGCCCCTGGCCGTCGTCCTGCATGTGGACCTCCTTCGCTTCGGCCTCGGCGCCCCCTCCTGGCTCGGCTGGCTGAACCTGCCGGCAGGCTGGCTCGTGCCGTACACCCTGGGCGCGGCGTGGACCCGCGGTGAGCTGGACCGCCGCCGCGCGGGCTGGATACTGCTGACCTGCGGAGCGACGGCGACCGCGGGCCTCGTCGCCTGGGCGGGCTACCCGGCGTCGATGGTCGGCGTACCAGGGGCCGCGGTCTCCAACCTCAACCCGCCGACCCTGGCGGCCGTCACCTTCGGCCTGGCCCAGTGCGGCCTGGCCCTGCTCCTGCGCGAGCGGCTGCGCCGCGCGATGGGCCGCCCGCTCGCCTGGGCGGCGGTGGTGCTGGTCAACCTCTCCGCGATGACGATCTTCCTCTGGCATCAGACGGCCCTGATGGCGACCGCCGCCATGGGCCTGCTCGCCGGCCGCGTCCCGGGTCTGCACACGCTCCCCGACGACCTCGGCTGGGTGGCGGCCCGGCTGGCCTGGCTCCCGGTCTTCGCCCTCGCCCTGATCGTGTGCTGGGCCGCTTTCCGCACCTGTGAGCAGGACGGTGGCCGGCGCCGTTCCCGGGTGGTCCGGTCCCATCGTCCCGGGGCGGCCCACACGCCAGACCCTAAAGTGGGCGCGTGATGCGATGGCAAAGCCGCGTCAGGCGTGGACTGCGGGTGCTGCGCGACGACCTGTGGACCGCGCGGCTGGATCCGCTGCCCCCGTCCGTCTGGCTGCGCTGGCTGCCGCACGGGATCGTATGGCTGGTCGCGTTCGCGGTGCTGCTGGGCGCCGCGGGCCAACTCCAGGGGAACGCGCGACTGACCTTCGGGTACGTCTTCCTCATCGCGCTCGGACAGGCCGGTGCCGTGGCGCTCGCCCTGTGGCGGCCCATCCCGGCGTGGTGGCTGTCGACGGCGGCCACGGTGCTGGGGGCGGTGGCGCTGCGCGGCCCGCTGCTCGCCCGCGAGGTGAACGACTTCACCTGGCCCTGGACCGCGTCCGGGATCATCGCCCACCTGTTCGTCATGCTGCTGCTCGCCCTGCGGGTGCGCACCCGCGTCGCCGCGGAGGCGCTGGCCCTGACCGCGCTGGTCACCTACCTCCTCCAGGGTGTGTGGGGCGCGGCGTACTACCAGCCCACCGGTGCTCTCGCGACGGCGCTGTTCGCGGTCGTGGTGGTGCTGGGCACGGCCCTGCGCGGCCGCCGCGAGGCCCGTGCGGAACTGGTGCAGCAGACCACGCTCACCGCGGAGGAGCGGGCCCGCCGCACGCTTCTGGAGGAGCGCAGCCGTATCGCCCGTGAGCTGCACGACGTGGTCGCCCACCACATGTCGGTGATCTCCATCCAGGCGCAGGTGGCACCGCACCTCACGCAGGACCCCTCGCCGGAGCTGAAGGAGAACCTCGACGGCATCCGGCAGAACGCGCTGGAGGCGCTCGCCGAACTGCGCCGGGTGCTCGGCGTGCTGCGTTCGGAGAACCCCGAGGACCCGTACGGCCTCGGTGAACCCGGCACCAGGGCCGCCCCGGACGCCCCGCAGCCCACCCTCGACCGCCTCGGCGCCCTCGTCGAGAACACCCGCGCCGCCGGTCTGACGGTCACGATGGACACCGAGGACTCGCGACGCGAGCGCCGGCCGTATCCGCCCGCCGTGGAGCTGTCGGCGTACCGCATCGTCCAGGAGGCCCTGAGCAACGCCCTGCGGCACGCCCCGGGGTCGACGGTCCGCGTGGAAGTCACGCATGTTCCCGACGGCCTGTTCCTGAGCGTGGTCAACTCCCGCCCCCGACAGCCCGTCCAGCCCTCCCCGGGCGCCGGGCACGGCCTGCTCGGCATGCGCGAGCGGGCGACCATGCTGGGCGGGCACGTGACGGCGGCCAGGACACTGCACGGCGGCTTCGCGGTCTCGTCCTTCCTCCCCCGCGACGGCATCGCGCCCGTGACCGGGATCGGCCCACCCCGCCTGCCCGTCATCTACACCGACCCGGCCGACACCCTCGTCGTCCACGTCGAACCGCCCGGCGCGCCCGCCGACCCCGACCCGCGCCCCGGCCCCGACGCCGGACCCGGCTCACCGTCCCCGACAGGAGAAGACACTCCATGACGAGCGGCAGCATCCGCGTACTCATCGCCGACGACCAGCAGATGGTCCGTCAGGGATTCACCGTGCTGCTCAACACACAGCCGGACATCGAAGTGGTGGGCCAGGCGGTGGACGGCCTGGACGCCATCGCCAGGGCCGCGCAAGTCTCCCCGGACGTCGTCCTGATGGACATCCGCATGCCCGAACTCGGCGGCATCGAGGCCACCCGCCGCATCACGACCGCCACACCGGACATGAAGGTCCTGGTGCTCACCACCTTCGACCTGGACGAGTACGTGTACGAGGCGCTGCGCGCCGGCGCGTCCGGCTTCCTGCTCAAGGACGCGTCCGCGGACCAACTCGCCGAGGCGGTCCGGGTGGTCGCGGCCGGCGACGCGCTGCTGGCGCCGGGGATCACGCGTCGGCTGATCGCGGAGTTCTCCCGGCTGAAGGACACACCGCGCGCCCCGCTGAAGTCGCGTATCGGCGTACTGACCGAACGCGAGACGGAAGTGCTCGCCCTGATCGCGCAGGGCCTGTCCAACGCGGAGATCGCCGGACATCTCGTCGTCGCCGAACAGACCGTGAAGACCCATGTGGGCCGCATCCTGGTGAAACTGGGCCTCAGGGACCGCACTCAGGCGGCGGTGTTCGCCTACGAGTCGGGACTGGTCCGCCCCTCCGGGTACTGAACGAGGGAAGCAGGGCACTACCCGTAGTACTTGAGACGTACCGCGAAGGACCCCTCTCACAGGGGACGACCGCGACCGCCGCCTGCGCCTACCGTTTTCAGCGTGACCGATACGCAGCAGACGCAGCAGGCGCAGCAGACGACGCCGGACGGCGCCTTCAGCCCGTACAAGCCGCGCAGCCCGGAGTACAAGCTCGCCGCGAACGCTCTGGGCGGGCTGCGCCGGGACCTGTTCCACGACGCCTTCGCCTACCGTCCGTTGCCGCCCATGAGGGTCGACGGCCCGCTGACCCGGCGGCTGCCCGGCCGTATACGTCCGTACGCGGCCTGGACCCCGCACGCCGTGGTGGCGGGGGCCGGTCTGCTGGCGCTGTTCGTCGGCTGGGCGAGCAGCGCGGGCAGTGGCGCGGCCCTGCTGCCGGGTCTGCTGGCCCTCGCCCCGATGCTGCTCACCCTGGTCCGCCCGGTCGGAGCGTTCTGGGTGTCCCTGATGGCGGCCACGGCCTCGACGTGGCTCGTCGGGTCCTACTCGACCTGGCCGTGGCAGCCCGGTAGCTACATCTCGCACCTGACGGTGCTCACGGTGGCGGCCATACGCACCCGGCCGCGCACGGCGGCGTGGATGTGGGCGGCCACCGCGTTCTACGTCGTGGTCGGCGACGCGCTGTTCGGCTACGTCTACGGCAACAACTCGGCACCCATGCTGGTCCTCTCCGCGCTCGTCCTCCTCGTCGTCACCGTCTGGCACATACGCAAGGACGCCGAGCAGGAGGTGACCGCCCAGCAGACGGTGACCGCGCACGAGCGCTCCCGCCGCACCCTGCTGGAGGAGCGCACCACGATCGCCCGAGAGTTGCACGACGTCGTGGCCCACCACATGTCCGTCGTCGCCATCCAGGCCGAGGCCGCCCCCTACCGGGTGCAGAACCCGCCGCCGGAGCTGGAGAAGGCCTTCGCCACGATCCGGGAGAACGCGGTGGCGGCCCTCACCGAGCTGCGCCGCGTCCTCGGCGTCGTCCGCGCGGAGGACTACGAGGCCCCCGAGGCGCCGCAGCCCACCCTCGCCGACCTCGGCACCCTGCTGGCGAACGTGCGGGAGGCCGGGCTGGCGGTGGACAGGACGACGATGGGCGCGGTACGCGAACTCCCGCAGGGCGTCGAGCTGTCGGCGTACCGGATCGTCCAGGAGGCCCTGAGCAACACCCTGCGGCACGCGCCGGGCGCGAGCGCCCGCGTCGAGATCGGTTACGTCCTCGGCGGGCTGGCCCTGCGCATAGTCAACGGCCCGCCGCCCAAGCCGTCCCTGCTCAAGCCCTCGCCCGGATCCGGGCACGGCATCACCGGCATGCGGGAGCGGGTGACGATGCTCGGCGGCGAGATGACGGCGGGCCCGGCCGGCGACGGCGGGTACGAGGTGGCGGTGTTCCTGCCGGTCGCCACGGTGGTCGAGCGCACGGACGACGACGAGGCCGGCGCATGAGCACGGGCACGATCCGGGTGCTGGTCGCGGACGACCAGATGATGGTGCGCGAGGGCTTCTCGGTCCTGCTGAACGCGATGCCGGACATCGAGGTCGTCGGCGAGGCCGTCAACGGCCGCGACGCGGTGGAGCGGGTACGCGAACTGGCCCCGGACGTCGTACTGATGGACATCCGCATGCCGGAGCTGAACGGCATAGAGGCGACCCGGGAGATCGTCGCCGCGGACGGCACGGCGAAGGTGCTGGTGCTGACCACGTTCGACCTGGATGAGTACGTGTACCAGGCGCTGCGGGCCGGGGCCTCCGGGTTCCTGCTCAAGGACGCCTCGGCGCGGCAGCTCGCCGACGGGGTGCGGGTGGTCGCGGCCGGCGAGGCGCTGCTCGCCCCCTCGGTCACCAGGCGGCTGATCACGGAGTTCTCGAAGCTGACCGAGCCCCCGCGGCTCGCGGCCACCGCGCAGGCGGCGTACGGGGAGCTGACCGAGCGGGAGACGGAGGTGCTGGTGCTGATCGCGCAGGGCCTGTCGAACGCGGAGATCGCCGAGCGGCTGGTGGTCGCCGAGTCGACCGTCAAGACCCATGTGAGCCGCGTCCTGGTCAAGTTGGGCCTGCGGGACCGCACCCAGGCGGCGGTGTTCGCCTACGAGGCGCGACTGGTCACGCCGGGGTGAGCCGCCCCGGGCGGTCCCTGTACGAGGTGGGCGACACCCCTGGTCGGATCGGGGGTGGCCGGGCTAACGTCCGGGCATGTCCGCTCTTTCCGGCCTCGCCTTCGACCCGTGGGACCCGGCGTTCCTCGCCGACCCCTACCCGGCCTACGCCGAGCTGCGCGCGCGGGGCCGCGTGCTCCACTACGAGCCCACCGACCAGTGGCTGGTGCCGCACCACGCGGACGTCTCGGCGCTGCTGCGGGACCGGCGGCTGGGCCGGACGTACCAGCACCGCTTCACGCACGAGGACTTCGGCCGTACGCCGCCTCCGCCGGAGCACGAGCCGTTCCACGTCCTCAACGACCACGGGATGCTCGACCTGGAGCCGCCGGACCACACCCGGATCCGGCGCCTGGTGTCGAAGGCGTTCACGCCGCGTACGGTGGAGCGGCTCAAGCCGTACGTGCACGACCTGGCGAACGAGCTGGTCGCCGCGCTGGTGGCGGCGGGCGGCGGCGATCTGCTGAGGGACGTGGCCGAACCGCTGCCGGTGGCTGTGATCGCCGAGATGCTGGGCATCCCCGAGCCGGACCGGGCGCAGCTGCGGCCCTGGTCGGCGGACATCTGCGGGATGTACGAGCTGAACCCGTCCGAGGAGACGGCGGCGAAGGCGGTACGGGCGTCGGTCGAGTTCTCCGACTATCTGCGGGAGCTGATCGCCGAGCGCCGCAAGGAGCCGGGCGAGGACCTGATCTCGGGGCTGATCGCGGCGTACGACGAGGGCGACCGGCTGACCGAGCAGGAGATGATCTCCACGGCGGTGCTGCTCCTCAACGCCGGTCACGAGGCCACGGTGAACGCCACGGTCAACGGCTGGTGGGCGCTGTTCCGCAACCCGGAGCAGCTGGCGGCCCTGCGCGCGGACCACTCCCTGATCCCCTCCGCGATCGAGGAGCTGATGCGCTACGACACCCCGCTCCAGCTCTTCGAGCGCTGGGTGCTGGACGAGATCGAGATAGCGGGCACCACGATCCCGAGGGGCGCGGAGATCGCCATGCTCTTCGGCTCGGCCAACCACGACCCGGCGGTCTTCACCGACCCCGAGCGCCTGGACCTCACCCGCCGGGACAACCCCCACATCTCCTTCAGCGCGGGCATCCACTACTGCATCGGCGCCCCCTTGGCCCGCATCGAACTGGCCGCCTCCATGAAGGCCCTGCTGGAGCGAGCCCCGACCCTCACACTCGCGGCGGAGCCGGACCGGAAGCCGAACTTCGTGATCCGCGGACTGCACGGCCTGAACGTGGCGGTGGGCTGACGCATCGGGAGCTCCTCGGCATCGAATCCGATCGAACTCGACGCCGAGGAGCTCAAGCACCGCGCCGGCCGAGCCGCACGCCCCGTCGCACGTTCAGCCGCTGATGTCCCGTCTGCGCAGGCCCGCCAGTCCTCCGGTCACCAGGAGTGCGGCGAGGGCGAGCAGGGTGGCGACCGGGCCCCACTCCATCCGGCCGCCCGGCAGCTTCGGCAGGTGGCCGAAGGGGGAGAGGTCCAGCACGAACTGGGGGACGTTCAGGGCGGGGCCGATCCAGCCGATCAGCAGGACCGCTCCGGCCACACCCCACGCGGCCACGGCACCCCGCGGCAGGACGCCGTAGAGCAGGACGGCGATGCCACCGATCACCCACACCCCGGCCACCTGCACGAGGCACGCGCCGAGCACCGGCCCGACCTGCTTGCCGTGGCCGACCGCGATGCCCAGCCCGGCCAGGAGCATGATCAGGCCGGAGCCGCCGAAGGCGATCAGCAGATGCCCGGCGGCCCAGCGCAGCCGGCCCACCGCGCCCGCCAGTACCGGTTCGGCGCGGCCGGACGTCTCCTCGCCGTTCAGGCGCAGCACGGACGCCACGATGTAGAGCGCGGCGACCAGGCCGAGCATCCCGGCCATCGCGGCGAGGAAGGCGTCCGTCAGACCGGACTGCCCGCCCATCCGCTGGAAGATCTCCCGCGCCTTGGCGTTGTCGCCGACGAGCTGGGCCGCGCCGTCCGCCATCCCGCCGTAGACGACTCCGGCGACGAAGAAGCCGATGCTCCAGCCGAGCACGCTGCCCCGTTGCAGCCGCCAGGCCAGCGCGCCCGCCGTGGCGAGGCGGCCCCGGGCCGGTCCCGGCCTGGTGGGCAGGAAGCTCATGCCGAGGTCCCGGCGCCCGGCGAGGTCGTAGGCGATACCCGCCTGGAGGGCGGTCGCCGCGGCGAACAGCAGCAGCACCCACCAGCGTTCGGCGGCGAAGGCGCGCAGGTCCTCCAGCCAGCCCAGCGGGGACAGCCAGGTCAGCACCGACGAACCGTCGTCCGTCCCGGAGTCGCCCGCGGCCCGCAGCACGAAGGCGGCGCCCAGGACGGCGGAGGTCAGGCCCCGGGCCAGCCGGGCGCTCTCCGTGAGCTGGGCGACGATCGCCGCCATCGTGGCGAAGACCATGCCCACGCCCGCCACCCCGAGCCCGAAGGCCAGGGCACCGGCGGCGCCCTGCCCGGCGAGACCGGCCGTGATCAGCAGGGCCAGGGCCGCGTTCGCGACCGCCGCGGCCAGCAGCGCCGCCGTCAGCGGTGCCCGGCGGCCCACCATCCCGGACGACACCAGTTCCTGCCGTCCGCTCTCCTCCTCGTCCCGGGTGTGCCGGACGACGACGAGCAGGCTCATGACGGCGGCGAGGGCACCCGCGTACACCCCCACCCGCCAGGCCGTCAGCGCGCCCAGCGAGTCGCCGAACACCGGGCCGACCATGGCGCGCAGGGAGGCGTTCGTCGCCATCTGGCGCACCAGGTCGGCGCGCTCGGCCGGGGTGGCGTACAGGCCCTTGAGCGTGTTCGGCATGGACAGGACCATCAGCGCGTTCACCGCGACCCACACCGGGATCATCACGCGGTCGCGGCGCAGGGCGAACCGCAGCAGGGTGCCGGTGCCGGCCAGGTTGCGGGAGCGGGCGGCGGGTACGGCGGCGGGCGTGGAGACGGCCGCGGTCATCGCGCCACCTCCGCGGCTTCCGCGCCGGTCCCGGAGCCCGCCTCGGCCTCGGCCTCGTCGTGGTAGTGCCGCAGGAACAGCTCCTCCAGCGTCGGCGGGGTGGAGGTCAGCGACCGCACGCCCGACTCGCTCAGCGAGCGCAGCACCTCGTTCAGCTTGTCGGTGTCCACCTGGAGGCGGACCCGGTGCCCCTGGACGTCGAGGTCGTGCACGCCGGGCAGCCGGGCGAGCCCGTTGGGCGGTCCGGCCAGTTCGGCGGTGACGCTGGTGCGGGTGAGGTGGCGCAGGTCGGCCAGCGAGCCGCTCTCCACCGTGCGGCCCTTGCGGATGATGCTCACCCGGTCGCACAGCTCCTCGACCTCGCTGAGGATGTGGGAGGAGAGCAGGACGGTGCGGCCCCGGTCGCGCTCCTCCTCCACGCACCGCTGGAAGACCTCTTCCATCAGCGGGTCCAGGCCGGAGGTCGGCTCGTCCAGGATCAGCAGGTCGACGTCGGAGGCGAAGGCGGCGACCAGGGCGACCTTCTGCCGGTTGCCCTTGGAGTACGTCCGCCCCTTCTTGGTCGGGTCCAGCTCGAACCGTTCGACCAGCTCGTCCCGGCGCCGCCGGTCGAGACCGCCCGCCCGTCGCCCACCACCACCCTGCCTGACGCGCTTCGCGCGGCCCCCTTGGCGCAGCCTGCCGTACAGATCGATGACCTCTCCTCCGGAGAGGTTGCGCCACAGGGTCACGTCGCCGGGCACGTAGGCGATCCGGCGGTGCACCTCGACCGCCTCGGCCCAGGGGTCGCGGCCCAGCACCCGGGTGGCGCCCGAGTCGGCGCGCAGCAGGCCGAGCAGGACCCGGATGGTGGTGGACTTGCCGGCGCCGTTGGGGCCGAGGAAGCCGTGCACCTCGCCGGCGGCGACATTCAGGTCGAGGCCGTCCAGCGCCCGCGTGCCGCCGAACGACTTGTGCAGGCCGGATACCTCGATGGCGGGGTTTGCCGTGGTCATGCTTTGGAACGTACGCTAACTTCACAAATTTGTGAAGTTAAGGAAGCGTATAAAAGCAAGGTTAGACTCGACGGTGGTGTCCGAACAGGGGAGAGGGTCCGGGATGGCGGAGCGGGAAGCGGCGGTGGAGCGGGATCCCGAGGTGGTGTCGCAGTTCGTGGAGCACTTCGCGGCCCAGCTCGTCGAGGCGGGCGTGCCGCGCATGCCGGCCCGGGTCTTCGCCGCGCTGCTCGCCTCCGACGCCGGCGCCCTGACCTCCGCCGAGCTCGGCGGCCAGCTGAAGATCAGCCCCGCGGCCGTCTCCGGCGCGGTGCGCTACCTCGCCCAGGTGCACCTGGTCTCCCGCGAGCGGGAGCCCGGCTCGCGTCGGGAGCGCTACCGGGTCCACAGCGAGCAGTGGTACGAGGCGCTCACCAGCCGTGACGCGCTCATCAAGCGCTGGGAGGACGCCCTGCGGGAAGGCGTGGCCAACCTGGGGGTCGAGACCCCGGCCGGACGTCGGCTGGCCGACACGCTGGCCTTCTTCGAGTTCATCGAGCAGGACGTCGCCGGAATGATGGAGCGCTGGCGCCGCTACCAGGAGGAGAAGCCCCGCGGGTGACGCGGCCGGCCGGCCCCCCGGGGCCTGCTCACCCCGTCACCGGCAGCGTCAGGCCCCAGGCCCCCTCCACGACCCGCCATGTCCGCGTCCGCACCGGCCCCGCCACCACCGTGTCCGCCCGGTAGCGGAAGCCGGCTCCCGAGACGGTCACCGTGCGGCCCTGGGCCAGCAGCGGCGAGGCCTCCGCGCCCACCGACAGCCGCCGCACCTCCACCTCGGCCTTCCCCGTGCCGCCGCCCGGCGTGACCGAGACCGCCTCCACCGGCTGCTCCAGGTCCACGACCGTCTCCCCGTCGACCTCCACCCGCAGCCGGGAGGGGCCGCCCGGCCCGGCGACCGCCGTGGCCCTCGGCGGGCGGGTCACCAGCGTCCGTACGAGGGACTGGCAGGTCCGCAGCCACGGATGTCCCGCCCCGGACGAGACCGCCGTGGACCCCGCTGGATCCTCCTGGCGCGGGGGGACCGGCGGGATGCGCAGCGTGCCCAGCACCACCCCGTCGCTGTCGTCGACGAGCAGGTCCAGCCGCCGCTCGGCGCCCTCTAGCACCGCACGGGCCGCCGCCACCGGTCCCGTCGGCACCCCCAGCGAGCGGACCAGCGACAGGGCGCCCCCGACCGGCACCACCGACAGCGCGCATCCGGCCAGCTCCCGCTGCCGGTGCAGCGCCGACACCGCCCGCAGCAGCGCCCGGTCGTCGCCGACCACCACCGGCCGCCGCGAGCCGCGCCGCGCCAGCGCCCGGGTGAACTCCTCCGGCCCGTCCGGCAGGCACACCTTGGCGGCCGCACCCGCGCTGAGCACGTCTTTCGCGATCCGTACGGACTCCCCGTCCGTCCTCCGGGCGACCGGGTCGATGACCACCAGCAGCTGATCGGACGTCGGATAAGTCGCCACCTCGGTCCTGCCTCGCTTCCTCGGGTAGCATCTTTGTGCAAGAGCCCCTTTGCGCTATTGCGCCGGGGGCTTCGTCTATTCCGGGGCATCCGGTCCGACGGTTGAGCGGCCGACGACGGTCGCGGTGCACGCGGCGGTGAACCCTCCGCGTACGCCCCTGACCCTGGACATGCCCCGCCCGGAAGGGGTGTACGCGCGTGCCCGCACTTGTGCTGCTCGGTGCTCAGTGGGGTGACGAGGGCAAGGGGAAGGCCACCGACCTGCTCGGTGGCTCCGTGGACTATGTAGTGCGATATCAAGGCGGCAACAACGCCGGCCACACCGTCGTCGTCGGTGACCAGAAGTATGCACTGCACCTCCTTCCTTCCGGAATCCTCTCGCCCGGTTGCACGCCGGTCATCGGCAACGGTGTGGTCGTCGACCCGTCGGTCCTGCTCTCCGAGCTGAGCGGTCTGAACGAGCGAGGCGTCGACACGTCCAAGTTGCTGATCAGCGGCAACGCCCACGTCATCACGCCGTACAACGTCACCGTCGACAAGGTGACGGAACGCTTCCTCGGCAAGCGGAAGATCGGCACCACCGGCCGGGGCATCGGCCCGACCTACGCGGACAAGATCAACCGCGTCGGCATCCGGGTTCAGGACCTGTACGACGAGTCGATCCTCACCCAGAAGGTGGAGGCAGCCCTCGACGCCAAGAACCAGATCCTCACCAAGCTGTACAACCGGCGCGCGATCGCCGTGGACCAGGTGGTCGAGGAGCTGCTGGGCTACGCCGACCAGATCAAGCCGTACGTCGCCGACACGGTCCTGATCCTCAACCAGGCGCTGGACGAGAACAAGGTGGTCCTCTTCGAGGGCGGCCAGGGAACGCTGCTGGACATCGACCACGGCACGTATCCCTTCGTCACCTCCTCCAACCCGACCGCGGGCGGCGCCTGCACGGGCGCCGGCGTCGGCCCGACGAAGATCAGCCGCGTCATCGGCATCCTCAAGGCCTACACCACCCGCGTCGGCTCCGGCCCCTTCCCGACCGAGCTGTTCGACGAGGACGGCGAGGCGCTGCGCCGGATCGGCGGCGAGCGGGGTGTGACGACCGGCCGCGACCGCCGCTGCGGCTGGTTCGACGCGGTGATCGCCCGCTATGCCACCCGGGTCAACGGCCTCACCGACTTCTTCCTCACCAAGCTCGACGTCCTCACCGGCTGGGAGCAGATCCCGGTCTGTGTCGCCTACGAGATCGACGGCGAGCGCGTCGAGGAACTCCCTTACTCCCAGACCGACTTCCACCACGCGAAGCCCGTCTACGAGTACCTCCCCGGCTGGCAGGAGGACATCACGAAGGCCAAGACCTTCGCCGACCTCCCGAAGAACGCCCAGGCCTACGTCAAGGCCCTGGAGGACATGTCCGGCGCCCCGATCTCCGCGATCGGCGTCGGCCCGGGCCGCGACGAGACGATCGAGATCAACTCGTTCCTCTAGAACGGCGCCCTCTTCCGGGAGGTCCGACGGGACGGCCTGCGCGGAGTCACCGCACAGGCCGTCCCTCGCGTTCGACCTATGTGGTCACAAGGCGCGGTCGCATCGCGGGTGCCGTCGGCTCCGGCGGGAAGGCAGCTCGTCGCGAGGGTGCACCCACTGCCCGCCGATCTGCGGCGGGCAGTGGGTCATCCGACCTCAGCTGAAGACGATCATCGAGCCCTGGGCCAGGCTCCGTGTCGCCGCCGCGTGGAGGCCCAGCCAGACGTGGCGTTCGCGGGCGAAGGGGCTGGGGTCGTACGGCGCGGGGGCGGCCGGCTGTTCCAGTTCCGTGGGGCCGAGCGGCGGGTCGGGGGCGGCCGGCGGGTTGGCCGGGTCGATGCCCAACGACGGGGCGACGTGCTCCAGTTCACGCAGGAGGGCCTGGGAGGAGCCCAACGGGCCGCCGCCGGAAAGGAGTTCCTCGTTGGACAAGGGGTGCGGGAAGTCCAGCGGGACGTACGCGCCGGCGTGGTCGTAGTGCCAGACCAGGTGCGACTGCTGGGCCGTCGTCTCGAACATCTCCAGCAACTGCTCGTAGTCGCCGCCCAGTTCGTCGACCGGGGTCAACGGCAGTCCGCAGAGCTGGAGGAGGTAGGCGCGGCGCAGGAAGTGCAGCGCGTCGTAGTCGAAGCCGGCCACCGGCGCCACCTCCCCCGACAGGCCGGGCATGTACTGGTACACCGGCACCGGTGGAAGCCCGTTTTCGGCGAGCACCTTGTTGTACTGCGCGAGTTCCTCGGCGAACGGGTTGTCCGGGGTGTGGCACAAGACGTCGACGAGCGGTACCAGCCACAGGTCACAGGCCAAAGAGGGCTCCTCGGGAGGGCAGGGCTTCCAGCGTGTTCGGTGGTCGAAAAGTGTGAAGAAGAGCGTGAAGAAGAGTGTAGAAGCGTAGTCGGTGCGGAACCGCTCAGCTCCCCTCGTGCAGGTCCCATACCCACACCCCGCCGGTCCACGTGCCCGGACGGCCCACCAGCTTCGTCACCGCCTCCCGCAGCGGTTCCTCGTGCTGCTGGGGCGCCAGGACCAGGACGCCGGCGTGCCAGTCGGCGAAGTCCCGCCGCGCCTGGGCCCGCCAGTCCTTGCCGAGGGCCGGTACGGACCCGGTGTAGCTCACGTCCCGCAACATGTTGGAGGTGTAGCGGGGGACGGCGCCGTAGATGCCGACGCGGTCGGGCCCGTAGGGGCCGTTGAAGTAGCCGCCGGGCAGCTTGAAGCCGAGGTGGGCCGCGGTCTGCCAGTGCAGGGCCTCCGCGTTGCCCGGGTCGGGCAGCGGTATCGGCACCAGGGACTCGCCGTCGCGGACGTAGGACTTCCACAGGCCGGCCGTGATGAACTCCGGCACCGGGGCGCGGTCCACGGCCTTGAGCGGCGCCGGGACCAGCGGCAGCAGTGCGAGGCAGACCGCCAGCAGGCCGCCGTAGAGCGTGCCGACGCGGCCGGTCGCCGTGATCCTGGCGACGGCGATCGCCAGCAGCATGCCCAGTGCCGGCGCGCAGATCATCGCCACGCGCCCCTCGATGACCGATTCGAACAGCGGCAGGTGGGCGAGCGGCGCCCACGGGCCGGGGTAGACCGTGTCGGTCAGCGGGACGCGGAACTTCGGGCCCAGGGACAGCAGGGCCGCGGCGGCCGTCGTGACCGCCAGCGCCTTCACCAGCGCGTGCTCCCACAGCCGTACGGTGATCCCGAAGGCGAGCAGGAGCAGGGGCCAGCCGTAGAAGGCGTTCTGCTCCGTGGGGTTCAGGGACAGGGCGTTCGCCTTCTGGGCGTCGCCCGCGAACAGGGAGCGCTCGGCGAAGGAGATCAGGGCGAGCGGACTGTTGCCGGCGTTGTCGCCGTGCAGCACGCTCTTGTAGCTCTGCGCGCCCGCGAACTGCCAGTACAGCGGGTAGGCGACGATCGGCAGGCACACCGCGGCGGCGATCAGCAGGCCCTTCAGCAGGGGCCGCCAGGCCTCCCGCGCGACCTCCCTGCGTACGAGCCCGTAGGCGGCGGCGAACAGCGTCATGCCGATCGCGGCGAGCAGCAGCGGCTCCTCGCCGAGGAAGATCTGGTACGCCGTCATCAGTCCGAGCGTGATCCCGTCCCGCCGCACCCGGGTGCCCTCGCACAGGCGCAGCGCCCGGTCGACGATCAGCGGGATCATGAACAGGATCACGAAGTTCGGGTGCGCGTTGGCGTGGCTGACCATCGGCGGGGCGAAGGCGGCCAGGCAGGCTCCGGTGAAGGCCGCGCCCCGGTGCCGTACGACCCGTCTGGCGATCAGCCAGTACCAGGCGGCCGCGGTGGCCGCGAGCCCCAGGGTCATGCAGACGCTGAGCGAGACCGCCGGACCGAAGGCCAGCGTGACCGGGGCGAAGGGGACGGACATCCCCAGCATGACCGTGTTGGCCATGAGGTTGACGCCGTCGGGGAAGCCCTGGAGATCGGTGAACAGGGGGTTGCGCAGATGGGCGACGCTGTCGGCGGTGACCGCGAAGAACCACTCCCACTGGTTCTGGTCCTGGAGGGAGTCGGGGAGGTAGCGGTGGGAGGGGTCGAAGAGGCGGCCCGAGTAGAGGGTGACCGCCATCAGCAGGAAGAGCGCGGCGGCGAACAGGTCGGCCGGGCGGACGGAACGGGCCTTGAGGCGGCCCAGTTCGGCGAGGACCCGGAGGTAGTCCAGCGGGCCGACCTTCGAACCGGTCTGGTGTGACCAGCGGACCGGCACCTCGGCCACCGGCCAGTCGCGGCGGCGGAAGTGCTGGAGGACCTCCACGTCTATGCCCCAGCCGCTCAGCCGGGAGGCGGCGAACGCCTCGCGGGCCTGGTCGCCCTCGAAGAGTTTGAAGCCGCACTGGGTGTCGCGGATGCCGGGCACCGCGATGCGACGTATCAGCAAGTTCCCGGCGCGGCCCAGCAGTTCGCGCACCCGGTGCTGGTGCCTGGCTATCGTCGCGCCCGGCACCGAGCGGGAGCCGATCGCGGCCGCGCCGCCCTCGCCGAGCGCCTTGTCGAGCTGTTCCAACTCCTCGATGGGGGCGGCGAGATCGGCGTCGGTGACCAGCACCCGGCGGCCGCGGGTGGCGGCCACCCCGAGGCGCAGGGCGTGGCCCTTGCCGCGGTTGCGGTCGCCGGCGACGAGCCGGACGCGCGGGTCCCCGCGGTCCGTGACGAGGCCGCCGGTGCCGTCCGTGGACCCGTCGTCGGCGACGACGACCTCCCACGAGCCGAAGCGGCCCTCGTTGTCGGCCAGGTAGGCGGTGACCGCGTCGAGGGTGGGACCGAGCCGCCGTTCCTCGTTGTAGGCCGGGATGACGACGGACAGGTCGACGGTCCCGGTGACGGTCCCGCTCATGCGGTGGCCAGCCGCTCGACGAGGGCGAGGTCGTGCGCGTTGTAGGCGGCGACGATCGCCCGGGCGGCCGGGGCGTCGCCCCTCACCATGGCGTCGACGAGTTCGGTGTGGGCTGACCACAGCAGGCCGCGCAGATCGCCGCGGCGGCGCAGGTGCTGCACCGCGCACACCCAGAACTGCACGCGCAGCCGGTTCAGGAAGTCGGAGAGGTAGGGATTGCCGAACAGGGCGCCGAGCTCCCGCCAGAAGCGCAGGTCGTAGCCGATCAGGACGGTCAGATCGCCGGCGGTGGCCGCGCGCTGCGCCTCCTCGCCGCGCCGGCGCACCCCGGTGAGGGTGGCCTTGACGTACGGGTCGTCGGGCCGGCGGAAGGCCTCGGGTGCCGAGACGGCGGCCTGGAACATGCCGTCGGTGACCAGAGCACGGGCCTTGATCATGTCGTGGAGGTCGTGCAGCGAGTACTCGCGCACATGGAAGCCGCGGTGCTGGTCGGCCTCCAGCAGGCCCTGCGCGGACAGGTCGACGAGCGCCTCGCGCACCGGGGTCGCGGACACCCCGTACTGCTCGGCGATCTCCTTGACCGTGAACTCCTGCCCCGGCTGGAGCCGCCCGGCCAGCACCTCGTCCCGGAGCGCGTCCGCGATCTGCTGCCGCAGGGTGCTGCGCGTCACGGCGCCGTTGCCGCTGATGCCGGGCATGGTCGGGGCGTCTCCTTGCGCGTGCGGGTGGCGTACTCGTACATCCATGTCTACGAGCACGCCACCTTACGCGTTCGGGATGCCGCCGATTCCGGCTCGCGCGGCCCGCGCCGCTACGCGGTGTGCTCGTCGGCCACCGACAGCGCGGCGTCCAGCGCCGTGAGGCCCTCCTTCAGCTCGGCCTCGGTCGCGTTGCACGGCGGGACGACGTGCGTGCGGTTCATGTTGATGAAGGGCCACAGGCCGTTCGCCTTGGCGGCGGCGCCGAAGGCCGCCATGGGGGCGTTCGCCTCCCCGGCCGCGTTGTACGGCACCAGCGGCTCGCGGGTCTCGCGGTTCTTCACCAGCTCCAGGGCCCAGAACATGCCCACGCCGCGCACGTCGCCGACGCTCGGGTGCCGCTCGGCCAGCTCGCGCAGCCCCGGCTCCACGATCTCGGCGCCGAGCCGCTTGGCGTTCTCGACGACGCCCTCCTCGGCCATCACGTTGATCGTCGCGACGGCCGCCGCGCACGCCAGCGGGTGCCCGGAGTACGTCAGACCGCCGGGGTAGGCCCGCTTGCCGAAGGTCTCCGCGATCTTCCCGGAGATGGCGACGCCACCCAGCGGCACGTACCCGGAGTTCACGCCCTTGGCGAAGGTCATCAGGTCCGGCACGACGTCGAAGAGGTCCGCCGCGAACCACTCACCGGTCCGCCCGAAGCCGGCCATGACCTCGTCCAGGATGAAGACGATCCCGTACTTGTCGCACAGCTCGCGCACCCCGGCCAGGTAGCCGGGCGGGGGCACCATGATCCCGGCGGTGCCGGGGATGGTCTCCAGGATGATCGCGGCGATGGTCGCAGGCCCCTCGAAGGCGATCGTCGCCTCCAGGTGCTCGAGCGCCCGCGCGCACTCCTGCTCCTCGGTCTCGGCGTAGAAGCGGGAGCGGTAGAGGAAGGGCGCCCAGAAGCGCACCACGCCGGCCGAGCCGGTGTCCGACGCCCAGCGCCGCGGGTCGCCGGTGATGTTGATGGCCTGCTGCGTGCCGCCGTGGTACGAGCGGTACGCCGAGAGCACCTTGGGCCGCCCGGTGTGCAGCCGCGCCATGCGCACCGCGTGCTCGACGGCGTCCGCGCCGCCGTTGGTGAAGAAGATCTTGTCCAGGTCGCCCGGCGTCCGCTCGGCGATCAGCCGTGCCGCCTCGGACCGTGCCTCGACGGCGAACGCCGGCGCGAACGTGGCCAGGGTGGCGGCCTGCTCCTGTATCGCGGCGACGACCTTGGGGTGCTGATAGCCGATGTTGGTGAAGACGAGCCCGCTGGTGAAGTCCAGGAAACGCTTGCCGTCGTAGTCCCAGAAGTACGAACCGTCGGCACCGGCCACGGCCGGCGGGTCGATGAGGTCCTGGGCGGACCAGGAGTGGAACACGTGCGCCCGGTCCGCGGCCTTGACGACTGCACCGGCTTCGGGATTCGGCTGAGGGGTCATGCGGCCGAGGGTAAACGGCGCGGACGGGAGCGCGACATCGGCGCCCTGTCTGCGGACGCGGGGTTTTAGCGACAGGTTGTCGGGAGGGGGCCCGCGCGGGTCGGACCTGTTCCGGATCGGACCTGTTACGGAACCGTAGACACCGGGGCGCCCGGCCGGACGGGCGCCGCACTATTGTCGGTCTGACGCACAGGGACCGTATCGGGGGATATCGGGGGGAGGCGGTTCGGCCATGGAGAGGCGGCTGGGGCCTGGCGATCCGCAGCGTATCGGCGCGTACCGGCTGCTGGCGCGGCTCGGGGCCGGCGGCATGGGGCAGGTGTTCCTGGCCCGGTCGGACCGGGGGCGGACCGTCGCCGTGAAGCTGGTGCGGCCGGAGCTGGCGCAGCAGGAGGAGTTCCGGGCGCGATTCCGGCAGGAGGTGCGGGCAGCGCGGCAGGTCGGCGGGTACTGGACCGCGCCCGTACTGGACGCGGACACCGAGGCCGCCGTGCCGTGGGTGGCCACCGGGTACGTCGCCGGGCCGAGCCTGCAGCAGGTCGTCGGGCACGACCACGGCCCGCTGCCCGAGCGGTCGGTGCGGATCCTCGCGGCCGGGCTGGGGGGTGCGCTGAAGGACATCCACGCCGCCGGTCTCATCCACCGCGACCTCAAGCCCTCCAACGTGCTGGTGACGATCGACGGGCCGCGCGTCATCGACTTCGGCATCGCCCGCGCGCTGGAGACCGTCACGGACGGCGGGCTCACGCGGACCGGCGCGCTGGTCGGATCGCCCGGGTTCATGGCGCCCGAGCAGGTCCGCGGCGACCGGGTCACGACCGCGTGCGACGTCTTCTGCCTGGGCTCGGTCCTCGCGTACGCGGCGACCGGCGCGCTTCCGTTCGGCGGCGCCGACAGTGGAGTGCACGCGCTGATGTACCGCATCGCCGAGAAGGAGCCCGATCTCGAGGCGCTGCCCGAGGGCATCGCCGACCTCGTCCGCGCCTGCCTGAAGAAGGATCCGGCGGCCCGGCCCACCGTGGACCAGATCATCCAGCGCACCGGCGCCGAGCACACGATCGCCGACGGCCGCCTGCGCGACCCGTGGCTGCCGAGCGCCCTGGTCGCCCAGCTCGGACGCCACGCGGTCCAACTCCTGGAAGCGGAGAACCCGGAGGAACCGCGGGAGCCGGCGGCACCCCTCACCAAGAACCCGACGGGCCCCACGGGGCAGGCGGCGGGTGCGCCCGGCCCGTACGAACAGTCCGGGGCTCCCGGGGAAGTGTCGGGAGCCCCGGCTGCCGGGCTCGGAGCCGCCGCTTCGGGTGCGCCCGGCCCCCATGGGGCCTCGGTACCGCCCGGTGCGCAGGGAGCCGTCGGGACTCCTGGAGGGGCTGAGGCTGTCTCCGGGGCGCCCGCTGCCGGTTCCGGGGCCGCCGGGGGTGGCTCGCAGGGGTCGGGTGCGGCCTCTGGCGCTGCCGGTCCCGCTGGGGCGCAGTCGTACGCCTCCCCCGAGCACGCGCCCGTCTCCGACGCCTCCGTGCCGCCGCCCGGGCAGCCCGGCGGCGGGGGTCACACCCCGGTGAATCACCTGCCCACCATGATCGCGGGACAGGTGCCGCCGGGCTCGACGCCCGCTCCCGTCCCGTACGGCTACCCCCAGCAGCACCCGCAGCAGGGCGGCTGGGGCGCGCCGCCCGGGCACCACCCGTACGGCGGCCTCGGCCAGACCCCTCCGTACGGCCCGCCCCCGATCGGCTCGACCTCGCCGTACGGCCCGAGCCCGCTCCCGGACCGGGAGCCGCGCCGCAGCGTCCGCTCCACCGCGGCGCTGGTCGCGGTGGCACTGGTGGTGGCGCTCGGCGCGGGCGGTTCCGTGTACGCCCTGATGCGCGGCGGCGGCCACAGCGACGACAAGGGCGGCGGGGCCGGCCCGACGCCGGCCGTCAGCGTGCCCACCACGCACGACGCCACAGGCCCCGACAGCTCCGACCCGTCACCCGCGGCGTCCCAGCCGGAGTCCCCGTCACCGGCCGACGGCGTGGTCCCGGCCGGCTACCTCGGCAGCTGGACGGCGACGATCCACAACGCCTACGGAGCGAACAGCCGCCGGCTCACCATCACCCAGGGAAACGTGGGCGACACCGTGCTCACCCTCGTCGCCGACGGCCCCACCGACAGCGGCAGCACCTATCACTGCGTGTTCGAGGCCCGGCTCGCCCAGCGCCCGAGCGGCGGCGGCCCGCTGGAGATCGGCCCCTCCGTCGTCACGATCGGACAGCAGAGCGAGGGGTGCAACGCGGGTGCTGCCACGCAGGTCACCCTGCTGCCGGACGGCACGCTCCAGCGCGTGAACACCGGCAGCGGGGAGAAGCTGGCGTACACCAGGCAGTGACGGCGTCGGCGCCACCGGACAGTGCCGGAGTCGGTGCCACCGGGCGGTGACCGGGGTCAGCGCGGCTCCGGCGGCCGCTGCCGGGGCATGTTCGGCCGTGCGGCGCCCGGCGGCAGCGGCAGGCGCCCGTGCCCGCCGCCCGGCTCGGACCGCCCGGTCGCCCCCGGCCCCGCCGCCTGAAGGCCCATCGGCGCCGAGCCGATGTGGAACTCCACCATCCAGTCGGCCGTCTCCGTGCGCACCAGCTCATTGACGTCCTCCGAGAACCGCCGCAGCACCCCCAGGCACCGCTCGGCGGCCTCGCCGGCCGTTCCCTCCGCCGGGCCCAGCACCTCCCGCACGTTCTCGGACGCCCAGTCGAACTGCAGCGCCTGCAACCGGCGCTGCACGGCCTGCGCGGTCGCCACGTCCCGCATCCACCCGGCCGTCACCCCGAAGTACCGGTCGATCCCGACGCACGCCACGCACAGCAGCAGCGCCACATACCCCCACGGCGCCACGCCGTCGGCCGCCCCGGTCAGATCGAGCAGGGGCAGCGCCGCCCCCGTCACCGCCCCCGCCGCAGCCCCGGCCCGCAGCGCACGCGCCCCGCGCCGCTTCCACACCCGCTCCCCGAGATACCAGGCCACGGTCTGCAGCGCCCCCCGCTCCACCCAGCGGTACAGCTCGTCCAGCCGCTGCGCCGGCTCGCCCCAGTCGCCGAGCGGGAACGGCCGCCCGGTCAGATCGCCCGGCCGCAGCCCGGCCGCCCCGTCGTCCCGCCCGTTTTGCGGCGGCCGCTCGGGCTGCATCTCCGGCTGACCCACCCGGCACTCCCTACTGATTACGATCCGTGACGCTGGCTGACACGCCGGACCCTTCCTACCCCCCAATGGGTGGCGAGGCGCCGGGAAGTACGGCTTTTCCGCCCGTAAGGGGGCCTTGATCAGGTATAGAACTCATCCAGGACTCACTCGAAAGAGTGGCGGGGCGCTGCCTGCCCGGACCACGTAGGCTCGTGCCAGCGGGGAACCGGCGAATCGGCCCCCCGCCCGGAAAGCCGTACGAAAGCAGGAGCTGATCGTGATTCCCGGTGGTGGCCAGCCCAACATGCAGCAGCTGCTCCAGCAGGCTCAGAAGATGCAGCAGGACCTTCAGCGGGCCCAGGAGGAGCTGGCGCGGACCGAGGTCGACGGGCAGGCGGGCGGCGGTCTGGTGAAGGCCACCGTCACCGGCTCCGGCGAGCTGCGCGCGCTGAAGATCGACCCCAAGGCGGTGGACCCGGAGGACACCGAGACCCTCGCCGACCTGATCGTCGCCGCCGTCCAGGCGGCCAACGAGAACGCCCAGGCACTCCAGCAGCAGAAGCTCGGCCCGCTGGCCCAGGGCCTGGGCGGCGGCACCGGAATCCCGGGTCTGCCTTTCTGAGGCGGGCTCCGGGCAACTACCGTACGTACCGAAGCGAGCAGGAAGGACGGCAGTCCGGTGTACGAAGGCGTGGTCCAGGACCTCATCGACGAGCTCGGGCGGCTGCCCGGCGTCGGTCCCAAGAGCGCGCAGCGGATCGCCTTCCACATCCTCCAGGCGGAACCGGCGGACGTACGGCGGCTCGCCCAGGCCCTGCTCGAGGTGAAGGCGAAGGTCCGCTTCTGCGCGACCTGCGGCAACGTCGCGCAGGAGGAGCTGTGCGGGATCTGCCGCGACAGCCGCCGCGACCCCTCGGTCATCTGCGTGGTCGAGGAGCCGAAGGACGTCGTCGCCATCGAGCGCACCCGCGAGTTCCGCGGCCGTTACCACGTCCTCGGCGGGGCGATCAGCCCCATCGAGGGCGTCGGCCCGGACGACCTGCGCATCCGGGAACTCCTGGCCCGTCTGGCGGACGGCACGGTCACCGAGCTGATCCTGGCCACGGACCCGAATCTCGAAGGCGAGGCGACGGCGACGTACCTCGCCCGCATGATCAAGCCCATGGGCCTGAAGGTCACCCGCCTGGCCAGCGGCCTCCCGGTGGGCGGTGACCTGGAATACGCGGACGAGGTCACCCTCGGCCGCGCCTTCGAGGGGAGACGACTCCTAGATGTCTGACGCCACGCTGCACGCCACCAGCCAGAACCCGGACGACTTCGCCGTCCAGATCGCCGACCAGGTGGAGAGCTTCCTGGTCGCGGTCACCGAGGTCGCCAAGGGCGACGAGCCGGACTCGGCGGTGCCCTTCCTGCTGCTGGAGGTCTCCCAGCTGCTGCTGGCCGGCGGTCGGCTCGGCGCGCACGAGGACATCGTCCCCGACGAGCGCTACGAACCCGACTCCGGCCCGGAGCAGGACGTGGACCAGCTCCGCGAGAACCTCGCGCGCCTGCTGGAGCCGATCGACGTCTACTCCGAGGTCTTCGACCCCTACGAGCCGCGCCGGGCACCCGTGCCCGCCCGTATCTCCGACGACCTGGCGGACGTCATGGCCGACCTGCGGCACGGCATGGCCCACTACCGCGCCGGCCGCACCACCGAGGCCCTGTGGTGGTGGCAGTTCTCCTACTTCTCCAACTGGGGCTCCACGGCCTCCGCCACGCTGCGTGCCCTCCAGTCCCTGGTCGCCCACGTCCGCCTCAACCAGCCCCTGGAGGAGCTGGACGGCCTGGACACCGACCAGGGCATGGGCGACGAGACCCTGGAGTTCGAGGCCGGCAAGGTCATGGCGGAGGAGATCGCGGATCCGCTGGGACTGCGCCGGCGCGCTGACCGCACGGTGTGACGCGGCGCACTTTCCGAGTGGTATTCCACTCCCTGGGCATGAGCCGTTCTGACGAACGGGCGCCGGGTATCTCACCATGCGATATCGCGAAAGGGAAATTCGGACGCTCGATAGACTGAGCCGACCGCACCGCATATGCGTGAGTGCGATGGACACGGACTGAGCGAGGAGCGCACGTGGGCCTTGTCGTGCAGAAGTACGGAGGCTCCTCCGTAGCCGATGCCGAGGGCATCAAGCGCGTCGCCAAGCGGATCGTGGAAGCCAAGAAGAACGGCAACGACGTGGTTGTCGTGGTTTCCGCGATGGGCGACACGACGGACGAGCTGATCGATCTCGCCGAGCAGGTTTCCCCGATGCCTGCCGGGCGCGAGCTCGACATGCTGCTGACCGCCGGAGAGCGGATCTCCATGGCCCTGCTGGCCATGGCGATCAAAAACCTGGGCAGCAAGGCCCAGTCGTTCACCGGCAGCCAGGCAGGTGTCATCACCGACTCGGTGCACAACAAAGCCCGGATCATCGACGTCACGCCGGGCCGTATCCGGACCGCGCTGGACGAGGGCAACATCGCCATCGTCGCCGGTTTCCAGGGCGTCAGCCAGGAACGGAAGGACATCACCACGCTGGGGCGTGGCGGGTCCGACACCACCGCCGTCGCGCTCGCGGCCGCCCTCGACGCCGAGGTGTGCGAGATCTACACCGACGTCGACGGCGTGTTCACCGCCGACCCGCGCGTGGTGGCGAAGGCCCGGAAGATCGACTGGATCTCCTTCGAGGACATGCTGGAGCTGGCCGCGTCCGGCTCCAAGGTGCTGCTCCACCGCTGTGTGGAGTACGCGCGCCGGTACAACATCCCGATCCACGTCCGCTCCTCCTTCAGCGGATTGCAGGGCACGTGGGTCAGCAGCGAGCCGATTCAGCAAGGGGACAAGAAGGTGGAGCAGGCCATCATCTCCGGTGTCGCACACGACACCTCCGAAGCCAAGATCACGGTCGTCGGCGTGCCCGACAAGCCCGGCGAGGCCGCCTCCATCTTCCGTACGATCGCCGATGCCGAGATCAACATCGACATGGTCGTGCAGAACGTGTCCGCCGCCTCCACCGGACTGACGGACATCTCCTTCACGCTGCCGAAGGCGGAGGGCCGCAAGGCCATCGACGCGCTGGAGAAGAACCGGGCCGGCATCGGCTTCGACTCCCTGCGCTACGACGACCAGATCGGCAAGATCTCCCTGGTCGGCGCGGGTATGAAGACCAACCCGGGCGTCACCGCCGACTTCTTCACCGCGCTGTCCGACGCGGGCGTGAACATCGAGCTGATCTCGACTTCCGAGATCCGTATCTCGGTCGTCACCCGCCAGGACGACGTGCCGGGGGCCGTGCGCGCCGTGCACACCGCCTTCGGGCTCGACTCCGACAGCGACGAAGCCGTCGTCTACGGAGGCACCGGGCGATGAGCGACCGACCGACGCTCGCGGTCGTGGGTGCGACCGGAGCCGTCGGCACGGTACTGCTCCGGATCCTGTCCCAGCGCGCGGACATCTGGGGCGACATCCGCCTGCTCGCCATTCCCCCGGACTCCCACCCGCGTCCGAGCGGCGCGGAGTCCGAGCGCGCGGTCGGCCGCAGGCTGACCGTGCGCGGCGAGGAGGTCGAGGTGGCCGCGCTCGCCGAGGACGCCTTCGACGGGGTGGACATCGCCCTGTTCGACGTCCCCGACGAGGCAGCCGCGCACTGGGCGCCGCTCGCCGCCGCCCGGGGCGCGGTGGTGGTCGACAACTCGGGCGCCTTCCGCACCGACCCGGACGTGCCGCTCGTCGTGCCCGAGGTCAACCCGCACGCGGCGCGGCGGCGCCCGCGCGGGATCGTCTCCAGCCCCCACTGCACCACCCTGTCCATGATCGTGGCGCTGGGCGCGCTGCACGCCGAGTTCGGCCTGCGCGAGCTGGTCCTCTCCTCGTACCAGGCGGTGAGCGGGGCCGGACACGAGGGCGTGGAGACCCTGCGCCGACAGCTGTCCCTGGTGGCGGGCACCGAGCTGGGGACCAGCCCCGGTGACGTGCGGCGGGCCGTCGGGGACGACACCGGTCCGTTCCCGGAGCCGGTGGCGCTGAACGTCGTGCCGTGGGCCGGTTCGCTGTGCGACGAGGGCTGGTCGTCGGAGGAGATGAAGCTGCGGGACGAGTCCCGCAAGGTGCTCGGGCTGCCGCGGCTGCCGGTCGCCGTGACCTGCGTGCAGGTCCCGGTGGTCACCACGCACTCCCTGACGGTGCACGCCCGCTTCGAGGGCGAGGTCACGGTCGGCAAGGCGCGGGAGATCCTCGCCACCGCGCCCGGCGTGGTGCTGTACGACGACCCTGCGGCGGGCGAGTTCCCCACGCCCGCCGACGTGGTGGGCACCGATCCGACGTGGGTCGGGCGGGTGCGCCGGGCGCTGGACGATCCCACGGCGCTGGATTTCTTCGTGTGCGGTGACAACCTGCGCAAGGGCGCGGCGCTGAACATCGCGCAAATCGCGGAACTGGTGGCGGCCGAGGCGCCGTGACTCCTGTCGCGCGAGTGGGCCCCCGGCCGGAAATACCGTGGCCAGGGGCCTGTTTGTTTGTAGGATCCATGTAAGAATCATGGTCCGGCCGGTGGGCTGGACCACTTGATCCATGCCGTTCGGCGGCTGATGATTTGCCTCCCCGTCCTTTGCAACCGCACGAAGGGCGGGGAGCGTCTTTGCGGTCGCCCTTCGGGGGCGTGGGGACGCTGCGGGACGTGGGGACGTCCCGGTGATTCAGGCATAGGGGATGAGCGGGACGTATGAGGCCATACCAGGCGCATTCGGTTGTGCCGCCTGCCGCGAGAACGTCGCCGGACGTGTCACACGGCGCAAATGACTTGCCCGGCACGTACAACCTCGGTGGGGGGAGGCGTGTCCAACTGGCGTGGCAGAGGTTCTCGAGTTCACTCCCAGGCTCTTCGAGCGGGAGGTATCCCCAGCGGCGACCCGCGGCACCGCACTGCGGCCGCCTCGCGCGGCGCTGCGTCCGCGCGTTGCCGGCGGCATGCCGGTGATCGCGCCCATGCCCGCCGCGCGGCCCGCCCGCATACCCAGTCAGCGTGAGGCCGCCGAGGAGACCGTGGCGGCCGGTACCACCGTCGACCATCTCACCGAGACCTACCGCGCGCACTACCGCTCGCTGCTGGGCCTGGCCGCGCTCCTCCTCGACGACACGGCCTCCTGTGAGGACGTGGTCCAGGAGGCGTTCATCCGCGTCCACTCCGCCCGCAAACGCGTCCGGGATCCGGAGAAGACCCTCGCCTACCTGCGGCAGACGGTCGTCAACCTCTCCCGTTCGGCCCTGCGTCGCCGCATCCTCGGCCTGAAACTGCTGTCCAAGCCGATGCCGGACATGGCCAGCGCCGAGGAGGGCGCCTACGACCAGCTGGAGCGCGACTCCCTGATCAAGGCGATGAAAGGCCTCCAGCGCCGCCAGCGCGAGGTCCTGGTGCTGCGCTACTTCGCGGACATGACCGAGGCGCAGGTCGCCGAGACCCTCGGGATCTCGCTGGGCTCGGTGAAGGCGTACGGCTCGCGCGGCATCGCGGCGCTGCGGGTCGCGATGGGGGCGTCGGCATGAGGACGCACGACGAGGACCGCGACGACCGCGAGCCGGACGAACCCGGCGCTTCGCGCGAGCCGGAGCATCAAGAGCACACGCAATCGCACGCTGGGAACGTAACCGTGAACCACAGCCCCGACGAACTCGGCCCGGACGGGCTCGACTCGGACGAGCTGGAACTGCGCAGGATGCTGCACCAGGCGGTCCAGGACGTCGAGCCGCGGGACGGCACGCTGAACCACCTGCGGCGCGCGGTCCCGGCACGGAGGGCCCGCAAGCGGCAGGCCGTCGTCGGCATGGCGGCCGCGGCCCTGTTCGTCGGCTCCGCCATCCCCGCCCTCGTGCACGTGTCCCACACCGCCGACTCCGACGCCAACCCGGCCATCGCCGGGCAGGCCACCCAGGCCCAGGGCGGTACGAGCCAGGGCAAGGGCCCGGACGGCGGTGAGAGCAGCGTCGGCGGTTCCTCGGACAAGGCCGCCGGCGGGGGCACGGAGGACCGGAAGGACGACCACAAGGGCGGCCCGGACACGGCTGCCGACAGCGGACCCACCGGCGGTCCGGAAAGCCCCTCGGCCTCCTCCGGCAGCGACGCCCCGGTGTGCACGGCCGCCCAGCTCGGCCCCGCCACGGCCACCGCCGACGCCCCCGACTCGGCCGGTGTCGTCTACGGCACCTTCCACGTCACCAACGTCTCCGCCGGCAGTTGCCGGGTCGGCGGCTCCGGATCGGTGAGCACTCTCGCGCAGGGCGCGGCCGACGCCACCAGGATCACCGTGGTCGCACACACCTCCGGCGACGCGGCGGCGGAACTGCCCGACCCCTCCACCGAGGTGCCAGGACTGCTCCTGCCGTCCGGCTCGGCGTACGAGGTGAAGTTCGCCTGGGTGCCCTCCCAGACCTGTCCGACCAGCGGCGGCGGCAGCACCGGCGGCAACGAGACCGGCGGGCCCTCGGCCGACCCGTCCCCGTCCCAGGGCGCGAGCACCACGGGTGCCACGAGCACCGGCAGCGAGGGCGGCGCCAACACCCAGATGCTCCTGGCGGACGGCACGGCCGACGGCAGCGTCGTGGTCTCCCACACCCCGGAGGCAGGCTCGCCCTCGGCGTCGGTGACGGTGACGAACGCGTGTGCGGGGACGATCTACCGGACCGGGGTGCTCCCGGCGTCGTAGGGGCCGGTCAGGCGCCGGACGCGCCGCTCGACACGGGCGCCGGCACCGGGGCCTCGTCGGCCTCCGCGGGCGCCAGCCCCAGTTCCGCGTCCCGCAGGGCCTCCACCTCGCGGCGCACCAGCCGGAACCACATGAAGACCACGAAGCCGGCGAAGACGAACCACTCGCCGGTGTAACCGAGGTTCTGGAACGCCTTCAGGTCCAGCCCGGTGTTGTAGGGGGCCTTCGCCGGCACCGCCGTCATCCCGGGGTCGGCGTGGTTGAGGGTGACCCAGGCGTCGTACACGCCGTACGGCACGAGGTTCACCAGCGAGGCCGCGCTGATCGCCGCGGTCTGCCCGGACGGCAGTCCGCCCCGGGCGCTGACCCCGTTGTCACCCGGTGTCTCCGACGCCTGGAGCGCTCCGGTGACCGCGACCTCGCCCGTGGGCGGCGCCGGGACCCGGGCCGGGTCAGGGGTCCCCGGCAGCCAGCCGCGTACGACCGGCAGCGCCTTGCCGGAGTCGGTGCGCAGCAGCGTCAGCACGTAGTACCCGGGCTTGCCGTCCAGCTCGCGGTCCGGGACCAGCAGCTGATCGGCGTACCGGCCGGTCGCGGTGGTCTGCATGCCGGACGTGCGCTTGTCCACGGGCAGCAGCCGGTCCAGCGGGCGCGGCGCCTCCTCGCGGTAGGAAGCGGCCTGCTCGGTCGCGGTCCGGTGGTCCTGCACCCTGGCCTCGAACCGGCTCAGCTGCCAGGACCCCATGAACACGCAGAAGGGGATGGCGAGCAGCACGAAGACGTTGATGCCCCACCAGCGAGGTGTCAGCAGAAACCGGTACACGCCCTCAACGGTACGGTGCCGCACGCTCCGCCCCGGTCGCGGGGTCGGCCCTCAGGGGCGCCGGGTGGCCGGGACGCGGGGCGCCCGGCGGGTGGGAAAGGTGTGGAAACCGCAAGAGGATGCGAAGAGTCCGGGCGGAGTTGTCCACAGGCTGGGGAGACCGGTCGGCGATTTGTCGGCGGGACCGGGCAGTATGGGGTCATGACTGAGAGCAACGGGTCCGACTCGCCGCAGCAACTCGACCGGCGGGCACTCATCGAGGAGATGCCGGACTGGGAGAAGCGCTTCCGCGCGCCTCGGGTGTCCCTGCCCGACTGGGCGGAGGACGCGCCGGAGCGCTCCCTGTTCGTGTCGAACGCGACGGGGACGTACGAGCTGTACGCCTGGGACCGGGCGACGGGCGGTCAGCGGCAGGTCACCGACCGGCCGAACGGCACGACGGACGGTGTGCTCTCGCCGGACGGGCGCTGGATCTGGTGGTTCGACGACAAGGACGGCGACGAGTTCGGCGTCTGGCGGCGGCAGCCCTTCGAGGGCGGGGCCGACGAGGCGGCCGTGCCTGGCCTCGCGGCGTCGTATCCGGCGGGCCTCGCGCTCGGCCGGGACGGCCGCACGGCGGTCGTGGGGCGCTCGACGGACGACGACGGCACGACCCTGCACCTGGCCCGCGACGGCCGGGTGACGGAGATCTACCGGCACCGTGAGTCGGCGGGCGTGGGCGACCTCTCCCACGACGGCTCGCTCATCGCCCTGGAGCACACCGAGCACGGCGACGCGATGCACTCGGCGCTGCGCGTACTGCGCCCGGACGGCACGAAGGTCGCCGAACTGGACGACACCAAGGGCGGGACGGTCGAGCTCGGCCTCGAGGTGCTGGGCTTCGCCCCGGTCGACGGGGACACGCGGCTGCTCGTCGGCCACCAAAGACGCGGCCGGTGGGAGCCGCTGGTGTGGGACGTGGCGACGGGCGAGGAGCACGACCTGGCGCTCGACCTGCCCGGCGACGTGAGCGCCGAGTGGTGCCCGGACGGCGGCGGGCTGCTCGTCGTGCACGGCTTCGAGGCCCGCAGCGAGCTGTTCCGCTACGACCTGGCCACCCGTGAACTGACGACGATCCCGACTCCACTCGGCACGGTCTCCGGCGCGACCGCCCGCCCGGACGGCAGCGTGGAGTACCTGTGGTCCTCGGCGGCCGAGCCCTCCGCGGTCCGCTCGACGCACGGCGGGGTGGTCCTCGACCCGCCCGGCATGAAGTCCCCGGGGTCGGTGCCGGTGGAGGACGTGTGGGTGGAGGGCCCCGGCGGCCGTATCCACGCCCTGGTGCAGAGGCCCGCGGGCGCGACCGGGCCGCTCCCCACGGTCTTCGACATCCACGGCGGCCCCACCTGGCACGACAGCGACTCCTTCGCCGCGGGCCCCGCCGCCTGGGTCGACCACGGCTACGCGGTGGTCCGGGTCAACTACCGCGGCTCGACGGGCTACGGCCGGGCGTGGACGGACGCGCTCAAGCACCGGGTGGGCCTGATCGAGCTGGAGGACATCGCGGCGGTCCGCGAGTGGGCCGTCGGTTCGGGGCTGGCCGACCCGGCCCGACTGATCCTCACCGGCGGCTCCTGGGGCGGCTACCTCACCCTGCTCGGTCTCGGCACCCAGCCCGGCCTGTGGGCGCTGGGCATCGCGGTGGTCCCGGTCGCCGACTACGTCACGGCGTACCACGACGAGATGGAAGCGCTGAAGGCCATGGACCGCACCCTGCTGGGCGGCACCCCGGAGGAGGTGCCCGAGCGCTTCGAGGCCTCCTCGCCGCTGACCTACGTCGACCAGGTCGAGGCGCCCGTCTACATCTCCGCCGGGGTCAACGACCCGCGCTGCCCGATCCGCCAGATCGAGAACTACGTCAAGCGCCTCAAGGCACGCGAAGCCGTCCACGAGGTGTACCGCTACGACGCCGGCCACGGCTCCCTGGTCGTCGACGAACGCATCAAGCAGATCCGCCTGGAGCTGGACTTCGCGGAGCGGCATCTGCCGAAGTAGGGAAGCCGCGGGGCGCAGGAGGTCCAGGACCGCGCGTCCTGAGCCACCCGCGCCCCCCGCACCTCCTACGCTCCCTGGGCCCCCGTTCCTACGGTCCCTGCGTCCCCGGCCGCTCCCGCGACCTGCGGCCCAGCAGCTCCGCCAGACCGCGCCGGGTCGCCGCGAGCACCACCCGGTCCTCCTTCCGCAGGACATAGGTGCCGGGCAGGTTCCACACCAGATCCGAGGCCCGGCCCGGGTGCTCGCCCGCCGCCTCCGGTGCGGCCGGATCCCGCCGTTCGTCCGCGGTCATCCCCACGTCCAGCGCCAGCACCCGCCAGTACCCCGGCCGGAAGGCCTCCGCGAGCGTCCTGCCCTCCAGCTGCGGATGCCCGCCCACGTCCACGGACGCGAACAGCAGCACCCGCCGCTCCACCGGGATCGCCCCCAGGATCTGCCGGCCGAACATCGCGCCGGCGAACGCGGGCGCCGCCAGGTGCGTCACGCTCCGGCTGCGCGTCAGGGCGTTCGGGTGCGCGGCCCGCAGGGTGCGGTACACCGCGGTGGCGAAGTCGTCGTCGTACAGCCGCAGCACCACCCGCAGATCGGGGCGCACGGACCGCGCGTACAGCACCGCCTCCAGGTTCGTCGTGTCCGCGCTGGTCACGGCGAGAAGCGCGTGCGCGCGGTGGATCTTCGCGGCCTCCAGCACGCCCTCCTGCGTGACGTCCCCGAGCACCACCGGCACCCGCAGCCGCCGCGCCGTGGCCACGCCGCGCGCCTCCGGGTCCGACTCCACGCACACCACGGGAATGCGCAGCTCCCGCAGCCGCGTCAGCACCCGGGTGCCGATCTTGCCGAGTCCCAGCAGGACGACGTGCCCGCCGAGCCCTCGCGGCGGCCTGCGCAGCGCGGACGCCGACCGGAACGTGCCCAGCGCCTCGAGCACCGCAGCCAGCACCACCGGCAGCAGCAGCACACCCACCAGCCCGGTCAGCAGTTGCAGGAGCTGCCGTCCGACCGGTTCGCCGAGCGCGGGGTCGTCGATGGCGAACAGGTCGAGCAACGTCAGGTACACCGCGCCCAGCGGATGGACCCCGGCCACCACCCACAACGCCACCGCGAGCGCGAACACGCACGCCAGCAGACCCGCCACCGTCCACCGCAGCCGCCGCGAGAACAGCGACGTCAGCGGCGGTACGGCCGCCGCCACCACGCGCCTGGCGGACAGCGGCGCACCGGCGGCGTACGAGACCTGCTCCAGCACCACGGTCGCGCGCCCGGTGGCCGCCCGTACCGCCGCCTCGTCCGGCAGCAGTTGCGGCCGCTGGTCGCCGCTGTCCTCGGAACCGTCCGCGCCGGCCGGATCGCTGGTCGTCGCGGACAGCAGCGCCAGTGTGCACAGCCCGGGGTCGGCGACCTGTCCCGGCGCGGGCGGCGGCCGTTCCACCGCGCGCAGCAGCAGCCCGTCGGTCTGGACGACCTTGCTGGTGCCGACGACGGCACTGGCGGCCAGCGCGGGCGCGGCGGTGTCGGCGTCGGACAGCACGGTCGTGGACGCGTCGGCGCCCGCCGCGTGGTCGCCGCCGACCGCCAGCGCGGCGGTCTGGTCGAGGAGCTCCTCGATGTGCTGGCCCAGCCGCCGGTTGTACAGGCGCACCACGAGCCGCAGTCGCGGGTTGAGGCGGCGGGCGGTCAGGGCGGCGCGGATGTTGGTCTCGTCGGGCCAGCGCCGCCGCCCGCTCCACACCCGCGTCCGCGAGTACGGCCTCGGTCAGTTCGGCGGCCTCCAACAGCCGGTTCGCACCGGCGGGTGGGCCGCCCGCGGCACCGCCCGCGCCCCCGCCTGTGCCGTTGCCCGCGCCGCCGGCCCCGACTCCCGCCCGGTTCACGGCCGCGCTCACCACCCGGTCCAGCAGCGCCGACGCCGTGCGGGTGCGGCCCACCACCGGTGGCCGCACCGTGCGCTCGGAGGGCGGCACGACCAGCGTCACGTGCTCGCCGTACACCCCCCGCAACTCGGCGACCAACCGGTGCGCAAGCCCGTCGTCCCCGCACACCACCATGTGCACGCCCGTGCCGTCCGGCACACCACTCTGATACGGAACGCTCCCCACGAGGGAAGAGACTGCCGTACCGGGACGCGTGGTTCCACCATCGACCCGGCTCCCGCACGGTCACCGCGGGCCCTCTGCACGAAACCGCTCAGCGACAGAGCGCGCGGAGAGCGGTCCCGCGGGAGAATCGGAGCATGGGATTCCGTTTCGGTCGGGCAATCCCTGCGCGGGGATGGTCCGTATATACGGATGTGTCGAGAATCCGGTTCCCGGTGGGCCGGCTCCCGGACGAGGCTTTGCTGTCCGGGCTGGCGACCGGTGATCCGGAACTCGCGGTCAGTTTCGTACGCAGGTTTCAGCACCGGGTCTTCGGTGTCGCCGTCGCGGTCACCGGTGACCCCCAACTAGCGGAGGACATCTCTCAGCAGACATTCGAGCGGGCGTGGCGGCACGCGCAGATCTACGACTCGCGCCGCGGGTCGGTCACGACCTGGCTGACCACCATCGCCCACAACCTCGCCATCGACGCCGTACGGTCACGGCGTCAGGAGCCAGTGGCGCCGGAGGACCTCGACGCGATTCTGGACGTCGTCAGCGACACCCCCGAGCGGCACGCGCTGGCCGACGAGGCGTCGTCCCGGTTGCGCGCCGCCGTGGCTGAGCTGCCGCGCGAACAGGGCCGTGCCCTGGTGATGGCCGGCATCTACGGCATGACCGCCCAGCAGATCGCCGACTGGGAGCACATTCCGCTGGGCACCGCCAAGACACGGGTCAGGACGGCAATGGGGAAGCTGCGCACCACCCTCGCCTCCTTCCAGTGAGGCGACCATGGCCAGTGAGATCAGCTGCGAGAAGCTTCGCGAGATCGGCGCCGAGCTCGCGCTGGGCGTGCTGCCCGGCCGCGAGCGGGCCGGTGCCGTCGCGCACCTGGAGAGGTGCGCGGACTGCCGCGAGTACATCGGACAGCTGACTCTGCTGGGCGACCGGCTGATCGGGCTCCTGCCGGGCAGCGAGCCGCCGGTCGGGTTCGAGAGCCGGGTGGCGCAGGCACTGACGCAGCGGGCGGCGCACGACGGGCGTGCGCACGCCCGGGCGCCGGGCATCCCGCGTCCGGGCGTGCTCGGCCGGATACGGCCACGGGTCGCCGCCGCCGCGGGCGCGGTCCTCCTCGCCGTCGGCTTCGGTGGCTGGGCGGTCGGCACGGCGATCGAGTCCACCGTGGCCGGGCCCGCCTCGACCGCCGCCGTCGGGTCGGGCATGTTGTGGGGCGGGTTCACCTCCGCCGACGCGGCCGGAAAGCCGGCCGGCGAGGTCTACGCCCATCCCGGCTCCCCGGGCTGGATCTACATGAACGTCGACCTCGCCAAGACCGGCGCTCCCCACGAGGGCAGGGTCACCTGCCGGCTGGTGCGCAAGGACGGCACCACCATCCGCGTCGGCGACTTCACCCTGCACCACGGCCGCGGCTCGTGGGGCGGCCCGGCCACCATCGACCCCGCGAAGCTGGCCGGCGCGCGGGTGATCGCCCCCGACGGCACTGTCCTGGCGAGGGCCCACTTCGCCACGGGCGAGGAGACTTCCTGAGGGTTGCCGGTCAGGCCGGGCCACTGCCTTGCGATACTCCCTCACAGCCTGAACGGCGTGGGAGGTACCCCCGGCACCGGATGCCGCGAGCTTTCCGGCAAACCTTTCCGGTCCCGGTCACAGCACTAGAGCCAACCGGGCGGGCCGGGGCTGGAAGCCCTGTGCCCAGAGCCGTGACCAGTTCGGGGAGTGTGGGCCGGTCCGCCGGAGCCCGCGGGCAGCGGCGGCTCCACGGCCGTCTGCGTGACGGCGGTCATGACAGCACCGTGCCCTGCGACGGGGGCCCGGCGGACGAGGCCATGTTGTGCAGCCGGTGCAGCCGAGCGTATGTGCCGCCGCGCACGAACAGCTCGTCGTGGGTCCCGGACTCGGTGACCCGGCCGTGATCGAGCACCACGATCCGGGTGGCGTCGCGGACCGTGAGCAGGTTGTGGGAGATGACGATGGTCGTCCGGCCGGCCATGAGTCGGCGCAACGGGTCCATGATCCGGCGGCTCGACTGCATGTCCAGGCCGGTGGTGGGCTCGTCCAGGAGCAGTACGGGCGCGTCCCTGATCATCGCGCGGGCGATGGCCAGCCGCTGGCGCTGTCCGCCGGACAGTGTCTGGCCGCGCTGGCCGACCACGGTGTCGTAACCCTCCGGGAGCAGCCGGATGAACTCGTCGGCGTCCGCGGCGCGGGCCGCCTCCACGATCTCGGCGTCGGTCGCGTCGGGCCGGCCGTAGGCGATGTTCTCCCGCACCGTGCCGTGCAGGACCAGCGTCTCCTGCAGCACCACCGCGACGTTGTCGCGCACGTCGGACAGGAGCAGCTCCCGCAGATCGGTGCCGTCGAGGCGGACAGCGCCCTGGTCGGGGTCGTAGAACCGCAGTTGCAACTTGGCCACCGTGGACTTCCCGGCCCCGCTCGCTCCCACCAGGGCCAGGGTCTCGCCGGGGTGGACGTGGAACGACACGTCGGACAGCGCCCAGCAGGACGTGTCCGGATAGCGGAAGGACACGCCGTCGAACTCGACCTCGCCGCGCGCCCGGCCGATCCGCCGGGCATCCGCGGCCTCCCGGACCTCGGGCCGCTGGTCCAGCAGCTCCGCTATGCGCTCGGCGGAGGCGGAGGCGGAGTAGAAGGTGGCGCCGAGATGGGACAGGTCACGGACCGGGCTGTAGAGCTTGCCGATCAGCGCCAGGAAGACCAGCAGCCCGCCCAGTGTGAGGTGCCCCTGCGCGAGCTGCCAGGTGCCGAGCGCCATGACGGCGACGCCGCCGCACACCTCGATGAGCTCCACGAGCGGCTCGTAGACCGCCCCGATCCGCGTCGAGGCCATCGCGGCGTGGAAACGGCCCAGGTTCTCCCGCTCGAAGCGGCGCTGCTCCCAGTCCTGCCGGTTGTACGCCTGCACCAGGGTCATGTTGCCCAGCGACTCCTCGGCGACCGCGCTGAGCGAGCCGCTGCGGCGCCTGCGCTCGCGCGACGCCTGCTTGATCAGCCGCGAGAAGTGGACGGCGGCGCCCCAGAACAGCGGCACGATGACGATCGCGATGAGCGTGAGGTCCCAGCTCAGGTAGAAGAGCAGGCCGAGGAAGATGCCCAGCCGGACCACGTCGTAGAGCACGTCCACGACGCCCGAGAGCAGGAACGTTTCGACGGCGTCCACGTCCCCCGTGATCCGCGACAGCACGTCCCCCAGCCGCCGCCGTTCGAAGAACCTGAGCGACAGCCCCTGGAGGTGCCGGAAGACGTCGGAGCGCAGGGCGAGCAGGAAGCGTTCACTGACGTACGCGGAGGTCACTTCGTCGGCGAAGCCCAGGATGCCGCCGACGACGATGAGTCCGACATACGTCGGCGCGATCCAGACGAAGGGGTGGAGGTCCCGCGGGACGAGTACCTCGTCCACCATGACCTTGAAGAGCCACAGTTCGGCCGCGTCGATGACGGGCCCCGTCAGACTGAGCAGGACGAGCGGCAGAAGCCAGCGTCGGCGCCCGCTGGTATAGGGCCAGAAACGCCGGAAGATCTCGCGCGGCGGCAGCGGCGGGGCGGCAGCCACCACGTCGTCGGCGTCCGTGACCACGGACAGTAGACGCCTCAGGACATGCCGACGGAGCGGACCGGCTCCTTCGGGCACCGGTCCGCTCCGCTCCGTGTCGCTGTTAGTAGCGTCCACCGCGGCCGTAGCCTCCGCCGCGTCCGTAGCCGCCGCCACGTCCGTAGCCGCCGCCGCGTCCGCCGCGTCCGCCGCGTCCGCCGCGTCCGCCGCGTCCGCCGCGTCCGCCGCCGTGTCCGCCGCCGCCGTGTCCGCCGCCACCGCCGCGTTCACCGTAGTCCCGGTTCAGCGTGGGGAAGAGTGCGTTGAAGATCGCCATAATTCCTCCTGCTGGAACTTGTCTCTGAGTGGATACGTCCAAGACCGGGAATCGGATGGCGATTTAGGTCAAAACGCGGCAAACATCCTCGCTTCTCTGCCGGAGACCGCGCGAGGTCCCGCCGTTCCCAGTGACGGCGGGACCTCACGGTGCGCGGTGCGTCAGGACATGAGCACAGGCCGGTCGACCTGGTTACAGCCCGCAGGAGCCGCGGTCCAGGTGGAAGAAGCGGGCGTTGGCCCAGCGGCACAGCCAGATACCGACGGCGACGCCGGCGATGGTCACCAGGGCGGGCAGGTAACCGCCGGCGACCTGGATGATCGGGATAGCCGGGCAGCCACCCGAGATCGCCCACCCCGTACCGAACAACACCGCGCCGGGGATCACACCGGCGTGGATCCGCCCGGGGGTCCGGCGCACCCGCAGCAGGGCGAACGCGACCACGATGATTGCGACGGCGCCCGCGAAGGACAGGAACATCCGCAGGTCCTGGAAGGTGAACATGCGGTTCAGCTCGGCGTAGTCGCCGAAGCCGATGTTGGAGACCGTGAAGCCGAGGGCCAGTCCGGTGATGATGTTGGCCAGCAGAATCGCGCCCCGGGTACGCATCAGATCACCTTCCACAGGAGGAACGACACCCCGACGGCGGTGCCGAAGAACACGGCGGTCGCGACGATGCTGACCGGGCGCAGCCGGCCGCAGCCGTTCAGTCCGTGGCCGGAGCTGCACCCGCCGGCCAGCCGGGTGCCGAAGCCGACCAGCACGCCGCCGAGGAACAACAGGACGACCATGGTGATCGGATCGCTGGTGACCAGATCGCGGAAACCCGGGCCCATGTCGTAGCGGAGCTCGAACCGCCCGGACGCGAGCGACGCGATCAGTCCGCCCAGGAAGATCGACACCAGCAGGGCGGCCTGGGTGACCAGAGGGGCCGGGCGCTGGCTCGTGACCGAGGAACCCTCCGGCGCCACGGGTTCGACGTCCGGCGCCGGCGGCTGCGGTGCTGCGTACGGGGCCTGCCGGTCCGTGTACGGGTGCAGGTCCGCGTACGAGGCCTGCGGGTCCGCGTACGGGGGCTGGGACTCTGCGTACGGGGCCTGGGGCGAGGCCGGTGCACCGGGCAGCGTTCCGAAGTGCTCGGCGGTGGCCGCGGCGAGCGCTTCGGCGAGCTCCTGATCGTCGGCGAACTCGTCGTCCATCTGCTCGAGACGGCGTTCGCTGCGCCAGTGCAGCACACGGTCCCAGGCCGACGACACCCCGAAGGAACGATCGGTGGTGAGGGTGTAGTTGACGGTGACCAGAGCGAGCCCGACCGCGCCCGCCCACCAGGGCCAGTAGTTCATGCCGGACCTCTCATCCAGTCGGCGAGCCGACCCCACAAGCCGCGCTTCGCGCGGGAGGCCTGCGCCGTGTGCCGAGCAGGGCGGTTCGAGGGGTGGGGAGTCGGTGTGTGGGGTGACGGTTGGTAAGACGGGACCGGTGCCGGGTGCGGTGCTGGGGGCGGTGCCGCCCCGAACCAGGCCGTGCCCTCCGGTTGTCCGGGACCAGGTGACGCCGGCTCAGGCGGTCCGGCCGGTACCGGCCGGGACCACGCGTCGGGCTGCGGCTGCGGAGCCTGCCGGGGTGCCTGCGTGGGGTTGGTCGCGCTGGACCGGTTCGCACCGGCCGTGCCTTCGAGGTGCCGCGCGGTCGCTCCGTTGGGCAGCAGGCTGATCGGCACGCGCTCGCCGGTGAGCGACAACTGGTAGCGGGCGCAGTCGTGCCACTGGTCCGCGCTGTCGCAGTAGTAGTCGCGCCAACCCTGCAAGCTCGCCCTGAGCAGGGGGAAAAGCGGGCATCCCACGGCGTGCGAGCAACCCACGTTGCTCCCTCCTGACCGGCGCAGACCGCCCGTTCACAAGGGGGGTCGCCGTTTCCTGGTTCTTGTCCTTGCCGCGCCCGCTCGACGATCTCAATACGTCGGGGGAATATCGGCACAGAGCCGTATTGTGACTGCCAGTCACCGCGTTCAGCCGTGATGGAACCACTTCCCGGGTGCCCCGGGCAACCCGAACGAGTTTTCCGGCCGAACCGCTTGACATTGCTCAGTGAGCTGCGCCACGCGAAAGATCTGCTCGCCTGCCTCTGATGTCCGGATATTTGCCGGCCGACAGCGGGGCCTTTGATCGCGATTAGGTCTCATGATCCCGTCCAGTACGGGCCTGAGCCGGTCGTTTGTGGAGAGGGTGCGAATGTTCGACCAGGTTGTGGCGAGGGCGTGAATATTGCAGATCAGCCCGCCCTGAGGCAGCGCGGAGATCAATCACCGCTTAGTGAATGCGGGCCTCTTCCGGGCACTTCACCTGTATCCGACCGGAGGTCCGGACGAGAGAATTCGGCCCCCGCGAAGCTTTCCCGATCACCGAATTCTCGCGCCCGGTTTTTCGCTCAGGAGTTCGCCGAGGCGCTGCCGGATGACTCTTGGTGGGGCCTCGATCACCGACCGTCGAGTACTCCAGTGTGCCGGCGTGCGAAAGATCGCGATCAGGTCAATTTTTCCCCGCGTGTCGCATGCATGTTCGGTCGATTCTGGCTGAGAAGCAAGAAAACAGGCCACATCCCGTCCTGTCTGTTTGCCGGCCCTCGGCTCGACGGCAGCATGGTCAGGCTTGGGCGGCGTGCCGCGCCGCGGAGTGAGATCGTCGGGGGTGCTGGTGAATCACGCATGGCCGCCGTCCACATTTCTCGGCCGGTTGCGGGACGCGACGCGGGAAGAACTCCTGAGCCAGGGCACCCTGATGACCTATCCACCGCATCGCGCCCTGCTCCAGCAGGGCGACGAGAGTCGGCACGTCCTGTTGATCACGAGCGGAGTCGTGAAGATCGTCGCCAGCGCGGAGAGCGGTTACGACATGCTGCTCGCCGTCCGCATAGCGGGTGACCTGGTCGGTGAGATGGCGGCCTTCGAAGAGCGCCCCAGGTCCGGCACGGTGGTCGCGTGCAGTGACGTAACTGCGCGGATCATCCAGATGCGGGCGCTGGAGACCTTTCTCTCCCGCCACCCGGACGCCATGCGAGCCGTCCTTCACATGCTGTGCGCCCGGCTGCGCTGGGCCAACCGGCGACGGATCGACTTCCAGGCCTACGACTCGCTGACCCGGCTGGCCCGGGTCCTGGCCGAGTTGTGCCAGGGCTACGCCCAGCCCGCGCCGGACAGCGACGGCAGGCGGTGCGACCTCGGCGTGACGCTGACGCAGAGGGAGCTCGCGTCGCTGGCCGGCCTGAAGCTCAACACGGCCGAAAAGAGCCTGGCCACGCTGACAGCTCAGGGGCTGGTGGAGCGCAGTTACCGAAACATAACCATCTGTGACGTTCCGAAGTTGCTCGAATTCGCCAAAGTTGTTGCTGACAACCCGTACTGATACGGGATCACCTCACGCACTCTCTCCTAGCCTCTCGGGCAGCACTTCGTGGGCAGTGTCTGCCCACCGCCTGCCCAGAGAGGAAATGATCGGGTGGCTGCGTGGCCTGACTTCCATCCCTGCACCTGCATAGCCGTGGACGCACAGGCCTACGGAAGCAACAACGACCGTAGGCAGTCCGAAATCCAGCACGATCTGCCGAGGCTCCTCGACCGCGCTGCCAGGGGCGCCGGCCTGGACCGCGCACAGTGGCAGATCCAACGCAAGGGCGACGAGCAACTGGCGGTGCGGCCCGTCGACGGTAAGGAACCGCGTCTGGTCGACGACTACATCCGCCATCTAGTCGCCGAGCTGCGCGAGTACAACGCCCAGCGAGTTCCCGAGGCCCGCATGCGGCTGCGGGCCGTCATCCACCAGGGACTCGTGGAGCTGGCCGACAACGGCTTCGCCGGCACGGCAGTGGTGGCCACGGCGCGCCTGCTGAACGCGCGTCCGCTCTACGACGCCCTGGCCGCGCATCCCGGGGCCGACCTGGTGCTGCTGCTGTCCGACGAAGTCTTCCGGTCCACGGTGGCGGGCGGTCACACGACCCTGACCCCGGGAGACTTCACCCGCGTCACCGTCCAGGTAAAGGAGTACGAGGCCACGGCCTGGCTGCGCGTACCCGTGCTCGGCGTGCCGGCCGTCGCCTCACACGAGCCCAGGTCCGCGGAGACGGGGAAGCCCGTGGACCTGGCGTCGGGGGAGCCCGCGGCGGTCCGGCCCGGACCGCCCGCCGCGGGCGGAGCCGGCGGGTCGGGGATCAGCAACGAGTACCGGGCCGACCAGATCAACGTCACCAATGTCGCCGGCCCTGTGGACGCCCGGGGTGCCGTCTTCGGCTTCGGGAGCGCCGGTGGCTGACGAACCGGACCGGGACGACGGGCCGGCCGTGCCGCCCGTACCCGCTCCCGACGAGGACGTCGCACCGTCCGCACCGGACGACGCCCGCGGTGTGCCAGAAGCCGGGGAGGACGCCCTCGGCCCGGGTGCCGGACCCGACGCGGCTTCCGAGCGGTGTCAGGAACCGGACGACCGCGAGGAGGACGACCGGGGTTACGACGATCTGCGTCGCGTCCAGCAGCTCGTCAACAACAACTTCTACGGTGTCGTCGACGCCTCCGGGGCGGCGTTCGGCTTCGGTGCCGTCTCGTCCCCCGGTCTCGCCCCCGGCACCATCGAGCCCGAGGAGAGGGACCGCGCCCTGCGGTTCTACCTCCCGCCGCAGCCCTGCTTCGACGAGGCGCTCGGCAAACTGCGCGAGGACGCTCTCGTTGTGCTGACCGGTCAGGACAACTGCGGCCGGGGCGCAGGCTCCCTCGCCCTGCTCAGGGAGATCTTGGGTGCGGAGGCCAGGCTGCGCAGCCTGTCGCCCGCCAACGCCCTCGCGGAGCTGGTCGTGTCGCGGGACCTCAAGCCGGGTCAGGGGTACGTCATCCTCGACTACGTCGGCGAGCTGCGTGCCGAGGCCGTACAGGCGTACGAGATCGGGCGGTTGAGCGAGGAACTCGGCCGCAACGGGTCGTACCTGGTGATCACGGCAGGCGACACGGCTCGCCGGCGGCTGGCGCTGCGCGACCACTGCGTGCCCTGGCGGGCCCCGAACCCCGATGAGCTGTTCGACCACTGCAAGGGGCAGCTGCCGCACATCGGTCTTGACCCGGACATCGAGAAGGAGCTGCTGGAACGGGTCGGCGAACAGCGACGACCGGCGGACGTGGTCGAAGCGGCCGTGGCCCTGGCCCGGGACGGCGCGGAGGCAGCGCTGGACACCTTGCGGGACCGGCACCGGGAGCGGGTCCAGGAGTGGTTCCGCAAGCGGCCGGCGGCGGACGATCTGCTCCCGCTCGCAGCCCTGGCCTTCCTGGAGGGCATCCCGGAGCGGACGTTCGAGAAGGAGTGCGCCGCGCTCGCCGCTCATGTGCGCAACTGGGAGCAGAGCGGCGAGACGCCGGTCGCGGAGCCGGACGGCTCGACCGGAGCACCGTTGAGCGGTGCCGTGACCGACCAGTCCCGGGCCCGGTGGCGAGAACGGGCGGTGGGACTCGTGACAACCGAGTTCCGACTCGGCCCGAGCCAGGATGCCGGGCGCAGTGAGCGGTGCCTGGTCTTCACCTCGCCGCGCATCCGTGAGCTCGTCATCGCGGAGCTGCACGACCTGTACGGTTACGCGCTCTGGTACCCGCTGCGCCAATGGCTGGGCGAGCTGGCCCGGTGGGGCGACCTGGACACTCGCACAGAGGTGGCTCGCGGCGTCGCGCTCCTGGCCCGGCACGCGCTCGTCGAGGTCGACGAGAACATGTTGAAGGTGTGGTCCGAAGGACTCACCAACCAGCGGGTGACCGCCGCGCTGACGCTGCAGTTCATGTGCGACGTGGAGCATCTTGCGCCGCAGGCCCTCAACATTGCCTTGAGTTGGACGGACAACAGTGGGCAGGGCCGTGCCGTGACGGCGGCCATGGCGCTGACGGGCCGCCTGGGCTCCCTTTATCGCCTGGAGGCGCTCAACCGACTCTGGTTCCTGACGCAGCGCGGGGAGCGGATCGCGTTCTCGGCCCGCCGTTCGCTGGTCCTGCTGCTGCAGACCGCCGAACAGGACCCGGAACGCGCGCTGTTCATCCTCCGGTACGTACGAACTGTGATCGCCAAGGCGGCGCCGAGGTCCCGGGAGCGGTCGATCGCGCTGCGGATCGCCGTTCAGCTCCTGGAAGCCGAGCGGCTGGAGGCCCCCGAACCCGTCACGGCGGCACTCCTGCGCACCGTCCCGGACAGCGCCCGCCACCTCGGGTCCCTGTGGGCGGATGTCCTGCACGGCGGCAACCGGAGCCGGGCGGTCGGCGCGCTGTGCCGGACGCTGGTGCAACTGCGGGACGACCCCTGCGTCACCGGTGTCGTACGCGAACTCGGCGAGGCCATGCGGAACGCCATGAGCGGGCGTCAGTGGGCCGCGCTGTGCCGGCACCTGTCCATCGCCTTGAAGCACCCCGACTATGCGATCCCCGGAGCTCGCCAACTGGCTCAGGTGCTTCTCGGATCGCTACGCGGCCGACCCCCGGCGGACCCTCGGCGCTCCACCGCGTCCCTCATCCCCACCCCTCCCTTCACTTCTGCTCAAGGAGGCCGAAGCAAGTGAACTACCCGGTCATCGCCGAGCACATCCTGGCCACGGTCGAGGGCACCTGGTGGTCTCGGCGTCGCCGTCGCGACGATGTGCCGCATCTGCCGCCCGGCGCGGTCTACGTCTTCAGGGTCGGCGGCAACTACCGTCCGTTCCCCGAGGGCATGGTGTTCGACCCGTCCCACCCCGACGTGCTCGACGCCTCCTCGGTCAGCCTGGTCGACACCCGGGCGCGCCTGGTCGAGGTGGAGCGCACGCTCCCGTCGTTGAGCGAGGCGGACAACTTCACGGTGCGGGCGTCCTTCACCTGCCAGGTGACCGACCCGACCGTCATCGCCCGGCAGGGCATCATCGACGTCACCGTTGCGCTGCGCGCCTACCTGATGGGCGACGGCGACCTGCCGAGGGTGAGCGCCGGCCACCGCGTGGAGGAGGTCAACGCGGTACGGACCGAGGTCGGCCACCGTATGACCGCCTACAGCGCGATAGTGCCGCCGCGGGTCGCGGGCATGAGTGTGGAGTTCGTCAGCGCCGAGGTGCACGCGTCGGACGACCTGCGGGACTGGGAACAGAAGCTGCGCGACGAGCGGCGCTCCTGGGAACTCCAGCGGGGGCAGCGCGACTTCGAGACCCAGGACGCACTCCGGATCGCGGAACTCCTCTCCCAGGGGTCCGACCATGTGGACGCCTTCGGCATCGCCCGGAAGGAGATCGACGTCACCGAGGCGGCGGCTCGCATCCATCGGATCACCGAGGAGGAGTCGGCCCGCCGCCACAAGGCCGAGACGGCGGAGCGGGCTCACGCACAGTCGCGGGAGACAGCGGAGGCGCAGATGCGCCGCGAGATGCTGCTGACACTGCTGCGGCAGATGGGTGGCAGCGAGTACGTCGACTATCACCAGGTCCTGGAACAGGTCCTGCGGGAGACGGGCGGCCAGGCAGCGCCCGGCGTCGGAACCGCCGCCGGCGCCGCCCGCATGGTCGAGTCGGGGCCGGCGCGCCCCGGTCGCACGGAAGTGAGCCGGAACGGCTCGCGCGACCCGCAGGGTGGTTACGTCAAGGACGAGGACGATCTCCTTGACTGACTTCCTGACGAACCAAGTGACGGCCCCCGGCACGGCGGATGGCCATGGAACTGGCGATGATGCTGCCGCGCGTACCGCAAACAGACGGGCCACCGCCCGCACTACGGAGGAAGGGCCCGCTGCCCGCACTACGGAGGAAGGGCCCGCTGCCCGCACCACCGGTGACGGGGCCCGTGCCCGTACCACCCGCCGCCCCTTCGGCTTCGACGCCGCACGACGGCTGCGCACCCTGACCGGCGTCGACGAGGAACTGCTGGCCAGGGTCAGGTACGAGCGGAGCAAGTACACGGCCCTCGGCGGGGTGGTGCTCGGTACCTCCGTCATCGCGGCGTTCTCCATGTGGAACTTCGCGACCGAGGCGCTCGGCAGGGTCTCCCTCGTGGCCCTCGTTCCGACGGTCATCTGGATGCTGTTCGTGCTCAACCTCGACCGCTGGCTGGTCACTCCACAGCCGAACGCTCGGCGGCGGGTCGGACCCCTCCTCACGCGCCTGCTGATCGCCCTGATGCTCGGCGCGGTGATCGCAGAGCCCCTGGTGCTGCGCATTTTCCAGACGGCCGTCGAAGAGCACGTCGCAGACGAACGTACGGACGCGCTCGACCAGTTGCGCACGAATCTGGTCCGCTGCAACCCCGTACCCTCCACGGCGCAGACGGCCACCCCGGAGGGCTGTGACAGGACGTACGTCCTCTCCTTCGGCAAGACGCCCGGTGAACGGGCCGAGGAACTGACCGCCTTGCGCTCGGACGCCGCTGCCCTTCAGAAGCGAGTGGACCGGGATACCACCAGGCTGGAGGCCATCGATTCCGAGGTACGGGACGAGTGTCGCCGGCTCATCCGTATAGCCGCCACCGGCTTGTATCAGCGGACGTCCGAGTGCCTGCGCTTGCGCGACAAGGCACAGGACTACAGGACCACCCATCGCACCGATGAGAACGAGAAGCGACTGGCCGGCATGAACAGCCGCATCTCGAAGATCGAGGCAGAGCAGACCGCGTCACGGGGCGACTTCCTCAAAGCCCGGGCCGACGGCATCGAGCGGCGGCTGGACCAGGAGCGCGCCAAGCAGAAGGAGATCGGTGTCCTGGAGCGGATGCGGGCGCTTGATCAACTTGCGACCGGGAACCCGGTGCTGTTCGTGGGCATCTGGCTGGTCCGCCTGTTGTTCGTCGTCCTCGACGTACTCCCCGTGCTGGTGAAGTACTTGAGCGGCGAGTCCGCGTATGACCGGATGCTCACCAGCGCGAGCAACAGCGCGGTCAAGATCCACGATGAGGAGATCCGGCTCGCCGAGCGTCGGGCCATGGCGAACCTCGAGATCGCCCAGGACACCATCGAACAGGAGGTCCGGCGCCACCGCGCAGAGTCGGAGGCGGCGTTCCGGGAACACACGGCGGCGATGAACATCCGGGTCCGGCAGGCGGTGAACGCGCTGGAGGACGAGATCCGCCGCTCGTCGACGGTCTGACGCACCCGCCTGCACCAGGAACACAGCACCACGGCCGCCCCGCACGCCGGGGCGGCCGCCTGACACCTACGGAACGGAGGGGAAGCATGTCCACACCCGGAGGCGACGCCGACACGAACCCGGCCATCGACTCCGCAGCCGACCGCGGCACGGAACTCGCCAGGGTCCTGCTGTCCGAGGCCCGTGAGGAACTCATGAAGGCCGACAACAAGGCCGGCCTCATGCTGGCGTCCCTGGGCGCGGCCCTGACCGCCCTGCTCGGCGCGATCGGCAGCGGCGCCATCGCCCCACGGCAGTACGCCGTCGTCCCGCAGCTCCTTCTCTGGGTGGGCTGCGCCGCCTGCGTACCGGCACTCGTCCTGCTGGGCCTGGCCGTGACCCCACGGCTCGGAAACCCCCGCTACTCCCGCACCCACTACTTCGGCGACGCGCGGCTCGCGATGTCGGTCGCGCACCTCGAGCGGACGGTCCGCCGCACCGACCTCGTGTCCCGCGACCTGAGTCAACTGGCGGCGCTGTCCCAGATCGTCTGGACCAAATACCGCTGCATACGCCACGCACTGGCCTGGGGCACGGCCTTCTTGGCGCTCACGCTGCTGGGCATAGTGACAGGAGCGTCGACTTAGCGGCACACCGGCTCAGGAGGGCCTTCCGATCGCGACACGCTCAACGAGCCTCGGCCGCTGATGACGGCCGAGGCGCCGCCCGACCAGACCCGAAACGGCCCCCACAACGACTCAGGGGCCCGACCCGCTCTCGCGGATCAGGCCCCTGACCTGTTACTTCACTGTCGGGGTGGCGGGATTTGAACCCACGACCTCTTCGTCCCGAACGCGATCAACCCCATGCCTGACCTTCCCAGCCGCTTAGCTGGCCCGGGAGTTGGCCGTGGTCATCGTCCGTGGACGTCCAGAACCGTCGCCGATCGTTCATGCCGTTTGGCCCCCCGTTTGGCCCCCTGAACTGGGGCCGTGCGGACCCTGGAGCCACCAGGTCGACTGGCTCGGCCGCAAGCCGCCCACCCTGCATCCGCCAGCAGGCGGGCCTTTCCCGCGTTTGGGTGCGGGCGACGGACGTGCGATCGGCGGGCACCGGGAACGGAGCGGCGGGCCAGGCGATGTGGTTGGGAAGGATGCCGACGCAGGTGCTGGACAACAGCACGCAGGCCGGCGCCGTGGCAGCGACGCCGCTTGCGAACGCCCGTTGGTCTCTCCGCACTTCGGATGCCATATCCTCCTCTGGCGCGCGGTACCGGGGGGTACCGCTCAGGGTCTCTCAGGGGGGAGTCACCGTGCTCGTACTGTCATGCCTACTCGTTCTCGCCGCCGTGGTGATGTACTTCGTCGCCCGTGCCCAAGACTCGTTCCCGCTTCGGCTGGGTGCCGGCGCCGCACTGCTCGGCAGCGTGCTCTGTGGCATCGCCAGCACTGTGTACGTGGTCAGCGCCTACGAGGTCGGCGTGCCGGTGACGTTCGGCAAAGTGGGTGCGCCGATGACGTCCGGGATGCATCTGAAGGCGCCATTCACCGATGTCACGTCCTTCTCGACCCGTCCGGTCGACCTCAACCTCTCCGACAAGGATGTCGTCGAGGTGCGGTCCTCCCAGGGCGGTGTGATGTACGCGGAGCTGACCGTGAAGTGGGCGGTCACACCGGACAAGGCGGGAGAGCTGTACCGGCTGGCAGGGAGCGAGGACGCTATTCAGCAGCGACTGGTCTACCCGGACAGCCGGGAGATCGTCCGGAACGTCTTCGCCCGCTACACCAGCGAGCAGGGCTACGCCTCGGCCCGGGAGAAGATCAACGCGGAGATCGGCGAGTTGATCAAGGAGCGACTCGCGCCCCGCGGTATCCACATCACCGCCGTGAACCTGCGCAACGTCAAGCCTTCGGACGCCCTCCAGAAGCAGATCGACCGCAAGATCCAGCAAAAGGAGGCCACCGAGCGGGCCACCGAGGCAACCCGCACGGCGGAAGAGGAGGCCAAGCGCCGCAAGATCGAGGCCGAGGGCATCGCCCGCGCCAACAAGATCCTCAACGACTCTCTGACCGACAAGGTTCTGATGAACCAGTGCATCGACGCGTACAGGGAAGCGGCCAAGGAGAACCCGGTCTACGCCGTGCCCTGCGGCTCGGGCAACGGCACCCCGGTCATCGTGGGCGGCAGCGGCCGGAACTGATTCCTCTTGCCGGCCGAGCCGGCACATCGTGCTCGGGCCGCACAGGCACGCCCGGTGAACCTGTTCCCGGGCCCAGCCGCACCTCTGTGGCAGTCCGTCACGGAGCGTGCAACACGGCCGATGTCGAGCTGCTGACCTTCATCCGCCGGGCGCCCTCGGTCTCCACCTCGACGACGTCCGCGAAGTCCTGGAAATCCGCCGTGGCGGCACACCCCCTGCGACGCCGTCCGCGACCTGCTCGACGCCCGCATCGGTCAGGCCCGGCGGCGTCGGGTCGTACGGCTGCTGAGGCTCCGGGCTTGGCGTTCAGCCCGCGCTCGACGTCGTCGCCGCGTCCGCTGAACGCGGAGTCCCAGCTCAAACGCTGTCTGGCCTGAGGCTCAGTGAAGCCGTCTTGGGACTCAGGACCCGGGACCTACGCATTACGAGTTGTCCGATCTTGGTCCGGGGGCGTCCGTGAGCGTGCACAGGGTCGGTTCCCTGCCTGCTCAGCGGCGTCCCAGACGAGGGAGGGGTATCAGGGCAGGAGAAGACCCCACTGGACAGCCCAGGGTACGAATACGGCTCCAGCGGTCAGCAGAAGGCCGAGGCGAGCCCGCTCCGATCGTGACAGCACAGGCCGAGAGCGCCGCCACGTGACCGCGGTGCACACGGCCGCCACAACGGTGGCGACCGCCAGGCCCTGGAGGGCGAGCCAGGGCACCGTTCGGCCCAGGAGCACCGGGCCGATGATGTTGGCCGCGGTGATGACGCAGAACAGGAGGTAGCCGAGAGTCCCCACCGAGGCGGCCAGACCGGCTCCTGCTAGCCAGTGGGCCGACCGGCCCAGTGGTGCGGGGTGCCTGTCACCGCGAAGCTTTCGCACCGCACCCACCAATGGGTACCCGGCGAAGGCGACAACGAACAACGAGATGGCCACGAGTTGGAGCCAGGACGACTCGTACCAGGCCAGCGGGGCGAGCGCCTGGCTGAGCCGGTCCTGTTGTGGAGCGGGGTCGACGCTGACCGGTGGAAGGCCGCCGCCGTCGCTCAGCCGTTGAATCCACGAGGACTCGAAATCGGCGTAGTCGGCCGGAAGCGCCGAGGGCCGGTCGAAGCCGTCGCCTTCGGACAGGTTCAGGTTGTGGCGGACTGCTGGGACGAAGCGGATCGTGTAGTGGGTGTTGCCGCCCCGGGCCAGGGCTTTTCGGATGATCTGGGCGCTCTCCGCGGGAGCTGCCTCGCGGTCGAGCACCCCCCAGAGCGCCAGGACCGGCTGGTGGACGCGTTCCCACGCGGGCACCGGGTTGTAGTCGGCCTCGGGAAACAACCCCGCACCGACCAGCTGCCTGGTGGCGGTGTCCTGCATGGTGTCTGCCAGGGAACCGGACACCCGGTGATGGCGGAGGAACTCTCCATAGGCCCAGGCCTGTTGCCGGGCAGGGGTGAGGCCCACGGCACCTGCGGTGATCAGAAACGCCACGTCGGCAGAGCGACTGGCGGCAAGGGAGGCCGACCATGCTCCCTCCGAGAGTCCCCAGAGCCCGACCTTTCCCCGGTCGACGTCCGGCCGCTTCTGCAGGAGGCGGAAGGCGGCCAAAGCGTCGTCAGCGAGCACCGAGTAGTCCCGGTGGACCATCGAGTACCCGGTCGTTCGCTTGTCGTAGATCAGGGTGACCACGCCGTGGCGCGCGTAGGCCTCCGCGGCGGTCCGCAGCTCCGCCCGCTCGCCGGGCCCTGCTCCGGGCAGCATGACCAGACCGGGGTGCAGCCCAGTCGTGCCCCGCGATGGCGGAGCCACCACCGTCCCGTGCAACTCGACGCCACCGGCCCCCACGAAGGAGACCTCGGTGGTGGCGAGGTCTGCGGGGCGGGCCACCGCGGAACCTGCGGGTAGAAGAACGATCGTGACGCACAGAAGGACCGCGAAAAGTAATCCGCGGCAGCAGATCGCACTGAGCCTCACGCTGAGCAATCCGTCCCTTTGTTGCTTCCTGACTCCCAGCACGCGCATGCAGGCCACCCCCGAGCTGTGGGCCGCCCCGGGCGGCCGTCGATTCCGTCCCGTCAGCCTCGCCCACAGAAATCCGGTGATCCATGAGGAGCGCCCCCGCGGTGAGGGTGGGGGTAGCACCAGCCGCGATGCACCCCTTCTCTGGCAGCAAGCGGCATATTGCTCAGCGCGCGGCGCGGGCGCCGCGGGCTGGAGCGGGGCGTAGACGGGCGCCGCGGACGTCCGAGCAAGGCGCTGAACTTGGAGCAGGCGAAAGCCGTACTCACTGCCGCGCCCGTCACGGCTGTACGCCTATCTCGTGCTCTCGCTCCTCAGTGGCGTACGCACGGAAGAGGCGCGGCCCCTCGCCTGGGATCACGTCTTCCTGGACACGGCGGATGGCGTCCCGCCTCACGTCGCCGTATGGCGATCAGTGCGCAAGCATGGTGAGACCAAGACCAGGAAGAGCCGCCGCACCATCGCTCTGCCAAGGCAGGTGGTCGCCGTCCTCGACGAGCACAAGCGGTGGCAGAAGCAGGAGCGGGCATCGAGAGGGATGGAGTGGAGCCCGACCGGTCGCGTCTTCACGACCCGGAGCGGGGAGTCGCTCGACGCGGCGAACGTCCGGCGCGACTTCAAGGGGATCGTTAAGAGGGCCGGACCGGAACCGGAGTGGACGCCGCGAGAGCTGCGGCACAGCTTCGTCTCGCTGCTCTCGGACCACGGCATCCCGCTGGAGCGGATCGCTCAGCTTGTCGGGCACACCAGCCAGGCGACGACGGGGGCCGTCTACCGGAAGCAGCTCCGTCCGGTCATCACCGAGGGGGCTGAGGCTATGGATGTGATCTTTGCGCGGCCACGGGAGACGACCGAGCGCGACGCTTGATCAGAATCCGTTGGCCCCCTGTTTGGCCCCACGAGCACGACAGAGGCCGCATACGGATATCCGTATGCGGCCTCTGACCAGCGTCGGGGTGGCGGGATTTGAACCCACGACCTCTTCGTCCCGAACGAAGCGCGCTGCCAAGCTGCGCTACACCCCGATGTCGCTGCTTGTCGCGGCGACGACGTTTACTTTAGCCCACTGGTGGCCAGAGGCGAAATCCGGTTTTGGAGCGGCGGCGGATCGGGTTCGGGCGGGTGTGGTCGACCGCTACGAGGAGGAGGGCCAGGGCGTAGAAGGCGAGGCCCAGGAGGAGGGCGTTGGCCAGGACGTGCTTGTAGCCGTGCTGGGAGACGTCCAGGAAGGGGTGGAGGTAGCGATCGGGGGCGTCGGCGGGGAGCAGTTCGCCGCGGGTGAGGGAGAAGACCAGGTAGGCCAGGGGGTAGAGCAGCCACGGTGCGGCCTGGCGCAGGTGGAGGCGGTCGGGCTGGGTGAGCAGGAGCCAGTCCAGGAGGGCGGCGATCGGGGCCGCCGTCAGCAGGATCACGGTGGCGGCCTTCTGCCAGAGCGGGTGGGTGCCGGGCTCGCCCGTGATCGAGAACGCCGGCGACGTGCGGGCCAGGATCGCGTGGTGCACGAGGGCCGTGATCAGGGCGTAGAGCACGGTCGCTCCGGTCAGCGTGGCCGGCAGGGGCTGGCGGGCCGCCCGGGCCCTGCGGGCCGAGAGGAAGAGGACCAGGGCCAGGAGGATGTTGCTCTGAATCGCGAACACGCTCAGGACGCGCGCCGGGGAGCCGAGGTGCAGTTCCACGGCCACCGCGGCCGTGATCACCGCGGCAGTGAGGAGGCGGTAGGCCGCCGCCCCGGGGTGGCGGGTGGGCGCCATGACGGCGGTCGGGGGGACGAAGGAGGAGGGCATCAGCTTGACGATGCCCGGGACTGCGGGAAGCTCCGGTATGTCCCGAGGTATGGAAGGCGTCGGAGGTATCTCCGGCACCTCGGGCAGTTCGGGGGTCTCGGCGGCCATGCCCTCACGGTAGGGAGGGCGGACATAGGGGGCGATTCGGGTAGCCCGTTTGGGTTACGCGGGTTACGGATTGCCGTGCGGTGAGAAACCGTCGCCGCCCCGCCCCCAGGCCCGTACCGCTACCGCGTCACTCCCGCCCCACCAGCGTCAGCAGCGTCGCCTCCGGCGGGCAGGCGAAGCGGACCGGGGTGTAGCGGTTGGTGCCGCAGCCGGCCGAGACGTGCAGGTAGGACGTGCTGCCCTCGGCGGTGTGGGTGGACAGGCCCTTCACCCGGCCGGTGTCCAGGTCGCAGTTGGTGACCAGGGCGCCGTAGAAGGGGATGCAGAGCTGGCCGCCGTGGGTGTGCCCGGCCAGGATCAGGGGGTAGCCGTCGGCCGTGAAGGCGTCCAGGACGCGCAGGTACGGGGCGTGCACCACGCCCATCGAGAAGTCCGCCGCGGTGGACGGGCCACCCGCCACCCTGGCGTAGCGGTCCCGCTTGATGTGCGGGTCGTCCAGGCCCGTCAGCTCCACCGAGAGGCCCTCGAGCTTCAGGGTGCCGCGCGTGTTCGTCAGGTTGAGCCAGCCGGCCGCGTCGAAGCCGTCCCGCAGGTCCTCCCACGGGTTGTGGATCACCCCGACGGCGGGCGCGTTGCCGTTCAGGCCGTGCCGGCCGCTCGTCTTCTCCAGCAGGTAGCGGGCGGGGTTGCGCAGCTTGGGGCCGTAGTAGTCGTTGGACCCGAAGACGTACGCGCCCGGGAACTCCATCAGCGGGCCGAGGGCGTCGAGGACCTCCGGCACGCCTTCCGGGTCGGACAGGTTGTCGCCCGTGTTGATCACGAAGTCGGGGCGCAGTCCGGCGAGCGAGCGCAGCCAGCGCTGCTTCTTGCGCTGGCCGCCGACCATGTGGATGTCGGAGACCTGGAGGACACGCAGGGGGCGCATGCCGGAGGGCAGGACCGGGACGGTCACCCGCCTCAGGCGGAAAGAGCGGGCTTCGAACCCCGCCGAGTAGAGGAGACCGGCGGCCGCGACCGCCGTGATGCCCAGGGGTACTCCGTATCGCGCGCGCATGTGTCCATCGTCTCAGGCCCATGCCGTGGCGCGGAAATCGCCCGTGGGCTGCGACGGCGCCAACGCGCGGGCTCCGCCCGGGGATCGGCGTGCCGCCGGGCTCCGTAAATCGGCGCGCGGGAGCCTTGCCGTACCTGCGACAATCAAACTCATGACCACGCTCAAGTCGAAGCTGCACGATGACCTCAACGCCGCGATCAAGGCGCGTGACGAGCTCCGCTCCTCGACGCTCCGGCTGACGCTCGCCGCGATCACCAAGGAGGAGGTCGCCGGCAAGGAGAAGCGTGAGCTCTCCGACGACGAGGTCCTCAAGGTGATCACCAAGGAGGCCAAGAAGCGCCGGGAGGCGGCCGAGGCCTTCGAGCAGGGTGGTCGCGCCGAGTCGGCCGAGCGGGAGAAGGCGGAGGGCGAGGTGCTCGCCGCGTACCTGCCCAAGCAGATGTCCGACGAGGAGCTCGACCGGATCGTCGCCCAGGCCGTGGAGGAGGCGAAGGCCGCCGGTGCGGAGGGGCCGCGGGCCATGGGCGCGGTCATGAAGATCGTGAACCCCAAGGTCGGGGGTCAGGCCGAGGGCGGCCGTGTCGCCGCCGCGGTCAAGAAGCTTCTGGCCGGCTGACCCGGCCGGTCCTCGGGGACGGACCGGGTACGTACGACGAAGGGGCGCCTGCCATCCGCCGGCGCCCCTTCGCTGTGGCCGAGGCGCAGGACGGCGTCCCCGCCGCCCGCCCGTCAGGCCACCTGCCCGTCAGCCGCGGCGTCCTCCGTTGCCGTTGCCCCGCGGTCCGCCGTTCGGGCCCTGGAAGAAGCCCTCCGGGATCGTGATGGACGGGTTCGGGAAGGGGCCACGGCCGTTGTTCCCGCCGTTGTCGCCCCCGTTCCCGTGTCCGTCTCCCCGGTCCCTGCCCTTGTGCTTGTCCTTGTCCTTCTTGGGGTCCGGGATGTTCACGAGGTTGAAGGACGGGGCGTCCTTGCCCGCCAGCGCACCCGACATCATGTCGCGCCAGATGGGGCCGGGGACCTGGCCACCGAAGACCTTCGCATAGGGGGTGCCGCCGATGGTGATGTTGACCATGCGCCGCTCGTGCGCCGGGTCGCCGACCCAGACCGCGCCCGCCATGTTCGGCGTGTAGCCGACGAACCAGGCCGCGAAGCGGAAGTCCGTCGTACCGGTCTTGCCGGCGCTGGCGCGGTCGCCGAGGCCGGCCTGTGTGCCCGTACCGTCCTCGACGACACCCTTCAGGAGCGTGTTGACCGTGTCGGCGGTGGTCTCCGACATCGCGCGCGAGCAGGTCGACTTCGGGACGGTCAGGGACTTCTTCTGGTTGCCGGTGGTCTGAGTGATCGACTCTATGGCGATCGGTGTGCAGTACGTGCCGCGGGAGGCGAACGTGGCGTACGCGCTCGCCATGGTCAGCGGCGACACCTCCTGGGTGCCGAGCGCGATCGACGGGTTCTCCTGGATCGGTGTGCCGTCCGCGCGCCGCACGCCCAGCTTGCCGGCCATGTTCTTCACCGGGCAGATGCCGATGTCGCTGATCAGCTGCACGTAGTAGGTGTTGACCGACTTGGCGGTCGCCTCCTTCATGCCGTACGGGCCGACCTCCGACTCGTTCTCGTTGGTGAGATCGGAGCCCTTCGTGTTCACCCAGTTCTTGCCGTCGCAGGCGGCGACCGGGCTCGGGTACTGCATCCGGTAGGGCGAGGAGTACTCCTGAGTCGCGGGCTTGCCGCCCTCGATGGCGGCCGCGGCCACGATCGGCTTGAACGTGGAACCGGGCTGGTAGCCCGCGCCTCCGCCCATGGCCTTGTCCACCGAGAGGTTGATCTGGGTCTCGTTCTTGCCGAAGCCGTACGGACGGGACTGGCCCATGGCGAGGATCTTGCCGGTGCCGGGCTCGACGATGGTTGCGGCCGTGGCCACGGCGTCGCTTGCGTTGACGTGGTCGCGGACGGCCTTCCCCAGGGAATCCTGTGCCTGAGGGTCGAGCGTCGTGCGGATCGTCAGACCACCGCGGTTCCAGATCTTCGCCCGGTCCGTCCGGGTCTTACCGAACACCGGGTCGTTCATGAACACTTCGCGGACGTAGTCGCAGAAGAAGCCCGCGCCCCTGATCGCCGTGATGCAGCCGTTGCGCGGCTGGGTGACCTTCAGGCCCAGCGGTTCCTTCTTGGCCTTGTCGGCCTCCGCCTGCGAGATGTCGCCGACACTGGCCATCCGCTGCAGGACGACGTCGCGCCGCTTGGTGGCCTCGGCCTCGTCGTTGACCGGGTCGTAGCGGCTCGGGGACTGGACGATGCCGGCGAGGAGCGCCGCCTCGGGCAGGGTCAGGTCCTTGGCGCGCTTGGAGAAGTAGCGCTGGGCGGCGGCCTCGACGCCGTAGGCCTGCTGGCCGAAGAACGTGATGTTCAGGTAGTTCTCGAGGATCTTCTTCTTGCCCAGGTCCTGCTCGAGCTGGATCGCGAACTTCAGTTCCTTGATCTTGCGGCCGATGGTCTGCTGGGTGGCCTCCGCGACCTTCGTCGGGTCGTCGCCGGCCTCCTCGACGAAGACGTTCTTCACGTACTGCTGGGTGAGCGTGGAGGCGCCCTGGGAGACCCCGCCGCTCTGCGCGTTCTTGTTGAGCGCGCGCAGCACGCCCTTCAGGTCGATCGCGCCGTGCTCGTAGAAGCGCGAGTCCTCGATCGCGACGAGCGCCTTCTGCATGTACGGCGAGATGTCCTTCAGCTGGACCACCGTACGGTCGCGGGAGTAGACCTGGGCGATCTGCTCGCCCTTGTTGTCCAGGATCGTGGTCCGCTGACTGAGCGGCGGACGCTTGAGGTTGGCCGGGATGTCGTCGAACCCCGTGGCCGATCCCTTGGCGGCCAGGCCCAGCGCGCCGGCCGCGGGCAGTGCGATGCCCGCCATCACGGCTCCCGCGAGCACACTGACACCGAGGAACTTGGCGGCCTGCTGCGTTGACGACAGACCACCGCCCGAGCGCTTCTTTGGCATGGGGGCAGCCTAATCCGTAGTGATGAGCGATCCGACGGAGCGGGGCTCCTCGGAATGTTCGAATACAGGATCGTGACATCCGAGGGCCCTGGGCAGGCAACACCTCAACGCGCACGGTGACCTCTCAGGCGCAGTTCGCCACCCCGGCTGTCGAACACGGCCCCCCGGTGCCGCAAGGCGTAGCAACGTGAGGTGTCTACGTTCTCATTCGCCGGACACGCGTATATGCCTTGGCCTAAGCTGCTCTCGACTGTCACAGCGGTGCGGCGACGTATCAGTACGTCCGGCAGCTCCGAAACGTTCCGGCCCCGCTCGACTTTTCTGGTCGGGTGGTCCGGGTGGTGTCGGGGCGCGCGGTCGGGGTGTGTGGGATACGTGCCTGAATTCACCCTGTGTGTCACCTGGTGTCCATTGCGGCACACCGCAACTGCCCTAATGCGCCGGGAATGTCGCGCATGCCGCCAGCTCACTCCCCCGGGTGATCTGCCGCTTACCCATAGTCCGTTCGGGCCATTCAAGATTGGGCCCGCTGGGGGTGTTGCGCCGTGCCCACCTTCCGTAACGTCCTCAACTGGCGGCGGTGAATATGCCGCTGCCGCCGTGGGGGAGCCTCGATTCGGGAGAGGACGGCGCCGGTATGGGCTGGGTAACCGACTGGAGTGCGCAGGCGGCCTGTCGCACTACCGATCCGGATGAACTGTTCGTTCAGGGAGCAGCGCAGAACAGGGCCAAAGCGGTGTGCACCGGATGCCCGGTTCGCACCGAATGTCTCGCCGACGCGCTCGACAATCGCGTCGAGTTCGGCGTCTGGGGGGGAATGACGGAGCGTGAGCGCCGCGCACTGCTGCGCCGGCGGCCGACCGTGACCTCCTGGCGCCGGCTGCTGGAGACCGCGCGCATGGAGTACGAGCGGGGCGCGGGACTGGTGTCCCTCGCCGACGACCAGGTGTACGAGGACTACGCGGCGGTGGGCTGAAGGGTCGGCTGAGGCGTCGTCCTTCCTGGGCGGCGGCGCCGCCCCTTCTGGGCGGTCTGCCTTCGGGGGCGGCGGAGTCGTCCCTCCTGGGCGGGCCGCGGTTGTCCGTGTGTTCGTGAGTCCGTGGCCGTCCCGCCGCGGGGAGGGACTGCCGAAGCACCCGGCGGGCGCGTGTCAGGCGCCCGGCTCGGGCAGCTCGCGGCGGTGTTCCGCGAGCCGGTTTCCGATGTCCCGCAGCCCCGTGAGGTCGTGTACGTCCCCGGGCAGCGCGGCCACTTCGGCCACCGCCACCTCGGGGTGCAGGGCGGTGAAGCGGTCACGCGTGCGCTGCTCACGGGAGAGCAGCTGCATGCGCTCGGCATGCAGCCTCAGCAGGCCCGCGGTGACCTGGTCGACGGACGACTCCGGCTCGAAGTCGTCGTCGGTGGGCGCCTCGGGGTCCGCGGGAGGCGCACCGGAATCGGGATGAGCAGCGGGAGAGTCTGAACTGCCGTACGTTTCGGGAGAGTTACGAATTCCAGCTTTCCCGTCCCGCTGATCCACAATGCGGGACTCCTCAAGATTTTCCGCGGCGGCGAGTGCCCGCTCGGCCGACAGTTCACCGGCGCCGCTGCCGTGCACCCGGTTGAGCACCAGACCGGCCAGCGGCATCTTCTCCGCGGCCAGTCGCTCCACGAAGTACGCGGCCTCGCGCAGCGCGTCCCGCTCCGGGGCCGCGACCACCAGGAACGCGGTTCCCGGCGCCTGGAGCAGCTTGTACGTCGCGTCCGCGCGGGTACGGAAGCCGCCGAAGGTCGTGTCCATCGCGGCCACGAACGTCTGGACGTCCTTGAGCAGTTGGCCGCCCAGCAGCTTGCCGAGCGTGCCGGTCATCATCGACATCCCGACGTTCAGGAACTTCATCCCCGCGCGCCCGCCCAGCTTCGCCGGGGCCGTCAGCAGCCGGATCAGCCGGCCGTCGAGGAAGGAGCCGAGCCGTTTGGGCGCGTCCAGGAAGTCCAGGGCCGAGCGGGACGGCGGGGTGTCGACGACGATGAGGTCCCACTCGTCCCGGGCCCGCAGTTGGCCCAGCTTCTCCATCGCCATGTACTCCTGCGTGCCCGCGAAGCCGGCGGAGAGCGACTGGTAGAACGGGTTGGCCAGGATCGCGGCCGCCCGCTCGGGGTCCGCGTGCGCCTCGACGACCTCGTCGAAGGTGCGCTTCATGTCGAGCATCATGGCGTGCAGCTCGCCCTCGCCCTCGGTGCCCTTCACCCGGCGCGGGACGTTGTCCAGGGAGTCGATGCCCATGGACTGGGCGAGCCGGCGGGCCGGGTCGATGGTCAGGACGACCACCTTGCGGCCGCGCTCGGCGGCGCGCAGGCCGAGGGCCGCCGCGGTGGTGGTCTTGCCGACCCCGCCCGAGCCGCAGCACACCACGATCCGGGTCGTCGGGTCGTCGAGCAGCGGGTCGACCTCGAGCGCGCGCGTGGGTGCCAGATGGCGGACGCCGTCGTGCGCGGGGGCGGAGGTGCGTGCGGTCTCCCGCGCGGGTGCCGGGTCCGGGCTCATGACATCCCCTGCTTCCGCAGCTCGGTCGCCAGTTCGTACAGGCCCGCCAGGTCCATGCCCTCGGCGAGCAGCGGCAGTTCGTGCAGGGGCAGACCCAGCTCGCTCAGCACCGACCGCTGCTCCTCCTCCAGCGTGTAACGCTCGGCGTACTCCTCGGCCTGCTCCAGCAGCGGACCCACCAGCCGCTCGGCGTTCTGACCGCGCTGTCCTCCGCCGAGCCCGGCGGAGGACAGCGACCGGGCGAGCGCGGTGCGCGAAGCGGTCCGTACGAGTTCCAGGTCGCCCGCGTCCAGCACCTGCGGGCGCTCCATGTTCACGATGATGCGCCCCACCGGGAGCCGGGCGGCACGCAGTTCGGCGATGCCGTCGACGGTCTCCTGGACCGGCATCTCCTCCAGCAGCGTCACCAGGTGCACGGCGGTCTCGGGCGACTTCAGCACCCGCATCACCGCCTGGGCCTGATTGTGTATCGGGCCGATCTTCGCCAGGCCCGCCACCTCGTCGTTGACGTTGAGGAAGCGGGTGATGCGCCCGGTGGGCGGCGCGTCCATGATGACGTAGTCGTAGATGAATTGTCCGCTGCGGTCCTTGCGCCGCACCGCCTCGCACGCCTTGCCGGTCAGCAGGACGTCCCTGAGCCCGGGCGCGATGGTGGTGGCGAAGTCGATGGCGCCGAGCTTCTTCAGGGCCCGGCCGGCACCGCCCAGCTTGTAGAACATCTGGAGGTAGTCCAACAGGGCCAGTTCGGGGTCTATGGCCAGCGCGTACACCTCCCCGCCCCCGGGAGCGACGGCGATCTTCCGTTCCTCGTAGGGCAGCGCCTCCGTCTCGAAGAGCTGTGCGATGCCCTGCCGGCCCTCGACCTCGACGAGGAGCGTCCGCTTCCCCTCCGTGGCCAGGGCCAGCGCGAGGGCGGCGGCGACCGTCGTCTTTCCGGTCCCGCCCTTGCCGCTGACGACCTGGAGCCTGCTCACGTATTCGAGACTAACCAGTTCGCGCTCGGGTCACGCGGGAGGCTGTGGACAACCGGCGTCGTGGTCGCCCCGTGGCCCGCCGGCGGCAGCGGATACAGTCGGCCACATGACCAAGTGGGAATACGCAACCGTGCCGCTGCTCGTCCATGCCACGAAGCAGATTCTGGACACCTGGGGCGAGGACGGCTGGGAGCTCGTCCAGGTCGTGCCCGGACCGAACCCCGAGCAGCTGGTGGCCTACCTGAAGCGGGAGAAGCAGGCATGAGCGCGGTCGAGGCGAGGCTGGCGGAGCTGGGTCTGAGGCTGCCGGAGGTCGTGCCGCCGCTGGCCGCCTACCAGCCCGCGGTGCGGTCCGGCGTGTACGTCTACACCGCCGGCCAGCTGCCGATGGTGGACGGAAAGCTCCCGGTCACCGGCAAGGTGGGCCTGGAGGTCACCCCGGAGGAGGCCAAGGAGCTGGCGCGCACCTGCGCGCTGAACGCCCTGGCGGCCGTCAAGTCCGTCGCGGGCGATCTGGACCGTGTCGCGCGCGTGGTGAAGGTCGTGGGCTTCGTCGCCTCGGCGACGGACTTCACCGGCCAGCCGGGCGTCGTCAACGGCGCCAGCGAGCTGCTGGCCGAGGTCCTCGGCGACAAGGGCGTGCACGCGCGCAGCGCGGTCGGTGTGGCGGTGCTGCCGCTGGACGCGCCCGTGGAGGTGGAGATCCAGGTCGAGCTGGAGCCGTAGGCGGAGCCCGGAACCGGCTCTGACCTCGGTCACCTCTCGAACATTCGCGCACCACGGGATAGCCTCCGCCCATGGCGAATGGGCAGTGGTTTCCCCCGGACTGGCCGGACCGTATCCGCGCGCTCGCGGACGGCAGCCTCACACCGGTCGCGCCGAAGCGCGCGGCCACCGTCATGCTCCTGAAGGAGACCGGTTCCGGCCCCGCGGTGCACATGTTGCGCAGACGCGCCTCCATGGCCTTCGCCGGAGGCGCGTACGCGTACCCGGGCGGTGGCGTCGACCCCCGTGACGACGACCACCACGTCCGCTGGGCGGGGCCCTCGCGCGCGTGGTGGGCCGACCGGCTCGGCGTCGACGAGAAGGCGGCCCAGGCGATCGTCTGCGCGGCCGTCCGCGAGACGTACGAGGAGGCCGGCGTCCTGCTCGCCGGCCCCGACGCGGACAGTGTCGTCGGCGACACCACGGGTGCCGACTGGGAGGCCGACCGTGCCGCCCTGGTCGCCCGTGAGCTGTCGTTCGCGGAGTTCCTGGACCGCCGGGGCCTGGTCCTGCGCTCGGACCTGCTGGGGGCCTGGACCCGCTGGATCACCCCCGAGTTCGAGTCCCGCCGCTACGACACCTGGTTCTTCGTGGCCGCGCTGCCCGAGGGCCAGCGCACCCGGAACGCCTCCACGGAGGCCGACCGCACGGTGTGGATGGCGCCCGCGGAGGCGGCGGCCGGGTACGACCGGGGCGAGCTGCTGATGATGCCGCCCACCATCGCCACCCTGCGCCAGCTGGTGCCCTGCGCCAGCCCCGCCGAGGCGCTCACCGCCGCCCGGTCCCGCGATCTGACCCCCGTGCTCGCGCAGGCCCGCCTGGTGGCCGGCGAGGTGGTCCTGACCTGGCCGGGGCACGACGAGTTCACCAAGCACATCCCGAGCGGCACGGCCCGCGCGTGAGCCGCCGCTCCCGCCCGGCCGACGTCGAGGAAGGCCCTCTCGCATGACGGACGCAGCAGCGCTACCCGGTCAGCCCCGGGGCGGGGTACTGGCCGGCCCCGCCACCGCGCGGGCCGTCAACGTCCTCGCGCCCAACGCGTCCCCCATGACCCTGGACGGCACCAACACCTGGATCGTCTCGGAGCCCGACTCCGACCTGGCCGTGGTGGTCGACCCCGGGCCGCTGGACGAGGGCCACCTGGCCCAGGTGGCCGCCACCGCCGAGGAGGCGGGCAAGCGGATCGCGCTGACCCTGCTGACACACGGCCACCCCGACCACGCCGAGGGCGCCGCCCGCTTCGCCGAGCTGACCCGCACGCGCGTGCGTGCGCTCGATCCGGCCCTGCGGCTGGGCGACGAGGGCCTGGGCGCGGGTGACGTGATCAAGGTGGGCGGCCTGGAGCTGAGGGTCGTACCGACCCCCGGCCACACCGCCGACTCCCTCTGCTTCCACCTGCCGGCCGACCGCGCCGTGCTCACCGGCGACACGATCCTGGGCCGGGGCACGACCGTCGTCGCGCACCCCGACGGCCGTCTGGGCGACTACCTGGACTCGCTGCGGCGGCTCAGGTCCCTCACCGTCGACGACGGCGTCCACACGGTCCTGCCCGGTCACGGACCCGTCCTGGAGGACGCCCAGGGCGCCGTCGAGTTCTACCTCGCCCACCGGGCCCACCGGCTCGCCCAGGTCGAGACGGCCGTCGAGTCCGGCCACCGGACCCCGTCCCAGGTCGTCGCCCACGTGTACGCCGACGTGGACCGCTCCCTGTGGCCGGCGGCCGAGCTCTCGGTGCGCGCCCAGCTGGAGTACCTCCGGGAGCACGGTCTCATCTGACGGCCGACGACGAGGGCCGACGGCGAGGGCCCCATCCCGGCCGGGAACGGGGCCCACAGGACCGCGACGGGTCAGCGCGAGCGCTTCGCGAGGCGCTCCACGTCCAGCAGGATCACCGCGCGGGCCTCCAGGCGGAGCCAGCCGCGCTGGGCGAAGTCGGCCAGGGCCTTGTTCACGGTCTCGCGGGAGGCGCCGACCAGCTGGGCCAGCTCCTCCTGTGTGAGGTCGTGCACCACGTGGATGCCCTCCTCGGACTGCACGCCGAAGCGGCGGGAGAGGTCCAGCAGAGCACGGGCGACACGGCCCGGAACATCGGAGAAGACCAGGTCCGACATCTGGTCGTTGGTCTTGCGCAGGCGCCGGGCGACGGCGCGCAGCAGGGCGCCGGCCACCTCGGGCCGCACGTTCAGCCAGGGCTGGAGGTCGCCGTGGCCGAGGGCCAGCATCTTGACCTCGGTCAGCGCGGTCGCGGTCGCGGTGCGCGGGCCCGGGTCGAACAGCGACAGTTCACCGATGAGCTCGCCGGGGCCCACGACGGCCAGCATGTTCTCGCGGCCGTCCGGGGACGTGCGGTGCAGCTTGACCTTGCCTTCGGTGACCACGTAGAGCCGGTCGCCCGGGTCGCCCTCGTGGAACAACGAGTCGCCACGTGCGAGTGTCACCTCCGTCATGGAGGCGCGGAGCTCCGCGGCCTGCTCGTCGTCGAGCGCCGCGAAGAGCGGATTGCGCCGCAGAACGTCGTCCACGAGTTCTCTCCTTGTCGACCTGCTCAGAGGATCTTGCTCCCCCGTGTGCCAGGGGTCCGTGTTCCCCATTTTGCCGGACGGTCCAAACAGTGTGATCTGTCACAAGGATGCCGCACAGGTGTGCCCGTTTACGCGGCAGGGGTCCAATCGGGGTCCGATCTCCGGGGTCCGGAGCGGATGTCGGTGCTGGGCTTTAGGCTGGCCGGGTGTCCAAATCGCCGGTGAGAGCGCAGGCCGAGGGGGCTGGGCGGGTGGTTGTACGTGAGGATTCCGCTGTGGGCGAACAAGGGGCCGACGATGGAACGAACATGGCAAAAACGGCGAAAAAGGCACCCGTGAAGAAGGCAGTACCTGCGAAGAAGGCAGCACCTCAGAAGAAGACGGCCCCCGCTAAGAAGGCCGTGGCCCCGAAGAAGGTGACGGTCGCGCCGAAGAAGGCCGGCGCCGCCGTCAAGAAGGCCGCGCCGGCGAAGACGCTCGCCCCGAAACCGCCGAAGAACGAGTCGCGCACGGCTCTCGTCCGTCGGGCCCGCCGCATCAACCGCGAGCTCGCCGAGGTGTACCCCTACGCCCACCCCGAGCTGGACTTCGAGAACCCCTTCCAGCTTCTGGTCGCCACGGTCCTGTCGGCCCAGACCACGGACCTGAGGGTCAACCAGACCACGCCCGCGCTGTTCGCCAGGTACCCCACCCCCGAGGACCTCGCCGCCGCGAATCCCGAGGAGGTCGAGGAGATCCTGCGGCCCACCGGCTTCTTCCGGGCCAAGACCAAGTCGGTGATAGGCCTGTCCCAGGCACTGGCGGAGGAGTTCGGGGGCGAGGTCCCGGGGCGGCTGGAGGATCTCGTCAAGCTCCCCGGCGTCGGCCGTAAGACCGCCTTCGTGGTCCTCGGCAACGCCTTCGGCAGGCCCGGACTGACCGTGGACACGCACTTCCAGCGGCTGGTGCGGCGCTGGCAGTGGACCGAGGAGACCGACCCCGACAAGATCGAGGCCGCCGTCGCCGCGCTCTTCCCCAAGAGCGACTGGACGATGCTCTCGCACCACGTGATCTTCCACGGCCGCCGCATCTGCCACGCCCGCAAGCCCGCGTGCGGCGCCTGCCCGATCGCCCCGCTCTGCCCGGCCTACGGCGAGGGCGAGACGGATCCGGATAAGGCGAAGAAGCTGCTCAAGTACGAGAAGGGCGGCTTCCCGGGCCAGCGCCTCAAGCCGCCGCAGTCCTACCTGGACGCGGGCGGCAGGCCGGCACCGCCGCTGGGGGCCGGATGACACCGGGGCCGGATGACGCGGAACGATCTCGGTGCCGTGGGGCGTTGGACACGGCAGGACGGCGAGGGGAACGGGGGTGGCGATGACGCGGGCGAGTGAGGCGAGCGGGACGCAGGGCGGCTCGGTGGCGCTCAGCACGGAGGGGCTGCCCGGCTGGCTCGGGCCGGTCGTGCGCGTGGCCGAGACGGTCCGGCCGGTCCAGCTGAGCCGCTTCCTGCCGCCGGAGGACGGCGCGGGGCGCCAGTCCGCCGTCCTGATCCTCTTCGGTGAGGCCGAGCGCGGCCCCGAGTTGCTGCTCATGGAACGGGCCGGCTCCCTGCGCTCGCACGCCGGCCAGCCGGCGTTCCCCGGCGGGGCGCTCGACCCCGAGGACGGCGACCCGCAGGGCGAGGGCCCGCTGCGGGCCGCGCTGCGCGAGGCCGAGGAGGAGACCGGGCTCGAGCCGGGCGGCGTCCAGTTGTTCGGCGCGCTGCCCCGGTTGTACATCCCGGTCAGCGGCTTCGTCGTCACACCCGTGCTCGGCTGGTGGCGAGAGCCCAGCCCGGTCGGTGTCGTCGACCCGGCGGAGACCGCACGCGTGTTCACCGCGCCCGTGGCGGATCTCACGAACCCCGACAACCGGGCCACGGCCGTCCACCCCGGCGGCCACCGAGGTCCGGCATTCCTGGTCGAATCGGCCCTCGTGTGGGGCTTCACCGCCGGGATCATCGACCGCCTGCTCCACTACGCGGGCTGGGAGCGGCCCTGGGACCGCGGCAAGCAGGTCCCGCTCGACTGGCGGTCGTGACAGGGTGGGCACCGCGTCGGTGCTGCCGGGGGGCGGAACTCCAGGAGGACACAGGCCGACCTGGGGTGATCGGAACATGATGAGGCGAGGCTCGACGCGGTGAACGTGCTGGACATCCTGCTGCTGATCGCCGCCGCGTGGTTCGCGGTCGTGGGCTACCGCCAGGGATTCGTCGTCGGCATCCTGTCGGTGATCGGCTTCCTGGGCGGCGGACTCCTCGCCGTGTACACGCTCCCGGTCATCTGGGACGCGATGACGGACAACACACCGGTCAGCACCACCGCGGCCGTCGTCGCGGTCATCGTCGTGATCGTCTGCGCCTCGGTCGGCCAGGCCCTGACCACCCACCTCGGCAGCAAGCTGCGCGTGTACATCACCTGGTCCCCGGCCCGCGCCCTGGACGCGACCGGCGGCGCCCTGGTCAACGTCGTCGCCATGCTGCTGGTCGCCTGGCTGATCGGCTCGGCCCTCGGCGGCACGACGATACCGACGCTGGGCAAGTGGGTGCGCAACTCCCGTGTGCTGCTCGGGGTCTCGGAGGTGCTGCCCGCGCAGGCCGACACCTGGTTCGCGGACTTCACCTCCGTCCTCGCGCAGAACGGCTTCCCGCAGGTCTTCAGCCCGTTCGCCAACGAGCCCATCACCGACGTACAGCCCCCGGACCCGGCGCTGGCGAACAGCGCCGTGGCCCTGCGCGCCAAGCAGTCCGTCGTCAAGGTCATGGGCACCGCGCGCAGTTGCGGCAAGGTGCTGGAGGGCAGCGGCTTCGTCTTCGGAAACCGCCGCGTCATGACCAACGCGCACGTCGTGGGCGGGGTCGACGAACCCACCGTCCAGATAGGCGGCGAGGGACGGAAGTACGACGCCAAGGTCGTCCTGTACGACTGGCACCGCGACATCGCCGTGCTGGACGTGCCGGACCTGAAGGCGCCGGTCCTGAAGTTCACCGGCACGGACGCGCACAGCGGCGACGGCGCGATCGTCGCCGGCTTCCCGGAGAACGGGTCGTACGACGTCCGTGCCGCGCGCGTACGCGGGCGCATCACGGCCAGCGGCCCGGACATCTACCACCGCGGCACGGTGCGCCGTGATGTCTACTCGCTGTACACGACCGTGCGCCAGGGCAACTCCGGCGGCCCGCTGCTCACGCCCGACGGCAGGGTGTACGGCGTGGTGTTCGCCAAGTCCCTCGACGACGCCGACACCGGCTACGCGCTCACGATCGACGAGATCCAGCAGGACATCGCGCAGGGTCGTACCGCGAACCAGCAGGTGGGCAGCGACGACTGCGCGCTGTAGGCCGTGCCGGCCGGTGCCGGGTCAGCCGCGGCTGTGACGCAGGCGTACCGAGACCCAGCGCGCTCGGCGGCGCAGGATGCGGGGAATGCCCACCCGTGGGTCCGTGTCCGTCAGCTGCGGAGCTCCGCGCTGATGGGAGTTGGGACCGCTCACCGAACGGCGGGTGCCTGCTACGTCGTTGTAGTCGTGCGTCCAGCCCATACCGGGACGTCTGCCCCCGCCCCAAGGTCGATAACCGCCCGCGGACTCACCAATTGGCCTATGCGCCGGGCAATTGGCAGTTCGCAGGACAGCTGTTCACGTTCGGATACCGGGCGCATCGTCCGGGTCACCGATCCGGTTCGGGGTCTTTCAGCCAGTTGACCAGCTCCGTCGAGAAGGCCACCGGATCCTCCTCGTGAGGGAAGTGGCCGAGGCCGTCGAACAGGCGCCAGCGGTAGGGGGCTTCGACGTACTCGCCCGAGCCGGCCGCGCTACGGGTGCGCTGGACGGGGTCGAGGGAGCCGTGCAGGTGCAGCGTCGGCACGCGCACGGGCCGCTTCATCCGGCGGTAGAACTGGATGCCGTCGGGCCGGGCCAGCGAGCGCACCAGCCAGCGGTACGGCTCGACGGAGCAGTGCGCCGTCGAGGGGATGCACATGGCGCGGCGGTACGTCTCCACCGCTTCGTCGTCCGGCAGCCGCGGTCCCGACCAGTCCCGTACGAGCCGGGCTACCAGGGCACCGTTGTCGGCGGTGAGCTGCCGCTCGGGGATCCAGGGCCGCTGGAACCCCCAGATGTACGAACTCGCCGCCGTCTGCCGGACGTCCCCGAGCATCGCCGAACGCCAGCGCCTGGGGTGCGGCATCGAGGCGACCGCGAGCCGCCGTACCAGCTTGGGGCGCATCGCGGCCGCCGTCCACGCCAGGTAGCCGCCGAGGTCGTGGCCGACCAGCGCGGCGTCCGGCTCGCCGAGCGAGCGGACCACGCCGGTGATGTCGAGGGCGAGGTTGGCCGGGTCGTAACCGCGGGGCGTACGGTCGCTGCCGCCCACGCCGCGCAGGTCCATCGCGACGGCCCGGAAACCGGCGTCGGCGAGGGCGACCAGCTGGTGCCGCCACGTCCACCAGAACTGCGGGAAGCCGTGCAGAAGCAGGACCAGCGGTCCGTCGCCGAGCTCGGCGATGTGGAAGCGGGCGCCGTTGGCCGCGACGTCCCGGTGCGTCACCTTCCTGCCGCCGGGCAGGTCGATACGGACGACCGGCGTCGATTGTGCCGAAGGGGTGGCGGGCTCCGTCATGAGGTCGAGCGTGCCACAGCCTCGATGGCCGCGGGGGAGCGGTCCTCCAGGGCGGTCGGCTCCGGGCGCGGGTGTGGCTTGGCCTTCTGGAGCACCCCGGCCGTCGCCTTCATGGACGCGGCGACCTTCTGCGGGCCCTGGCTCTTCTTCGTCTTCTTCCCGAGGAGCACACCGATCAGCGCCAGTACGCCGGCGATCAGGACATTGGCCGCGAAGGACAGCAGGAAGCAGAGGGCGAGGTTCCACTTGCTCCAGGTGTGAATGCCGTACGCCAGCGCGAAGTTGAGCATCGGCAGGGAGAACAGCAGCAGCGCACCGGCCAGGCCCAACACGACGCCGCTGACCGCGCCGCGCCTGAAGTCCTTGCGCAACTGGGCCTTGGCCAGCGCGATCTCGTCGTGCACCAGCGCCGACATCTCGGTGGTCGCCGAGGCGAACAGCTGGCCGATGCTGCGTTCGGTGCCGACCGGGCTGCCGTCGGGTGCGCTCATCGCGTTCTTCCTCTCCTGCCTGACTTCGGACTGCGTTCCGTCCGGCCTCTGCCCGGCTGCTGTCACTGCCTGACTTCTGCCCGACTGGGAACGCTCCTGTCATTTGTACCGTCCCGTCAGATCATGCCGGACCGCCGTCCTGCTCGCCTGCCCTGTCCGGCACTTCGGCAAGCCGCCCGTCCTGTTCGGCGGTCTTCGCCTCGGCGAGCCGGCGGTGCTCGGCGGCCTTCCGTTCGTGAATCTCGGCCATGCGCAGGTGGTAGGCGGGGTCGTCCTGCTCGTAGACGTCCGGGATGCCGTCGAGGTCGTCGTCCCGCTCCTCGGACTCGCACAGCCTCCGGTACCGGGCGTTGCGGATCTTCAGCAGGACGGTCGCCAGAATCGCCGCGATGAGGGAGCCGGTGAGGACTGAGGCCTTGACCTCGTCGGTGAGCGCCGCGTCGCCGGTGAAGGCCAGTTCACCGATGAGCAGGGAGACGGTGAAGCCGATCCCGGCGAGGGTCGCCACGGCGAACAGGTCGGCCCAGGCGAGGTCCTCGCTGAGCGACGCCCTGGTGAAGCGGGCGGTGAGCCAGGTCCCGCCGAAGATGCCGACCGTCTTGCCGACGACGAGTCCGAGGACGACGCCGAGTGTCTCGGGCCGGGTGAACACGTTGGCCAGCGCCCCGCCCGAGACGGAGACACCCGCGCTGAACAGGGCGAACAGCGGCACCGCCAGACCGGCCGAGAGGGGCCGTACGAGGTGTTCGACGCGCTCGCCGGGGGAGGCCTTCTCGCCCTCGTGGGGGGCGCAGCGCAGCATCAGGCCCATCGCGACGCCCGCGATGGTGGCGTGTACGCCGCTGTTGTACATCAGCGCCCAGATGACCAGGGCGAGCGGCACGTACACGTACCAGCCGCGCACGCCCTTGCGCAGCAGCAGCCAGAAGACGACGAGGCCGGCCGCCGCGCCGCCGAGCGCGGCGAAGTTCAGGTTTCCGGTGAAGAAGACGGCGATGATCAGGATCGCGAACAGGTCGTCGACGACGGCGAGTGTCAGCAGGAAGGCGCGCAGGGCGCTGGGCAGCGAGGTGCCGATGACCGCGAGCACGGCGAGCGCGAAGGCGATGTCCGTCGCGGTCGGCACCGCCCAGCCGCCGAGCGAGCCCTCCGAGACGAGGTTGGTCAGGGCGTAGACGACGGCCGGTGCCGCCATGCCGCACAGCGCGGCGATCACCGGCAGGATCGCGGCTCTGGCGTCCTTGAGGTCTCCGGCGACGAGTTCGCGCTTGAGCTCGATCCCGGCGACGAAGAAGAAGACGGCGAGCAGTCCGTCGGCGGCCCAGTGCTCCACGGAGAGGTTCAGGCCGAGGGAGGCGGGGCCGAGGGGGAAGTGTCCGACGCTCTCGTAGCTGCCGCGCAGGCCGGGGATGTTCGCCCAGAGCAGGGCGGCGACCGCGGCGAGCAGGAGGATCACACCACCGACGGTCTCGGTGCGCAGCGCGTCCGCCACGAAGTTCCGCTCGGGCAGGGACAGGCGTCCGAGGAACTTGCGGGCTGGGGTGTCGGTGCGGGGCGCGGCCACGGGAACCTCCGGTCGGTGGGCATGACGGATCACATGCCGACCAGACTTCCCGGCGCACCTGAGGGATTTTTCCGTTGTGTTGTCCCGCCCACCTTACCCAAGGCGGCGCCGAGCGGGTCCCGGTGTCCTCCCGGGATGCGGAAGGGGCACCTGGCGCTTGTCCCGCCGAGTGCCCCTTGACGCCGTACTCAGTCCTCGTCCGTCTTCCGGGCGTTCCCCGCTCAGTCCTCGCTGGGCGACGCGGGGAGCTTGGCCTGGATGAGGTCCATGACGGCGGAGTCGGTCAGCGTCGTGACGTCTCCGAGCTGCCGGTTCTCCGCCACGTCGCGCAGCAGGCGCCGCATGATCTTCCCGGAGCGGGTCTTCGGCAGCTCCGCCACCGGCAGGATCCGCTTGGGCTTGGCGATCGGGCCGAGCGTCGAGCCGACGTGGTCGCGCAACTCGCCGACCAGGTTGTCGGTCTCGGTGACCGCGCCGCGCAGGATCACGAACGCGACGATCGCCTGTCCGGTCGTCTCGTCCGTCGCGCCGACCACGGCCGCCTCGGCGACCGACGGGTGGGAGACCAGGGCGGACTCGACCTCGGTCGTGGAGATGTTGTGCCCGGACACGAGCATCACGTCGTCGACGCGGCCGAGCAGCCAGATGTCGCCGTCGTCGTCCTTCTTGGCGCCGTCACCGGCGAAGTACCGGCCTTCGAACCGCGACCAGTAGGTGTCGATGAACCGCTGGTCGTCGCCCCAGATGGTGCGCAGCATCGACGGCCACGGCTCGGTGAGCACCAGGTAGCCACCGCCGCCGTTGGACACCTCGTTCGCCTCGTCGTCCACCACGGTGGCGGAGATGCCGGGCAGCGGCCGCTGGGCCGAGCCGGGCTTGGCGGCGGTCACACCCGGCAGCGGGGAGATCATGATTGCGCCGGTCTCGGTCTGCCACCAGGTGTCGACGACCGGGGTGCGGTCGCCGCCGATGTTCTTGCGGTACCAGACCCACGCCTCCGGGTTGATCGGCTCGCCGACCGAGCCGAGGATGCGCAGGGAGGACAGGTCGAACTTCGCGGGGATGTCGTCGCCCCACTTCATGAACGTACGGATCGCCGTCGGCGCCGTGTAGAGGATCGTCACGCCGTACTTCTGCACGATCTCCCAGAAGCGGCCCTGGTGCGGGGTGTCCGGCGTGCCCTCGTACATCACCTGCGTCGCACCGTTGGCCAGCGGCCCGTACACGATGTACGAGTGGCCGGTGACCCAGCCGACGTCGGCGGTGCACCAGAACACGTCGGTCTCCGGCTTGAGGTCGAAGACCGCCCAGTGCGTGTACGCCACCTGCGTGAGGTAGCCGCCGGAGGTGTGCAGGATGCCCTTCGGCTTCCCCGTCGTGCCCGAGGTGTAGAGGATGAACAGCGGGTGCTCCGCCTCGAACGCCTCCGGTGTGTGCTCGGCGGACTGGCGGTCGACGATCTCGTGCCACCACAGGTCCCGGCCCTCGGTCCAGGCCACCTCCTGGCCTGTGCGGCGGACCACGACCACGTGGTCGACGTTGTCCACGCGCTCGACCGCCTCGTCGACGGCCGGCTTGAGCGCCGACGGCTTGCCGCGCCGGTAACCGCCGTCGGCGGTGATGACGACCCTGGCGTCGGCGTCCTGGATGCGGGTGGCGAGCGCGTCCGCGGAGAAGCCGCCGAAGACCACCGAGTGCGTGGCACCGATCCTGGCGCAGGCCAGCATCGCGACCGCGGTCTCCGGGATCATCGGCATGTAGATCGCGACCCGGTCGCCCTTCCGGACGCCGAGTTCGAGCAGTGCGTTCGCGGCCCTGGACACCTCGTCCTTGAGCTCGGCGTAGGTGAGGGCGCGGTGGTCGCCCGGCTCACCCTCGAAGTGGATCGCGACGCGGTCGCCGTGCCCGGCCTCCACATGCCGGTCGACGCAGTTGTACGCCACGTTGAGTGTGCCGTCCTTGAACCACTTGGCGAACGGCGGGTTCGACCAGTCGAGCGTCTCGGTCGGCTCCACGGCCCAGGTCAGCCGGCGGGCCTGCTCGGCCCAGAATCCCAGCCGGTCGGCCTTGGCCTGCTCGTACGCGTCCGCCGTGACGTTGGCGTTCGCGGCCAGGTCGGCGGGCGGCGCGAAACGTCGTTCCTCCTTCAGGAGGTTGGAGAGTGAAGAACGCTCGTTGTCTGCCATCGTCGCACACCGTCCCAGTGGTTTAGACCAATCAATGTGCCCGATTCTCCGAGGGCCCCAGGGTGTCGGTCAACCCCTCTCATCCTGACACCCGCTCATCCACGGGTCACGCACGACGATCCCCGGAGGTTCACTCCTGGAATGTTTTCTCGCTGAGGGTGCCCGATGTGTCGCTCAATGTGAGGGTCGGCGCCGTCGCCTGCGGAATCTCCGTCGCCTCGACCCGGGTGAAGGTCTCCTCGCCGTCCGCCCCCGTGAGCAGGTACGCCTCGGCCTCGCCCACGTGGAAGTACATCCCGTGCAGCTCCAGCACCCCTTCCCGCAGGGCGCGGGCCACCGAGTCGTGGGCGCGCAGGTGCTCCAACTGCTGGACCACGTTGGTGAGGCACAGCCGCTCGACCGCGTCGGCGGGCGGCCGTCCGGCCGGCCGGGGGCCGGGGCGGCCGTCGTCCGCCATCCGCTCCAGGCTGGGCAGCCCGTGCCGCAGCCACCGCCCGAGCGGCGTACGGGTGTGTCCGGAGCCGGAGTCGGTGCCTGAGGCGAAGTCAGGGCCCGAGGCGAGGAGGGCCTGCATGGCCCCGCACCCGGAGTGGCCGCACACGGTGATGGAGCGCACTTCGAGCACGTCCACCGCGTACTCCACGGCCGCCGCCACCGAGTCGTCGTCGCCCTGCCCTGGTGGCGGCACGAGGTTGCCCACGTTCCGCACTACGAAGAGGTCGCCGGGGCCGCTGGAAGTGATCATCGACGTGACCAGTCGCGAGTCGGCGCAGGTGAGGAAGAGTTGGGACGGGCGTTGCCCCTCCCGCGCCAGCCGCGCCAGTTCCTCGCGCACGCGGGGAGCGGTGCTGTGCTGGAACGCTCGGATGCCGTGCGCCAGCCGGTGGCCGCGGTCGCCGGGTGCCGGTGCCGCGTTCCCGCACTGGTGGTTGCGCCAGGGCGTCCAGGGACGGCAGCGGCACCGGGCGCCGTCCGGCGCGGCGGGCTCGGCGATGCGGACTCCGGTACGACGGCCGGTGAGTTCGACCGAGCCGCCCTGCGCGGTGTGCGTCCGCTGCCAGTCCTGCAGTGCCTCGTACGCCGCGTGATCCATGAACGAGCCGTCCAGCCGGACGACTACGGCGGCTCCCGGCGGCACGAGGTGCAGGGCCCGGCTGAGCCGTGGCACCGCGAGGAACGTCAACTGCCCTCGTACATGGACGTGATGGAATCCCTTCCGCTCTTCGTGCGTGATGCGGGTGCGGGTGAGGCGGCGCAGGGCGACGGCGACGGCCACGGCGATGCCGAGGGCAACGCCCTGGAGGACGCCGAGGGCCGCCACGCCGAGGGCGGTGGCGGCGTACACCGGCACCTCCTGGTGGCGGGTCACCGTGCGGATGTGGTGCGGGGACACCATCTGGATGCCGACGGCCATCACCAGGGCGGCGAGCGAGGCGAGCGGGACGAACTCCAGCACCGGGACCATCAGCAGCGCGGCGATCACTACGAGAACGCCGTGCAGCATCGTGGAGTTCCGGCTCACGGCACCCGCGCGCACATTCGCCGTACTCCGCACGGCCACCCCGGCGACCGGCAGGCCGCCGAGCGCGCCGGAGACGACGTTGGCGGCGCCCTGGCCGAGCAGTTCCCGGTCCAGGTCCGAGCGGCCGGCCCGGGCGGCCGGCCCGGCGCGGCCCGCGACCAGCTTGTCCACGGCGACCGCGCCGAGCAGCGACTGCACGCTGCACACCAGCGTGGTGCCGAGCGCTGCGGCGACGAGCCCGAGCACCGGTCCCTGGGGCAGTCCGGCCAGGGCATGGCTGCGCCAGGACGGCAGATCGACCCTGGGCAGCACCAGCCCGGTGAGGGAGGCGACGGCGGTGGCCGCGGCTACGGCGACGAGCGCGGCCGGCACCCTGCCCAGCAGGCGCGCCGCCCGGCCGGGCAGGCGTGGCCAGGTCAGCAGCACCGCCAGGGTCAGCGCGCTCACGGCGAGGGCCGCCGGGTCGAGGCCGGTCAACTGGGCGGGAAGGGCACGGAGGTTGTCGAGTACGGAGCTCTGCGGGCTGCCGCCGAGGACGATGTGCACCTGGGCGACGGCGATGGTCACCCCGATCCCGGCGAGCATGCCGTGCACGACGGCGGGGCTGACGGCGAGCGCGCCGCGGGCCACGCGCAGGCAGCCGAGGGCGAGTTGGGCGAGACCGGCGAGAACGGTGACGGCGCAGGTCGTACGCCATCCGTAGCGCTGGATCAGATCGGCGGTGACGACGGTGAGTCCGGCGGCCGGGCCGCTGACCTGGAGCGGTGAGCCGCCGAGCCGTCCGGCGACGAGTCCGCCCACCGCGGCGGCCACGAGGCCGGCCCGCAGCGGGGCGCCGGTGGCCAGGGCGATACCGAGGGAGAGGGGCAGGGCGATCAGGAAGACCGCGACGGAGGCCGACAGATCGGCTCCCGCGAGGCGGAGGCGACGCGGTCGCCGGGGCGGGCTGTGCGGCGGGTGGGAACGCTCTGTGCGGGCGGACTTCGCGGTGTGGGCGGGGACGCAGGCCGGCATGTTTCCCGTCTCCTCGGGGTGGCGCGGTCGCGGAACTTTCGGCTGACTCGACTTTCGGCTGACTCAGCGGGGCTCAACGGGAGCGGCGGAATCAGCGCTGAGTAAAGCGATCGTAATGCCGCGTAAAGGCCATGCCTGAAGTGTCAACTCAAATGGGGCAGCAAATCACCTCGTTGAGTGAAGTGGGCTTTTTATCGGCTTGTCATACTAATTCCTTCTCCAGTCCATGCGATCTTGACGGCGCTGTCGGCCCGTCCGGCACATCACCAGCACACGCCGTCCCGGCGTCGGACGAGAGAAGGAAGAAGGTGGGCGAAACATGGCCGCCACCCAGAGGATCGCCGCGGGCGTCGCCGTCGCCGCGGTCTGCGCCTCGTCGCTCGCCGGTTGCGCGAGCGGCTCCGAGGCGCCCAGGCGGGGCGCGCCCGGCGCCCCGCAGAAGGGCCCGCAACTGCCCGGGAACATCGTCCGCCTGATCGGCGACGGGTCCACCGCGTACACCGGAGCGCAGCCGCACCTGGCCAGGCCGGAGCGGCTCAAGGCCGGTGAGAAGCCACCGCAGTTCGTCGTGTTCTCCTGGGACGGGGCGGGGGAGGACAGTCAGAAGCTGTTCTCCCACTTCCGCGAGGTCGCCAAGGCCAACAACGCGACCATGACCTACTTCCTCAGCGGCGTGTACCTGCTCCCGCAGGGGAAGCGGGACCTGTACCGCCCGCCGCAGCACGCCCCGGGCAGCTCCGAGATCGGCTTCAACGACGCCCAGGGCATCGCCGACACGGTCGAGCAGGCGCGTCTGGCGTGGCTGGAGGGCAATGAGATCGGCACGCACTTCAACGGTCACTTCTGCGGCCTCGACGGCGGAGTCGGAACGTGGTCGGTCGACGAGTGGAAGAGCGAGATCGCCCAGGCCAAGCAGTTCGTGAAGTCCTGGAGGACCAACACCGGCATGAAGAACACCGCTTCGCTGCCCTTCGACTACGACAAGGAGCTCATCGGCGGCCGCACCCCGTGTTTGGAGGGCCAGAAGAACTTCGTCAGGGCGGCGAGCCAACTGGGCTTCCGCTACGACAGCAGCGGTGTCAACAACCAGGTGTGGCCCAAGAGGCGGGACGGCCTGTGGGACCTGTCGATGCAGCTGGTGCCCTTCCCCGGGCACACCTACGAGCAACTACCCATGGACTACAACTTCATGGTCAACCAGTCCGGCACGCAGACCCAGGGCGACCCCGCCAAGTCCGGCTACTGGGGCAACCAGATGCGCGACGGCCTGCTCAAGGGCTTCTACCGGGCCTACGAGGGCAACCGCGCCCCGCTGGTGATCGGCAACCACTTCGAGTCCTGGAACGGCGGCACCTACATGCGCGCCGTCGAGGACGTCGTGAAGGAGGTGTGCAACAAGCCCGACGTGCGCTGTGTCTCCTTCCGTCAGCTGGCCGACTGGCTGGACGCCCAGAACCCGCGGACCCTCGCCGATCTGCGGACCCTCAAGGTCGGCGAGGCCCCGGCGCAGGGCTGGGCGTCCTTCCTGTCGAGCCGCCCGGCCCCGGCCCCCAAGGGCGTACCCGGGGCGCCCAAGCCGTAGCCGTACTCACGCCGGGGCGGTGACACCCTCGCCGAGGACGAAGCCGGGGTCGATCTGCGCCGCGAGGTCGGCCCCGGTCCGCTCGTTTCCCCACGAGGCGGCGTTCTTCAAGTGGAAGTGCACCATCTCGCGGGTGTAGCGGTCCCAGTCGCGCAGCTCGTACGTGGCGTCGGCGGCGACCTGGAGCAGGCGCAGCGCGCGGCGGTTGGCGTCCTCCAGGAACTCGAACCGGGGCGGCCGGCCCTTCTCCATGGCGCGCACCCAGTCGGAGTGCCCTACGGTCACGAGCAGGTCGTCCCCGACCTCGGCGCGCAGGAAGTCGAGGTCGTCCTGGCCCTGCACCTTGTTGCCGACGACGCGCAGGACGACCCCGTAGTCGCGGGCGTACTCCTTGTACTGACGGTAGACGGAGACCCCCTTCCGGGTCGGCTCGGCGACCAGGAACGTGATGTCGAAGCGGGTGAACATGCCGGAGGCGAAGGAGTCCGAGCCCGCCGTCATGTCGATCACGGCGTACTCGTCGCGGCTGTCCACCAGGTGGTTCAGGAACAGCTCCACCGCCCCGGTCTTGGAGTGGTAGCAGGCGACCCCCAGGTCGGCGTCCGTGAAGGGGCCGGTGACCATCAAACGCGCGGCGCCGCTACCGAGTTCCACTCGGTGCGCGCAGGCGTCGTAGACCGGGTTGTCCCCGCACAGGTGCAGCAGGCGCGAGCCCTCGCCCGGCGGGGTCGTCTTGATCATCGTCTCGGTGGAGGCGATGCGCGGGTTGGTGCCGCGCAGGTAGTCCTTGATCAGCGGCAGCCGGTCGCCCATCGCCGGCAGCGCGGCGGCCTGCGCCTCCTCCAGGCCGAGCGCGGCCCCCAGGTGCTGGTTGATGTCGGCGTCGATCGCGACGACGGGCGCGCCGGTGGCCGCGAGATGGCGGATGAACAGGGAGGACAGAGTGGTCTTGCCGCTGCCGCCCTTTCCGACGAAAGCAATTTTCATGTTCACGAACCGTAGTGCTCTGATTGCTCAGCGTGGAGGGGTGCGTGAAGAAGACCACTCCTTCGTGGGGCGGGGTGCCCGGGCCCGTAGGGTCGTACTCATGAGTACGACAGGAGCGGCCGCCGATCCTCCCCCAAGCTCTCGAACGAGCGCGAGCGGGGAGGACCCCCTTGCGGCCCTGGGTGCGCTGCCCGGTGTGGCCGAGTCCGTGGAGTCCGTGCGCAAGGCCGTGGACCGCCTGTACGGGCACCGGGTCATGCGGCGCCGGAGCAACGAGGTCACCTCCGAGGCGGCGCTGCGCGGTGCGCGCGGCTCCGCGGCGCTGTCCGGTGCGGACTGGGCCCTGGAGGAGGTGCGCCGGCGCTCCGACTTCAGCGGCGACGACGAGGCGCGGGTGATGGGCGCCGCCCTGAGGCTGACGGCCGAGGCCGGCCAACTGCTGTCCATCTGGCGGCAGTCGCCCCTGCGGGTGCTGGCCAGGCTGCATCTCGTGGCCGCCGCGAGCCAGGAGGACGCGGTCGGACGGCCGCGTCAGGAGGGCGAGGACGTCGGCGAGCCGCTGATCGAGCTGCCGCCGCCGAGCGCCGCGGAGGTGTCCGGACGCCTGGAGGGCCTGTCGGAGCTGATCATCGCCGGCAGCTCCGCGCCCGCCCTGGTGACGGCGGCCGTCGTGCACGGCGAACTCCTGGCGCTGCGCCCCTTCGTCTCCGACAACGGACTGGTCGCCCGGACGGCCGAGCGCATCGTTCTGGTCGGCAGCGGTCTCGACCCCAAGTCGGTCTGCCCCGCCGAGGTCGGCCACGCCGAACTGGGTCGCGCGGCCTACCTGGCCGCCCTCGACGGCTATGTCTCCGGCACCCCGGAGGGCATGGCGGCCTGGATCGCCCACTGCGCAAGGGCGGTTGAGCTGGGTGCGCGCGAGTCCACGGCGGTGTGCGAGGCCCTCCAGCGCGGGGCGGCGTGACGGACCCGGACACAGGGTTGCGGCGGTACGAGGACTCGTACCGCCGCTGGCACGACCACCGAGTTACCAAGCGTCCTCGATATGTCGCCCATCAGGTCGGGATCTTTGCCCGTCACCTGGTGCGGCTGGCCCGTAATCGACGGGTCGACGTCGCGTGGGTGCTCGGTGTTCATGCTCGGTCCGTGGGGCCAATTGAGCTTTAAAGGTGATCCTTTCGGATGTCCTTTGGTCTCGCGGGCCTTCGAGTCCTTTGTACTGCAAGCCGGGAGTAAGCGGAACCCCTGGCTGCACTTCTTTACTTTCAGGTTCAAACGGGAACTAAACGGGCGCGCGAGTGCCGCGCGGGATTTTCCGGCGGCCGGGCGGCGGATCAGGCGATCGAGTTCCGGCGCCGGCTCGTGTACCAGACGAGCCCCGCGGTGGCCGCCGCCGCGCCTATGGCCGCCGCCGCGACCAGGGCCGGACGCGGCGGTACGGAGAACGCGGGCAGCCGTTGCTTGAGCCGCACCGGCCGGTGGAAGTCGAGAATCGGCCACGCGCGCGCGACGGCCTCCCGGCGCAGCGCCCGGTCCGGGTTCACGGCGTGCGGATGCCCGACCGACTCCAGCATCGGCAGGTCGGTCACCGAGTCGCTGTAGGCGTAGCAGCGGCTGAGGTCGTACCCCTCGGACTCGGCCAGCTCGCGGATCGCCTCCGCCTTGGTCGGGCCGTAGGCGTAGTACTCCACCTCGCCGGTGAAGCAGCCGTCCTCCCCCACCACCATCCGGGTGGCCACCACGCGGTCCGCGCCCAGCAGTTCGCCGATCGGCTCGACCACCTCCGCGCCCGACGTGGACACGATGACCACGTCGCGGCCGGCGGTGTGGTGCTCCTCGATGAGGGACGCGGCCTCGTCGTAGATGATCGGGTCGATCAGGTCGTGCAGCGTCTCGGCGACGATCTCCTTGACCTGTCGCACGTTCCAGCCGCGGCACAGCGCGGACAGATACTCGCGCATGCGCTCCATCTGGTCGTGGTCGGCGCCGCCGGCGAGGAAGACGAACTGGGCGTACGCCGTTCGCAACACGGCCCTGCGGTTGATCAGTCCGCCTTGGTAGAAGGACTTGCTGAAGGTGAGCGTGCTCGACTTCGCAATGACCGTCTTGTCCAGATCGAAGAAGGCCGCTGTGCGGGGCAAGGAGTGGTTTTCCACGCCCCTGAGCATAGGGGCAGCCCATTCGGCGTAAGGTGGGCGCGTGGGTTTGCCTGAGAGGGCTCTCGGGTACACCATGGAAGTCACGGATCGTTCGCGAACCGTGCCAACCCGGTCCGACTCCTCCCCCCCCGAGTCGACCGTGGAGACGACCCCCGCTCTCCCCCCCGGCGGGGGTCGTCGCATGTCCGGGTGGGTTTCTCCCTTTCTGTCCGCGGTTGCCGAGCCGGATCGGCCGCACCGCGCGGGTTTCTAGGGATTTCCATGATCGGTCACGTTGTGTAGTCGTGGCGCTGCTCTGTGGAAGTCGTACGGGAACCAGTACAGGGGTCACCGGTATGGGTGATGGCGATATTCACAGCCATCGAGTTGTCCACAGTTTTTGACCAAGATCCACACGATTTCCCGGATCACTGCACCGTGATTCCGACGCGCACCGTTCCCGGCGAGTTCATGGCCGGTTCCGATTGTCAGGGCGCGTGCGGCCGGTTCGTATCGGCCGCCCAAAGGAAGGCCGGTCTCCGGTTCTTCTCACGTTCGGGATTCGCGGGGCCGCACGGGCCGCGCGCAAGAAGCAGCGAAGGGGGTTCGACCCGTGGCCGGAACCGTCACACACGATCCACCGCCCGATGCCGGAGGGCTCCAGGGCAGACCGCTGATCGTCACCGAGGACGCCGGGCTCCTCGACGACCTGCTGCGCCTGTGCGCGGCGGCCGGTGCCACACCCGAGGTCCACCACGGCCTGCCCGAGCGCAGAGGCGGCTGGGAGGCGGCGCCGCTGGTGCTGGTCGGCGACGACGCCGCCCGGCGGGTGCGCGGGGCGGTGCGCCGGCGCGGAGTGGTGCTGGTCGGCCGCGACCAGGACGACTCCGGGATCTGGCGGCGCGCCATCGAGATCGGCGCCGATCACGTGCTGGTGCTGCCCGACGGCGAGCGGTGGCTGGTCGACCGCATCGCCGACGTCGCCGAGGGTGTCGGCCGTCCCGCGCTCACCGTGGGCGTCATCGGCGGCCGCGGCGGAGCGGGCGCGTCCACGCTGGCCTGCGCGCTCGCCGTCACCGCCGCGCGGGAGGGCCTGCGCACCCTGCTCGTGGACGCCGATCCGCTGGGCGGCGGCCTCGACGTCCTGCTGGGTGGGGAGACGGCCGAGGGGCTGCGCTGGCCGGCGTTCGCCGCCTCGCGCGGGAGAGTCGGCGGCGGCGCCCTGGAGGAGTCGCTGCCCGAACTGCACTCGCTGCGCGTGCTCAGCTGGGACCGCGGCGACTGCGTGGCCGTCCCGGCGCAGGCCGTCCGGGCGGTGCTGGCCGCCGCCCGGCGGCGCGGCGGCGCCGTGGTGGTCGACCTGCCCCGCCGCGTCGACGAGGCGGCCGCCGAGGCCCTCGCCCAGATCGACCTCGGTCTGCTCGTGGTCCCCGCCGAGCTGCGCGCCGTGGCGGCCGCAGCACGGGTGGCGTCCGCGGTCGGCATGGTCCTGCGCGATCTGCGGGTGGCGGTCCGGGGGCCGTACGCGCCCGGGCTCGACGACCGCGAGGTGGCCCGGCTGCTCGGTCTGCCGCTGGCGGGCGAGGTGCCCGCGGAGTCCGCGCTACGGCGCTCCGGCGAGAGCAGGACCCCGCCCGGGGCGGTGGCGCGCGGACCGCTCGCCCGCTTCTGCACCGCCTTCTGGGAGCGGGCGCTGATCGAGGCGGCCGCCGCATGAGGACGGTTGCCGAACACCTGCGAACGGACCCGCGGACAGCCCCGGCGGGTGCGCTCCGCGAGCCCGCGCCTGTCAACGGGTCGCGGATGCCTGCCGAGTTGCTGGACGGCGTACGGCGGTGGCTCGCCGAGAGCGGGGCCGAGCCGACGCCCGCGCGGGTCGCGCAGGCCCTGCGCGAACAGGGCCGTGTGCTCGGGGACGCCGAAGTGCTCGGCGCAGCCGAGCAGTTGCGCTCCGAGCTGATCGGCAGCGGTCCGCTGGAGCCGCTGCTGGCCGATCCGTCGGTGACCGACGTCCTCGTGTCGGCTCCGGACCGGGTGTGGGTGGACCGGGGCGGCGGACTGGAGCGGACCGCCGTCGCCTTCCCCGACGCGGCGGCCGTACGGCGCCTCGCGCAGCGCCTGGCCGCCGTGGCCGGCCGCCGGCTGGACGACGCCCGGCCGTGGGTCGACGCCCGGCTGCCCGACGGCACCCGGCTGCACGCGGTGCTGCCTCCCGTCGCCGTCGGCTGCACCTGCCTGTCCCTGCGGGTCGTACGGCCGCGCGCGTTCACGCTGGAGGAACTGGTCGCGGCGGGCACGGTGCCGCCCGGCGGGGACCGCGTGCTGCGGGCGCTGATCGAGGCCCGGCTGTCCTTCCTCATCAGCGGGGGGACCGGAACCGGCAAGACCACGCTGCTCAGCGCGCTGCTCGGGCTGGCCGGGCCGGGCGAGCGGATCGTCCTCGCCGAGGACTCCGCGGAGCTGCGACCCGACCATCCGCACGTCGTCCGCCTGGAGACCAGGCCCGCCAACCAGGAGGGCGCGGGCCTGGTCACCCTCGAGGACCTGGTGCGGCAGGCACTGCGGATGCGGCCGGACCGGCTGGTCGTGGGCGAGGTGCGCGGCGGCGAGGTGGTCCATCTGCTGGCCGCGCTGAACACCGGCCACGAGGGCGGATGCGGCACGGTCCACGCCAACGCGGCGGCGGACGTCCCCGCCCGGCTGGAGGCGCTGGGCACCGCCGCAGGGCTCGACCGGACGGCGCTGCACAGCCAGTTGGCGGCCGCGCTGTCGGTGGTGCTGCACCTCGTGCGGGACCGCTCCGGGCGTCGGCGGATCGCCGAGGTGCGGGTGCTGGAGCGGGACGCGTCGGGACTGGTGCGGACCGTGCCGGCGCTGCGCTGGGGAGCGGAGGCATTCGTGGCGGAACGGGGGTGGGAGCGGCTGCGGGGGCTGCTCCGGACGGAGAGCGGGAGAGGGGGCGACGACCGCGATGGATGAGGGGTTCTCGGGCTCGGCCTGCGTGGCCGCGGGCGCGGTGTGTGCCGGGGCGGCCGTGTGGCTGCTGGGCGGCCGGCACTCCGCGGCACGGCGTGCGCGGTCGCTGCTCGCCGGCGGCGGGCCGGAGGGCACGAGGCCGCCGCTCTCGGGCCGGGTCCTTCGCGGACTGGCCCAGGGTCGAGGGCGGTTGCGCGCCGAGTGGTGGGCGCCGGCCGCGGGGATGGTGCTCGCGGTTCTGGGTGCCTCGGTGCTGCCGGTCGTCGCGGGGGCGGTCGGGGTGCCGCTGCTGCGCCGCACCCGGCTCGCCCGGGCGGCGCGCCGACGGCAGGAGCGGCGGGCGGACGCGGTGATCGCCCTGTGCGGGGCGCTCGCCGGAGAGGTGCGGGCCGGGCGGCAGCCGGGCGAGGCGCTGCTGTGCGCCGCGCGGGACTCGGGTGGGCTCGGCGACGCCCAGGCGGCGGTGCTGGCGGCGGCCCGGTTCGGCGGCGACGTGCCCGCGGCGCTCGCCGCGGCGGCCCGGCAGCCGGGCGCCGAGGGCCTGCGCGGCCTCGCGGCTTGCTGGCGAGTGGCGGTGGACCAGGGCGCGGGCCTGGCGGCCGGGCTGGACCGGCTCGAAGGCGCACTGCGGGTGGAGCGCGACCAACGCGCCGACCTGCGGGCCCAGTTGTCGGGTGCCAGGGCCACGGCCGTCATGCTCGCCGGCCTGCCGGTCCTCGGACTCCTGCTGGGCACGGCCATGGGAGCCGATCCCTTGCGGGTGCTGCTGCACACGGGAGCGGGACTGGGCTGCCTGGTCATCGGTGGCGTGCTGGAGGGCGCGGGGCTGTGGTGGGCCCTGCGGATCGTGCGAGGGGCGGAGGCGATGTGAGCGCGGGTGGTGCTGTCCACAGGTTGGGGATGGTCGCGGGGGTGGCGGTGCTCCTGTGGCTGTCGGTGAGATGGCTGGCGGCGATGGGCCGGGAGCGGAGCGCACGGCGGCGGATGGCCGCGCTGCTGGGGACGGAGCGTTCGGCAGAAGAGGCATGGCGCTCGCGCTCACGGCTCCTGGCGGCCGGTGCCGTCCGGCGGTGGCTGCCGGCGGTGGGTGTGGCCGGGGCCGGGTGGGTGCTGGTCGGCGGGCTCACCGGGCTCGCGCTCGGGCTGGCCGGGGCAGCCGGGATGTGGCAGTGGCGGCGGCGTATGGCCGGCCGCCCCGAAGCGGAGTCCGGCGCGGCCGAAGCCGCCCGTCAACTCCCGCTCGCGGCCGACTTGCTGGCGGCCTGCATCGCGGCCGGTGCCGGTCCTGTGATCGCCGCCCAGGCCGTCGGGGAGGCCCTGGGCGGCCCCGTCGGGGACGCACTGGCCCGGGGCGCCGCCCAGGTGCGGCTCGGCGGGCAGCCGGCCGACGCCTGGCGCGGACTCGCCTCGATACCGGGGGCCGCGGCCCTGGCACGGCTGCTGGAGCGGGCCGACGAGTCGGGCCTTCCCGCCGCTGGACCGGTGGCGCGGCTCGCGGCCGACGTCCGCGCCGACCGGGCGCGCACCGCGACGGCCCGGGCGCGCCGGGCGGCCGTGCTGGTCACCGCGCCGGTGGGGCTGTGCTTCCTGCCCGCCTTCGTCGCGGTGGGCGTGCTGCCCGTGCTGATCGGCCTCGCGGGCGGAGCGCTGAGCGGAGGTGGTGGCTGACGGCACCGGCGGAACGGATACGGGAGCAGCGAGTCGAGAACCAGCAGACAACCAGCGCACAACAGCCAACCGACAGACACCAGCCAACCAACAGACAACAGCCAACCAACAGACCAAGACCTTACGGGGGTTGAGATGTACGGAAAGGTGCGGGCACGGCTGCGTGCCCTGGCGCGCAGGGACGCGGGAATGGTGACGTCCGAGTACGCGATGGGGATCATCGCGGCGGTGGCGTTCGCCGTGCTGCTGTACGAGGTGGTGACGAGCGGCCAGGTCAAGACGGAGTTGCAGAACATCGTGAAGCGAGCGCTCAGTGCGCGGATGTGAACGGGCACGGGCGCACCGGGCCGAACGGCAAGGCACCGACGCGGGGTTCGTGACGGCGGAGGCGGCCATGGTCCTGCCCGTGCTGGTGCTGGTGGTGACGACGCTGGTCTGGGTCCTGCTGGTCGTACTCGCGCAGATCCAGTGCGTGGACGCGGCCCGGGCAGGGGCCCGGGCCGCCGCCCGCCAGGACCCGGACGGCGCGGTCACCCGAGTGACGCGGGACGTGGCACCGCACGGGGCGAAGGTCACGGTGACCCGCCGGGGAGACCACGTGCACGTGGTCGTCGTGGCCGACCCGCCGGGGCTGGGGGTGCTGCCCTTCCGGCTGAGCGAGGAGGCCGTGGCGGAGGCGGAGGACACGCTCGGGACGCGCGCACAGCGGGGGACGGGGACATGAAGCGGAGGACGGGGACATGAGGTGCCGCATTCCGGTCCTCTGCGGCCTTCGCCGGCTCATCGGTGGCGGACGTGGCACACGCCGTCGGTCCGACCGCGGTTCCGCCACCGTGTGGAGTGTCGGGGCGATCGCCCTGCTCTGCGTGGTGTTCGGCATCGGTCTCGCCCTGGGGCAGGCGGTGGTCGACCGGCACCGCGCGGCCGGGGCCGCCGACCTCGCGGCACTGGCGGCGGCGGGCCACTGGGCCGAGGGCGGTGCCGCCGCGTGCGCCCGGGCGGACGAGGTGGCCCGGGCACAGGGCACCCGGCTCGTCCGGTGCGCGATCGTGGGCGACACCTCGGACGTCACGGCGGCGGCGAAACGGGGACCCTTCACCGCGGAGGTGAGGGCGAGAGCGGGACCGGCGGCGCAGGCAGACGTCCCGGTGGGACCGGCGGGGCCTGGAGGGCCCATGGCAGGGCCTACGGCCCCCGCAGCATCCACGGCAGGGAATGGCAGGGTCCACGGCTTCCGCGGGATCCATAGCGGGGCCTACGGCTCCCACAGGGCCGATGGCGCCTGTGCCTTTCACCCGCGTGGGCTAAGCCTCCGCATCCATCTCCGCCTCCGCCTGCGTCTCCGCCTCCGTCTGCATCTCCGCTTCCTTCTCCTCCGGGGCCGCCTTCAGCAGCACCGTCAGCAGGCGCACGGCCCCCCTCTTGTGCAGCGGGTCGTTGCCGTTGCCGCACTTGGGGGACTGGATGCAGGACGGGCAGCCGGAGTCGCACTCGCAGGAGGCGATGGCCTCGCGGGTGGCGGAGAGCCAGGCGCGCGCGGTGTGGAAGGCGCGTTCGGCGAAGCCCGCGCCGCCCGGATGGCCGTCGTAGACGAAGACCGTGGGCAGCAGGGTGTCGGGGTGCAGCGGGACGGAGACGCCGCCGATGTCCCAGCGGTCGCAGGTCGCGAACAGGGGCAGCATGCCGATCGACGCGTGCTCGGCGGCGTGGAGGGCGCCACCGAGGATCTCCGGGTTGATACGGGCCTCGTCGAGCTGGTCCTCGGTGACCGTCCACCACACCGCGCGGGTGCGCAGCGTACGAGGAGGGAGATCGAGTTTCGTCTCGCCGAGCACTTCACCGGTGATGACACGTCTGCGCAGGAAGGAGACCACCTGGTTGGTGACCTCGACGGAGCCGTAGCACAGGCGGCCGTCGCCCCAGGGCACCTCGACGTCCGTCTCCAGGACGGAGATCGCCGTCGTGTCGCGGGCGACCGTCGTGTACGGCGGGGCGGCCTCCTCGACCAGGGCGGCCGAGTCGTCCAGATCGAGGGAGCGCACCAGGTACGTACGGCCCTGGTGCAGATGGACCGCGCCCTCGTGGACCGTCGTGTGCGCGGCGCCCGCGTCGACCGTGCCGAGCAGCCGGCCGGTACCGGCCTCGACGATCTGCACCGGCCGTCCGCCCTCGCCGCGGATGTCGGTGAGGTCCGCGGCCCGCTCCCGGCGGGTCCAGTGCCAGGCCTTCGTCCGGCGGCGCAGCAGCTTCGCGGCCTCCAGCTGCGGCAGCAGCTCCGCGCAGGCCGGGCCGAACAGTTCGGTGTCCTCCTCGGTGAGCGGCAGCTCGGCGGCGGCCGCGCACAGGTGCGGGGCGAGGACGTAGGGGTTGTCGGGGTCGAGGACCGTGGACTCGACCGGCTGGTCGAACAGGGCCTCGGGGTGGTGGACGAGGAAGGTGTCCAGCGGGTCGTCGCGGGCGACCAGCACCGCCAGGGCACCCTGACCGGAGCGCCCCGCGCGGCCCGCCTGCTGCCACAGGGAGGCTCGGGTGCCCGGGTATCCGGCGATCAGCACGGCGTCCAGGCCGGACACGTCCACGCCCAGCTCCAGGGCCGTCGTGGCGGCCAGGCCCAGGAGCTCGCCGGAGTGCAGGGCGCGTTCGAGGGCGCGGCGCTCCTCGGGCAGGTAGCCGCCCCGGTAGGCCGCGACGCGCCGGGACAGCGGACGGTCGATCTCGGCCAGCCGCTCCTGGGCGATCACCGAGATCAGCTCGGCGCCGCGCCGGGACCGTACGAAGGCGACCGAGCGCACGCCCTGGAGGGTGAGGTCGGTCAGCAGGTCGGCCGTCTCGGCGGTGGCGGTGCGCCGGACGGGCGCGCCCCGTTCGCCCCGCAGCTCGGTCAGCGGGGGCTCCCAGAGGGCGAACACCAGTTCACCGCGGGGCGAGGCGTCGTCGGCCACCTCCACCACGGGCAGACCCGTGAGGCGGCGCGCGGCCACAGCGGGCTCCGCGGCGGTCGCCGAGGCCAGCAGGAAGACCGGAGAGGCGCCGTAGCGCGCGCACAGCCGGCGAAGGCGGCGCAGGACCTGGGCGACGTGGGAGCCGAAGACGCCCCGGTAGGTGTGGCATTCGTCGACGACCACGTACTTCAGGGCGCGCAGGAAGGAGGACCAGCGGGGGTGGGAGGGCAGGATCCCGCGGTGCAGCATGTCGGGGTTGGTCAGGACGTGGTTGGCGTACTGGCGGATCCACTCGCGTTCCTCGGGCGGGGTGTCGCCGTCGTACACCGCGGGGCGTACGGCCTTGCCCAGCGGCCGGGCGAGTTCCTTCACCGCACGGCACTGGTCGGCCGCGAGAGCCTTGGTGGGGGCCAGGTACAGGGCGGTGGCGCCGCGGCCGTTGGCCGCCTCGGAACCGTCCAGCAACGTCGAGAGCACCGGGACGAGGTAGGCCAGCGACTTGCCGGACGCGGTGCCGGTGGCGACGACGACGGAGTCGCCGTCCAGGGCGTGTTCCGCCGCGCGCGCCTGGTGCGCCCACGGGTGCTCGATCCCGCACGCCTGGACCGCCGCGATCACCTCCGGCCGAATCCGGTCGGGCCAGACGGCATGGCGCCCCGCGCGCGGGGGCAAGTGCTCCGTATGAGTGATGCGCGCAGCCCGGCTCTGCCCCGCGGCGAGCCGGTCGAGAACCGCGCCCGGCGCCAGGCGGGTTGCGGGGGCAGCCGGGGATCGATCGGATCGGTGATTCTTGGCCATCGGCACCGAGTCTGTCACCGACGTGCAGGACAATGGGACCAAGGCGTCGTGCACGCCTGCCGGTAAGTGATTGAATGCCATCGCGGCTGGCGAACCGTCCCGGGGGCTTCAAGCCGAGGTGTCCTGAGGGGCGACCGCTCGATAGCAAGGTGCTGGAGGATCCGTGGACCTGTCCCTGTCGACCCGTACCGTCGGCGATCGTACGGTCGTCGAGGTCGGTGGCGAAATCGACGTATATACCGCGCCCAAGCTGCGCGAGCAGCTGGTCGAGCTGGTGAACGACGGGAATTTCCACCTCGTCGTCGACATGGAGGGCGTGGACTTCCTCGACTCCACCGGGCTCGGCGTGCTGGTCGGTGGCCTGAAGCGCGTGCGTGCCCACGAGGGCTCGCTGCGCCTGGTGTGCAACCAGGAGCGCATTCTCAAGATCTTCCGTATCACCGGTCTCACCAAGGTGTTCCCGATCCACACCTCGGTGGACGAAGCGGTGGCAGCGACAGACTGACCACCGGCCCCGGGCAGGTGACCGGGGTGGAACAGCCCAAACGGGGGGCCGGGCATTTCGGCGGCCCGGTCCTCCTACAGCACGCCCGTAGCTCCGAGGGGGATGCATGGCCACCGTCGAACTCCGTTTCAGCGCGCTGCCCGAGCACGTCAGGACCGCCCGTCTGGTGGCGGCAGCGGTGGCGCGCAGGGCCGGAGTGGACGAGGCCGTCCTCGACGAGGTCAGACTCGCCGTCGGCGAGGCCTGTTCCCGGGCCGTGGGGCTGCATCGCAACAGCGGGATCTCGGCACCGGTGACGGTGATGCTGACCGAGGAGGAGAAGCAGTTCTCCATCGAGGTCGGCGACGAGGCCCGGCACGCGCCGTACCACGCCGGGGACGCCCCGGGCACGGCGGACGAGGCGGAGGCCGAAGAGGACGAGATGGGCCTCGCGGTCATCAGCGGCCTCGTCGACGACGTGGAGGTTTCGGCAGGGGAGCACGGCGGGTTGATCAAGATGACCTGGCCGACCACACCGCCGGTCGCGACGCTTCCCTGACGCACCTCACCCGTTCGGCGCACCACACGAGGGCCCTGCTTCGCAGGGCCCTTCTTGTTGCACGGCCGCCTCCACCAGGTACATTGAATTCGTGAATGAATTCACGACCGGTCGGCAGATCATTTGATCAAGCAGTGATCGAGGGTCAATGGTTTTGAACCATTACCTCTTTCGGGTTCCGTGGCGTGACGTCGATCATTTGCTGAAGAGCAGGTGAAGGGCAATTCGGTTGGCCGCGCTCTGTTTTGATCAGGTTCCGCTACCTACAATCCGTCCACATCTTGAGCTCAGCCCAAGCGTCAAGGAGGACGAATGGCGGGGCTTTCTACCCCTCATCAGTTGGGCCACCCCACAACCTTCGCAGCTGCAGTGCTGACCAACGACAATCGGATCATCGTGGCGGTCATCGCGGCCGTCGCGCTGGCCGCGCTCGTGGTCGCAGGCGTCCTGGTGCGCCAAGTGCTCGCGGCGGGCGAGGGCACCAGCAGCATGAAGGAGATCGCTGAAGCGGTCCAGGAAGGCGCGAACGCCTATCTGGGCCGCCAGTTGCGCACGCTCGGCGTATTCGCCGTGGTCGTGTTCTTCCTGCTCATGCTGCTGCCCGCGGACGACTGGAATCAGCGCGCCGGACGATCGGTGTTCTTCCTGATCGGGGCCGCCTTCTCGGCGGCCACCGGCTATATCGGCATGTGGCTCGCCGTGCGCAGCAATGTACGTGTCGCCGCGGCGGCCCGTGAAGCGACCCCTGCGGAGGGTGAGCCGGAAAAGGATCTCACCGCCGTCTCGCACAAGGCAATGAAGATCGCTTTTCGCACCGGCGGCGTCGTCGGCATGTTCACGGTGGGGCTCGGCCTGCTCGGCGCCTCCTGTGTGGTGCTGGTGTACGCGGCCGACGCGCCGAAGGTGCTGGAGGGCTTCGGCCTCGGTGCCGCGCTGATCGCGATGTTCATGCGTGTGGGCGGCGGCATCTTCACCAAGGCCGCCGACGTCGGCGCCGACCTGGTCGGCAAGGTCGAGCAGGGCATTCCGGAGGACGATCCGCGCAATGCCGCGACCATCGCCGACAACGTGGGCGACAACGTCGGCGACTGCGCGGGCATGGCGGCCGACCTCTTCGAGTCGTACGCCGTCACGCTGGTCGCCGCGCTGATCCTCGGCAAGGCGGCCTTCGGCAACGACGGGCTCGCCTTCCCGCTGCTCGTGCCGGCCATCGGTGTGATCACCGCCATGATCGGGATCTTCGCGGTGGCGCCGCGCCGCGCCGACCGCAGCGGCATGAGTGCGATCAACCGCGGTTTCTTCATCTCCGCGGTGATCTCACTCGCCCTGGTCGCGGCCGCCGTCTTCGTCTATCTGCCGTCGTCGTACGCCGGTCTCACCGGTGTCACCGACGCGGCGATCAGGGGCAGGGACGGCGACCCGCGGATCCTCGCCCTGGTCGCGGTGGGGATCGGCATCCTGCTGGCCGCCGTGATCCAGCAGCTGACCGGCTACTTCACCGAGACCAACCGGCGTCCGGTCAGAGACATCGGCAAGACCTCGCTCACCGGTCCGGCCACCGTCGTCCTCGCCGGTGTCTCCGTGGGCCTGGAGTCCGCGGTCTACACCGCCCTGCTGATCGGCCTCAGCGTGTACGGGGCCTTCCTGCTCGGCGGTACGTCGATCATGCTGGCGCTGTTCGCGGTGGCGCTGGCCGGCACCGGACTGCTCACCACGGTCGGCGTGATCGTCGCCATGGACACCTTCGGCCCGGTCTCCGACAACGCCCAGGGCATCGCCGAGATGTCCGGCGACGTCGAGGGCGCGGGCGCCCAGGTGCTCACCAACCTGGACGCGGTGGGCAACACCACCAAGGCCATCACCAAGGGCATCGCCATCGCCACCGCCGTCCTCGCGGCCTCGGCGCTCTTCGGGTCGTACCGGGACGCCATCACCACCGGCGCGCGTGACGTCGGGGAGAAGCTGACCGGTTCGGGTGCGCCGATGACCCTGATCATGGACATCTCGCAGCCCAACAACCTGGTGGGCCTCATCGCCGGCGCGGCGGTCGTCTTCCTGTTCTCGGGGCTGGCGATCAACGCGGTGTCCCGGTCGGCGGGTTCGGTGGTGTACGAGGTGCGCCGGCAGTTCCGTGAGAAGCCCGGGATCATGGACTTCAGCGAGAAGCCGGAGTACGGCAAGGTCGTCGACATCTGCACCAAGGACGCCCTGCGCGAGCTCGCCACACCCGGGCTGCTCGCCGTCATGGCGCCCATCTTCATCGGGTTCACGCTCGGGGTCGGTGCGCTCGGCTCCTATCTCGCGGGCGCGATCGGCGCGGGCACGCTGATGGCGGTGTTCCTCGCCAACTCCGGTGGCGCCTGGGACAACGCCAAGAAGCTGGTCGAGGACGGCAACCACGGCGGCAAGGGCAGCGAGGCCCACGCGGCCACGGTGATCGGGGACACGGTCGGCGATCCCTTCAAGGACACCGCCGGCCCCGCGATCAACCCGCTGCTGAAGGTGATGAACCTGGTGTCGCTGCTCATCGCGCCCGCGGTCATCAAGTTCTCCTACGGCAGCGACAAGAGCCTCGGCGTACGGATCGTGATCGCGGTCCTGTCGCTGGCCGTGATCGTCGGCGCGGTCTACATCTCCAAGCGGCGCGGTATCGCCGTGGGCGACGACGACAACGCCGAACGGGTCTCCAAGTCGGCCGATCCCGCGGTGGTTTCGTAGGCGGTCTCATCCCGGGCCCAGCTCAGGAGACGGGCGGGCGGCGCGTACGACGCGTCGCCCGCCCGCCGTGTGTGCGGATGCTCTCCGTGAGCCTTCTCTCGCTTGGTGCAAATGGTCGCAAGACACCACACAAGTGGCGACCGACTCCCGGGTGTGGCCGACACGGCGTGTATCTTCCGGGGCCGAGAGCCATGGAAGGGACCAACCCGGTGAACAAGAAGCTCGCGGCCGCAATGTCCGGCGGTGCGGTACTCGTACTGGCACTGACGGGCTGCACCAGCAGCGCTGCCGACAGCAAGAACGACGCGCTGAACACCTGGGCCAAGCAGGTGTGTGACGCGGTGCAGCCGCAGGCGAAGAAGATCGAGGCCGCCAACGCCGCGATCCAGAAGGAGACCTCGGACAACAGCGAGCCGGCCCAGGTCCAGAAGACCGACGCGCAGGCCTTCCAGGACATGGCCGACGCCTACAAGGCCATCGGCCAAGCCGTGAACACCGCCGGCGCACCCGAGGTCGACAACGGCGGGAAGAAGCAGCAGGACGCGGTCAGGGAGCTCAACGGCCTGGCGGCCTCGTACACCTCGCTGAAGCAGCAGGTGGACAAGCTCGACACCAAGGACCAGGCCAAGTTCGCGGACGGCCTCAAGGAGGTCGCCACCCGGCTGGACAAGCTGAGCCGGACCGGGAACGACGCGCTGAAGAACCTCGAGGAGGGTGACGTCGGCCGGGCGATGGCCCAGCAGCCGAGCTGCAAGTCCGCCTCCGCCTCCGCCACCCCGTCCACCTCGGGCTCGTCCCCGGCGACGAGCGGCTGACGCACGCGGACAGGCGCTCGGGCAGGCACACAGAGACGCACGCGGGCACGCGCGCAGACACACGCAGGCACACGCGCGCGTGCGCTGTCGGAGTGAGCCGACACAATGGGGGGCGTGAGTGACACCAGCCTGCCCGCACTGCCCGCCTCCGACCGACCGGACGTCGCCGCCCGGCTCAGGGACGCCCTGCTCGGCGCCTCCTTCACCGCCGACGGACTGCTGGAGCTGCTCGGCGCGCCCGCGTACGCGGCGCTGGCGCGCGCCGAGACCGTGCCCGCGCTCCGGGCCACGCGCGGCGACACGCCGCTGGAACTGCTGGTCCGGCTGTTCCTGCTCCAGCAGCCGGTGCCGTACGCGCGCGTGGCGGGCGTCCTGCCCGTCGAGGCGTGCCTGGAGACCGGCTGGCTGGTGCGTGCCGGCGCGGACGAGGTCGCCGCGACCGTGGACGTCCGGCCGTACGGCGGACTCGACGGCGAGGACTGGTTCATCGTGTCCGACCTGGGCTGCGCGGTGGGCGGCGCGGGCGGGATCGGCAGCCGCGACGAGGGCGTCGTCCTCGGGGTCGGCGGCGCCTCCACGACGCTGGCCGGCATCACGGTCCGCACGCCGGTCGGCTCCGCGCTCGACCTCGGCACCGGCTCCGGCATCCAGGCGCTGCACGCCGGCCGGCACGCCACGCGCGTGACCGCGACCGACGTCAACCCACGCGCGCTGCACATCACCGCCCTCACGCTCGCGCTGTCCGGCGCGCGGGCCGCCGATCTGCGTCAGGGCTCGCTGTTCGAACCGGTCCACGACGACGAGCGGTTCGACCTGATCGTGTCGAACCCGCCCTTTGTGATCTCCCCGGGCGCCCGGCTGACGTACCGCGACGGCGGGATGAGCGGGGACGATCTGTGCCGCACGCTCGTTCAGGAGGCGGGCGACCGCCTGAACGAGGGCGGGTTCGCGCAGTTCCTCGCCAACTGGCAGCACGTCGAAGGGGAGGACTGGCAGGACAGGCTCAGGTCATGGGTGCCCCGCGGGTGCGACGCGTGGATCGTCCAGCGTGAGGTGCAGGACGTCACGCAGTACGCCGAGCTGTGGCTGAGGGACGCGGGCGACCACCGCGGCGACGCCGCGGAGTACCAGGCGCGGTACGACGCCTGGCTGGAGGAGTTCGAGGCGCGCAAGGTCAGGGCCGTGGGCTTCGGCTGGATCACGCTGCGCAGGACGGGCACCGTGACGCCCTCGATCACCGTGGAGGAGTGGCCGCACCCGGTGGAGCAGCCGCTCGGCGACACCGTCCGGGCGCACTTCGCCCGCGTCGACTATCTGCGGGACCACGACGACGCGGCCCTGCTCGACGGTCACTTCCGGCTCGTGCGCGAGGTGGTCCAGGAGCAGGTCGGGCTCCCCGGCGCCGAGGACCCCGAGCACGTCGTGCTGCGTCAGAACCGCGGGATGCGCCGGGCCACCACGGTGGACACGGTGGGCGCCGGCTTCGCCGGTGTCTGCGACGGCACGCTGAGCGCCGGCCGCATCCTGGACGCCATCGCCCAGCTGGTGGGTGAGAACCCGCTCCTCCTGCGCGACCGCACTCCGGCCCAGATCCGCCTGCTGGTGGAGCAGGGTTTCATCGAACCGGCGCAGAAATCGGTGGAGGAACCGGCTCGGTGACCGGTTCATGCGACCGATGAGGCCCGTGCGCCCCTGAGTGCTCGCCGGGCCCACAGGGACTACTGGGACGGCGGCGAGTTCTCGTCGTTCTCGGGGCGTGTGGGCCGTTTCGATGGTGCTCCGACAAGGTTTTCGATCTTTGCCGGGGCCGAGCCGGAAAAACGCGGGAAAAAAGCGGAGAGCTTGATTCCCGTCACCTCGCGGAGGCGGCGGAGCGTCGCCCCGCGAGCGGGTCGACTCCTGTTCACCGCAGGTTGGTGTCGTCGTCGCCCGCGGGTGTCAGCCTCCCGTACCGGGGCATCCGGGGACGGGAGGGGGCGTACATGGAGAGCGGGCCGGCGATCTTCGCGGGAACGGTGTTCTCCCTGTTCGGAGCGGCTTTGCTGGGCTGGACGGCGGTCCGGGTCCGGCACCGGGAACCCGTCGCCCACGGCCTGCCCCGCACCGCGTCGGCGACCGTCGCGACCCTGGCTGCAGTCGCCGCCCTGACTGTCGGCGTGTGGTGCTTCGGGCGCCTGTGACGGCCGCCGCTCCTGTCCGGTCTCCGTAACTGAGAAATCACCCTCCGCATCAGCCCGAACAGCCTGGTGAGCAGTCCGGGCGGCAGGAAGGGGGGTAGTCGGGTTACCGTTCGAGTGGCCGTTGCGGGCTTTTCCCGTTTGACACGGGGGCGGGATGTACCGTCACACTCCGCAGCGTCACCACCACCCGACCCCCGGGAAATCAAGGCCTGGGGAGGCTCAAGCGTCGACCGGAGAGAAGAGCGAAGTTGTCCCCGACCAGCGAGACCGCACAGGGCGGCCGCCGACTCGTCATCGTCGAGTCGCCTGCCAAGGCGAAGACGATCAAGGGCTACCTCGGCCCCGGCTACATCGTCGAGGCGAGCGTCGGGCACATCCGCGACCTTCCCAACGGTGCCGCGGAGGTGCCCGAGAAGTACACCGGCGAGGTCCGCCGCCTCGGTGTGGACGTGGAACACGACTTCCAGCCGATCTATGTCGTCAACGCGGACAAGAAGGCCCAGGTCAAGAAGCTCAAGGATCTGCTGAAGGACTCCGACGAGCTCTTCCTCGCCACCGATGAGGACCGCGAGGGCGAGGCCATCGCCTGGCATCTCCAGGAGGTGCTCAAGCCGAAGATCCCGGTCAAGCGGATGGTCTTCCACGAGATCACCAAGGACGCCATCCGGGAGGCGGTCGCCAACCCGCGCCAGCTCAACCAGCGGCTGGTCGACGCCCAGGAGACGCGGCGGATCCTCGACCGTCTCTACGGCTACGAGGTCTCGCCCGTGCTGTGGAAGAAGGTCATGCCGCGGCTTTCGGCGGGCCGGGTCCAGTCCGTCGCGACACGGCTCGTGGTCGAGCGGGAGCGCGAGCGCATGGCGTTCCGTTCCGCCGAGTACTGGGACCTGACCGGCACTTTTGCCACCGGCCGCGCGGGTGACGCGAGCGACCCGTCGTCGCTGGTCGCCCGGCTGCAGACCGTCGACGGCAGGCGGGTCGCGCAGGGCCGCGACTTCGACTCCCTGGGGCAGCTCAAGAGCCCGAACACCCTCCACCTCGACGAGGCCACCGCCCGCGCCCTGGCCGCCGCCCTGGAGGACACCCGCTTCTCCGTCCGGTCCGTCGAGTCCAAGCCGTACCGCCGCTCGCCGTACGCGCCGTTCCGTACGACGACGCTTCAGCAGGAGGCCAGCCGCAAGCTCGGCTTCGGCGCGAAGGCGACGATGCAGATCGCCCAGAAGCTGTACGAAAACGGCTACATCACGTACATGCGTACGGACTCCACGACCCTGAGCGACACGGCGATCACCGCCGCCCGCGCCCAGGTCACCCACCTGTACGGCGCCGACTACCTGCCGCCGCAGCCCCGTACGTACGCCGGGAAGGTCAAGAACGCGCAGGAGGCGCACGAGGCGATCCGTCCTTCGGGTGATCGTTTCCGCACGCCCGCCGAGACCGGCCTGAGCGGCGACCAGTTCAGGCTCTACGAGCTGATCTGGAAGCGGACGGTCGCCTCCCAGATGAAGGACGCGACCGGGAACAGCGTGACCGTGCGGATCGGCGGCGCCGCGGCCGACGGCCGGGACGTCGAGTTCAGCGCGTCCGGCAAGACGATCACCTTCCACGGTTTCCTCAAGGCGTACGTCGAGGGCGCCGACGACCCCAACGCCGAGCTCGACGACCGCGAGCGCCGGCTGCCCCAGGTCGGCGAGGGCGACGCGCTCACGGCCGAGGAGATCACGGTCGACGGCCACGCCACCAAGCCCCCGGCCCGCTACACCGAGGCCAGCCTGGTCAAGGAGCTGGAGGAGCGGGAGATCGGCCGCCCGTCGACGTACGCGTCGATCATCGGCACGATCCTCGACCGCGGCTATGTGTTCAAGAAGGGCACGGCCCTGGTGCCGTCCTTCCTGTCCTTCGCCGTGGTCAACCTCCTGGAGAAGCACTTCGGGCGGCTCGTCGACTACGACTTCACCGCCAAGATGGAGGACGACCTCGACCGCATCGCGCGCGGCGAGGCGAAGGCCGTGCCGTGGCTGAAGCGCTTCTACTTCGGCGAGGGCACCGGCCACGGCGGCGCCGCCGAGGCCGGCAACGGCGACGGGGACCACCTCGGCGGGCTCAAGGAGCTGGTGACCGACCTGGGCGCGATCGACGCGCGCGAGGTGTCGTCGTTCCCCGTGGGCAACGACATCGTGCTGCGGGTCGGGCGCTTCGGCCCGTACATCGAGCGCGGCGAGAAGGATTCCGAGCAGCACCAGCGCGCCGACATCCCGGACGACCTGGCCCCGGACGAGCTGACCGTCGAGCTGGCCGAGAAGCTGCTGGCCGAGCCCAGCGGCGATGTCGAGCTGGGCACCGACCCGGCCAGCGGCCACACGATCGTCGCCAAGAAGGGCCGCTACGGGCCCTACGTCACCGAGGTGCTCCCCGAGGGCACCCCGAAGACCGGCAAGAACGCGGTCAAGCCCCGTACGGCCTCGCTGTTCAAGTCGATGTCCCTGGACACCGTCACCCTGGACGACGCCCTGAAGCTGATGTCGCTGCCGCGCGTCGTCGGCGCCGACGCCGACGGCCAGGAGATCACCGCGCAGAACGGCCGCTACGGCCCGTACCTGAAGAAGGGCACGGACTCGCGCTCGCTCCAGTCCGAGGACCAGCTCTTCACGATCACGCTGGAGGAGGCGCAGGCGATCTACGCCCAGCCCAAGCAGCGGGGCCGCGCGGCCGCCAAGCCGCCGCTCAAGGAGCTCGGCCAGGACCCGGTCAGCGGCAAGCCGGTCGTGGTGAAGGACGGCCGCTTCGGCCCGTACGTCACCGACGGCGAGACCAACGCGACCCTGCGCTCCGGCGACAGCGTCGAGGAGATCACTCCGGTGCGCGGTTTCGAGCTCCTCGCGGAGAAGCGCGCCAAGGCCCCGGCCAAGAAGACCGCGAAGAAGGCCGTCGCCAAGAAGACGACGGCGAAGAAGACGGCGTCCACGGCCGCGAAGAAGACTGCGGCGAAGAAGACGACCACCGCCAAGAAGACGGCCGCCAAGAAGACCACCGCGAAGAAGGCCACCGCGAAGGCGACGGCCGCCAAGGCGGCGGAGGACTGATCGCACCGCGGATCCCTCGCGGCGCCTTTGCGAAAGGCACGCCCCGGCATCACTTTGGTGTCGGGGCGTGCGCACGTCCGGACGGTCACTCCGTGCTGTCGGTGGGTCCCGATAGGCTGAACGCATGACGCGAGCCGAGCAGCCAACGGCCCACACCTCCGCACCCGACGACGCACTCATGGCCGATTCCCGCGAGCGCGCCGTGCGCGCCCTGCTGCGCCGGCCGCAGCTGCGGCGGCTGTGGAGCGCCCAACTGGTGGGAGGTGTCGGGGACACCCTCGCACTCCTGGTCCTGGTCGTCCTCGCCCTCCAGGCGGCGGTCGCCGCGGGCCCCTTCGGCGGTGGCTACCGGGGTGTGGCCTTCGCAGTGGCGACGGTCTTCGGAGCGCGCATCCTGGCGACGCTGCTCTTCGGAGCGGTCCTCCTCGGACCCCTCACCTCGCTCACCTCCCAGGAGGGACCGCTCGACCGGCGCTGGACCATGGTCGGCGCCGACGGTCTGCGCGCCGCCCTGCTGATCGTCGCCCCCCTGTGGATCGACTGGACGCCGGACGACGCCCTGGCCTTCCTCCTGGTCACCGTGTTCGTGACCGGGGTCGCCGAGCGTTTCTGGAGCGTGTGCCGGGAGGGCGCGGCCCCCGCGCTGCTGCCCGCCCCGCCTCCGGAGGGCGCCACGGTGCGCCCGCTGCCGGACCACATGGACGCCCTGCGCCGCCTGTCGCTGCGGACCACCTTCCTGGCGATCCCGCTGGCGGCCGCCGCCCTGGTCGCAGCCTCGCTGCTCAACAACCTCCTGGGCACCGGCGTCGCCTGGTTCGACCAGCACCAGGCGGCCCTTGGCTCGTACGTCGCGGCAGGCCTGTTCGCCGCGTCCCTGTCCGTGCTGACCTACCTGGAACTGCCCGGCACCCGCACCCCGCGCCCGCGTTCGCCGCTGGAGGGGCTGCGCCGCCCGAAGACGGGCTCCGGCGTCGACAAGGGCCGCACGGGTGCCGTTCCGCTGCTCGTGCTCGCCTGCGCGTCCGTCGCCGGGGCGATCGCCGCCGCGGTCGCCGTCTGCGTGCTGCACGCCACGGACCTGCGCGGCGGCCCGGTGCTGTACGGGCTGGCGGTGCTCGCCCTGACCGGCGGGGTCGCCGTCGGCATCCGTACGGCGCCGAAGGCGCTGGTCTCCCTGTCGCGGCGGCGGCTGCTGGCCCTGACGATCGCGCTCACCGGCGTCGCCCTGCTCGCCGCCGGGCTGGTCCCCGACGTCACCACGGTCCTGCTGATCCTCGCGCTGGCCGGAGTCAGCGCGGGCGCCGCCGCCAACACCGGGCACACGCTGCTCGACCAGGAGGCCGAGGACTACCGCAAGCCGCGCATGACCGAGCACCTGCACGCGGTGGTACGGGTCTTCGTGGCGCTCGGTGCCGTGCTCGCCCCCGTGGTCGCGGCCGGGATCGGCCCGCACCGCCTCGAGGACGGCCGGTTCGTGTTCGCGCACGGCGGCGCCGCGTTCACGCTGATGCTGGTCGGCGCGCTGCTCCTGCCGGTGGCCGCGCTGGTCCTCGCCAAGGTCGACGACCGCTCCGGCGTACCGCTGCGACAGGACCTCGTCGACGCCCTGCGGGGCGGCGACGACCCGGTGACGGCCCCCGCCGAGTCCGGATTCTTCATCGCCCTCGAAGGCGGCGACGGCGCCGGCAAGTCCACGCAGGCCGAGGCGCTCGCCGACTGGATCAGGTCCAAGGGCCACGAGGTCGTCCTCACCCGCGAGCCGGGCGCCACTCCCGTGGGCAAGCGGCTGCGCTCGATCCTGCTGGACGTGTCCTCGCAGGGCCTGTCCCACCGCGCGGAGGCGCTCCTGTACGCCGCCGACCGCGCGGAGCATGTCGACACGGTCGTACGGCCCGCGCTGAAGCGGGGCGCCGTCGTGATCACCGACCGGTACATCGACTCCTCCGTCGCCTACCAGGGCGCTGGCCGCGACCTGTCCCCGACGGAGATCGCGCGGATCTCCCGCTGGGCGACGAACGGTCTTGTGCCGCATCTGACGGTCCTGCTGGACGTCTCGCCGGAGACCGCCCGTGAGCGGTTCACGGAGGCGCCCGACCGTCTGGAGTCGGAGCCGGCCGAGTTCCACGCGCGCGTGCGGTCCGGTTTCCTGGCGCTGGCCGCCGCCGACCCCGGCCGTTACCTCGTGGTGGACGCCGGGCAGGAGCCCGAGGCTGTGACCACGGTCGTCCGGCACCGGCTCGACCAGATGCTGCCGCTGTCCGAGGCCGAGCTGAAGGCGCAGGAGGAAGCGCGGAAGAAGGCTGAGGAGGAGGCGCGCCGCAAGGCCGAGGAGGAGGCCCGGCGCAAGGCCGAGGAGGAGCGCCTGGAGCGCGAGCGCCAGGAGCAGCTGGCCCGGCTGCGCGCCGAGGAGGAGGAGCGCAAGCGGCGCGAGCTGGAGGAGGCGCAGCGGCGCGAGGCCGAGCGGCAGGCCGAGGAGGCCCGGCAGCGTGCCGAGGAGGCCCGGCGCAAGGCCGAGGAGGAACAGGCCCGGCTGCTCGCGGAGGAGCGCGCACGGGCGGAGGCCGAGGCGCGCCGCAAGGCCGAGGAGGAGCAGCGGCGCCGGCAGGCCGAGGAGGAGGAGCGGCTGCGCGCCGAGGCCGAGGTGCGGCGGCTGGAGAAGCAGCGCAAGGCCGAGGAGGCCCTGCTGCGGGCGGAGGAGGCCCGGCGGGCGGCGGAGCAGGCCACGGCCACCGCGCAGTCGGGTCCGCGGCGGTCCACGGAGCCGACGGCCGCGGCGGTGCCGCCGGAGGAGGTGACCGTGCCGACGCCGCTGGTGACGCCGGCGAACGCCTCGGGCGGGCCCGCGGACGAGACGGCGGTGCTGCCGCCGGTGCGGGACGAGCGGGGGAGCGGTAAGCCGTCGGGCGAGGGCTCGGACCAGGGGTCGGGCCGGGGCTTGAGCGAGGGCTCCCGTGGGACGTCGCGCGGGTCGGTGGAGCCGGGGCCGCGGACGGCGGGCGAGTCCGAGTCCGAGGTGACCGCGAAGCTGCCGAAGCCCGTGGTTCCGCCGGGGGCCGCCGACGAGACCGCCGTACTGCCGGCTTTCACGCCGGGAGCCGCGGACGAGACGGCGGTCCTGCCTCCCGTGCGCGGGGAGGACCCGGCGGACCGGGTTCCGCCCGGTTTCTTCCGGGACGAGCGGGGCGAGCGGTCGCCGGCCGCGCGGCCCGACCGGGGCGACGACCGTACGCGGGAGCTGCCCCAGGTCGACGCCGAGTCGGTCGCCCGGCGGCGGCCACGGCCGGACTGGGCCGAGGAGACGCCGCTCGACGACCTGCCGACCCTGGCGGACGAGCTGCTGGGCCCGCGCGAGGACGGCAAGGGGCTCGACGACGGCGACGGCGGCCGGGGGCGGGGCCGGCGCTGAGCCGTCGGACGGGCGCCGATCGAGGTGATCGGGGCGACGGTGCGCCTGCCGATTCGGGTGAGGCCGCCCGCCGTGTTGTCAGTGGTGGCCCGCACAATGGATCCTGCACCACGAACCATGACGAAAGGGCGGCGTGACCCATGAGCGTGTGGGACGACCTCGTCGGGCAGGAGAAGGTCAGCGAACAGCTGAGCGCCGCTGCCCGGGACGCCGACGCCCTGGTCACCGCGGCCGCCACGGACGCGCCGCCGCCCGAGGCGTCGAAGATGACGCACGCGTGGCTGTTCACGGGACCGCCCGGCGCGGGGATCACGCAGATGGCGAGGGCCTTCGCCGCCGCCCTCCAGTGCGTGAGCCCCGACCGCGCCCTCGGCGGCGTCCCCGGCTGCGGATTCTGCGACGGCTGCCATACGGCGCTGGTCGGCACCCACGCCGACGTCAACACGATCGCCGCCGTGGGTACGCAGATCCTCGCCGACGACATGCGGGACACCGTGCGCAAGTCGTTCACCGCCCCGGCGACCGGCCGCTGGCAGGTGATCCTCGTGGAGGACGCCGAGCGGCTGAACGAGAAGTCCGCCAACGCCGTGCTGAAGGCCGTCGAGGAACCCGCCCCGCGCACCGTCTGGCTGCTGTGCGCCCCCTCGGTCGAGGACGTCCTGCCCACGATCCGCTCCCGCTGCCGCCATGTGAACCTGCGCACGCCGTCGGTGGACGCCGTCGCCGACATGCTCGTACGCCGGGAGGGCGTCGAACCCGCCGTCGCCGCCGCCGCGGCCCGCGCCACCCAGGGCCACATCGACCGGGCCCGCCGCCTGGCCACCGACCCGGCCGCACGCGAACGCCGCACCTCCGTCCTGAAGCTCCCGCTGCGCGTGGACGATATAGGCGGCTGCCTCCGGGCGGCCCAGGAACTGGTCGACGCGGCAGCGGACGACGCCAAGGCGCTCGCGGAGGAGATGGACGCCAAGGAGTCCGAGGAGCTGAAGACGGCGCTGGGCGCGGCCCAGGGCGGCCGGCTGCCCCGCGGTACGGCGGGTGTGATGAAGGACCTGGAGGACAAGCAGAAGCGCCGCCGCACCCGCACCCAGCGCGACAGCCTCGACCTCGCCCTGACCGACCTCACCGGCCTCTACCGGGACGTCCTGGCCCTCCAGCTCGGCTCCCGCGTGGCCATCGCCAACGCGGACGTCGAGGACACCCTGGAGCGCCTCGCCCGCGGCAGCTCGCCCGAGTCCACCCTGCGCCGCATAGAGGCGATCGCCGCCTGCCGCGACGCCCTCGACCGCAACGTGGCCCCGCTCCTGGCGGTGGAGGCGATGACGGTGGCCCTGAGGGCGGGCTGACGAGTACGCCGAGTGCGCCGAGAACGCCGAGGCCACCGGCGTCGACGGCGTCACTCGTACGGGGAATGCCCCGCACGTAACGCACTCATCCGATCGCGGAGAGTTACGCTCGCTGGATGCACATCAGGCGCGCCCTTCGTCCGAACAGCAGCAGAGGCCCCCGGCCCCGAACCCCCCGCCGTGCGGCCCGCGCGGGCGGCACTCTCCTGGCGGCCGCCGCCCTGCTGGTCTCGGCCTGCTCCCCCGGCACCACGCAGCGCCGGACCGAGCCCGCGGCGGACGCGGCGCTGGCCGCGCTGCCGCGGGCCACGCCTCCCATCCTGTCGCCGTACTACGAGCAGAAGCCGTCCTGGCGCAGCTGCGGGGTGCCCGGCTTCGAGTGCACGACGGTCAGGGCGCCGCTCGACTACGACCGGCCCGACGCGGGTGACGTCCGGCTGGCCGTGGCCCGTAAGAAGGCGGCCGGCCCGGGCAAGCGGCTCGGCTCACTCCTGCTGAACCCGGGCGGACCGGGCGGCTCGGCCATCGCCTATCTCCAGCACTACGCCGGCGTCGGGTACCCGGCCGAGATCAGCGCCCGCTACGACCTCGTCGCGATGGACCCGCGCGGGGTCTCCCGCAGCGAGTCCGTGCAGTGTCTCGACGACCGGGACATGGACACGTACACACAGACCGACTTCACGCCCGACGACAGCAAGGAGACCGACGCGCTCGTCGCCGCGTACCGCAAGTTCGCGGAGGGCTGCGGCGCGCGCGACGCCCGCCTGCTGCGGCACGTCTCCACCATGGAGGCGGCGCGCGACATGGACATCGTGCGCGCGGTGCTGGGCGACGGGAAGCTGAACTACGTCGGCGCCTCGTACGGGACGTTCCTCGGGGCCACGTTCGCCGGCCTGTTCCCGGACCGCGTCGGCCGCCTGGTCCTGGACGGGGCGATGGACCCCTCGCTGTCGGCGCGCCAGATGAACCTGGACCAGACGGCGGGCTTCGAGGAGGCCTTCCAGTCGTTCGCGAAGGACTGCGTACAGCAGAGCGACTGCCCGCTCGGCGGCCGCAGCGCGACGCCGAAGCAGGTCGGCGACCAGCTCGCCGCCTTCTTCCGCAAACTCGACGCCCGGTCGATCCCCGCCGGTGACGCCGGCGGCCGCCGTCTCGGCGAGTCCCTCGCCACCACCGGGGTCATCGCGGCGATGTACGACCAGGCGGCCTGGCCGCAACTGCGCTCGGCACTGGCGTCGGCGATGAAGCAGAACGACGGCTCCGCCCTGCTGGCCCTCTCCGACAGCTACTACGAACGCGACTCCGGCGGCCACTACAGCAACCTGATGTACGCCAACGCCGCTGTGAACTGCCTGGACCTGCCGGCCCCCTTCGCCGGCCCCGAGCAGGTGGAGAAATCCCTCCCCGCCTTCGAGAAGGCCTCCCCGGTCTTCGGCCGCGGCCTCGCCTGGAACACGCTGAACTGCGCGTACTGGCCGGTGAAGCCCACCGGCCGGCCCCACCGCATCGAGGCCAAGGGCGCGGCCCCCATCGTGGTCGTCGGCACCACCCGCGACCCGGCGACCCCCTACCGCTGGGCCCAGTCCCTGTCCCGCCAGCTCTCCTCGGCCCGCCTGCTGACCTACGACGGCGACGGCCACACCGCCTACCGCCGCGGCAGCCGCTGCATCGACTCCGCGATCAACACCTACCTCCTCCAGGGCGCCCCTCCGGCTAACGGAAAGCGCTGCTCGTAACCACCGCGCCCCACCCCGGCGCCCGGCCCCAGGGGCGCCCCGGGGCGTGTGCGAAGCACCCCCGGGAACTGTGTAGACTTACCGAAGTTGCCGATCGCATCATGATGCGGCAGCGTGCCGCTTTAGCTCAGATGGCCAGAGCAACGCACTCGTAATGCGTAGGTCTCGGGTTCGAATCCCGAAAGCGGCTCTTCCTGGAACCCCAGGTCGGAACCTCTCCGACCTGGGGTTTCCTCGTTCAGCGGACGCGGCGACGGCGGCGGGAGCGGGCCGCGCGGGTGTCGGCGGTCTCAGTTCTGGTCTCAGTGGGGCCCGGATCGGGGTCCGAGGGAGATCTGGGAGTGGCCGACACCACCGTTGACCTGTACCGGCGCGGCATGATGCCGCTGATCGTCTTCATGGGGGCGACCAGCCGGACCACCCATGATCTACCCGGCTCAGGGCTTCATGATCTCGCAGGACGTACCAGACGACGTGATCAAAGCGTACGAATGCCTCGCGTCCCGTGGCTTCACGAGTCGACTCGTTCCCGAGAGCGTTGGGAGCACCCCCAACGCGAGTGCGTGACCTGCTTCCCGCAGGCTCCGGCGGCCGCTTCGATGACGACCGGTCGCGTTCAGCAGCCCTTGGACGGGTGAGAAGCGGGCGGCGCTGTCGCCTGCAGGTTCCAATCAGGTGGTCCACTGAGTAGTTGCGCCGAGGCCTGGCTACCGTCGGCCAACTTCTTGTGCCACGTCCACGAGCCCTGAGCGAGCGAGCCTTGGTCCAACGTCCAACCCAGACGCCGCATGGCGGTCTCTATATGTTCGGCTACCTGAAGATCGGATCCGCCGCCGGTGAAGTCGACAGCGACGGTCGCGTCATTCCAGCCGTAGGTCGACCTTATTCCGTCGCACGAGTCCCAAATCGGCTCAACGATGTCCTTCTGCGTGACGTGTGCGCCTGGTGGCACCACGGACAGCACCGGCTGGATCGCCTTGAGCCGTCGATGCCCCGGATCAGGGTCCCCGACCGGCCGCGGAGTCCCGCTGCATCCGGTCAGTGCCATGACTGTTGCGACCACGGCGGCAGACATCACACCGTGCGCCGAACGACGCTCGAACCCCCACATGGAGGAAATGATCACACCTCCACGTGGAAAGTCGCCATTAGTCTTTGGCGTCGAGCCACACGATCAGCAGCGTGGCTACGGGGCCGAGAACCAAGGAGAGCAGGAACCAGTTCAGCCCGCTACGGTTCTTCCCTTGTGCCAAGCCGGCGTTGATCAGGCTGAGCGTGCCCCAACCTACGGCGTAGCCGCTTCCCGGTCCCGTCACGACGCGCATTCCCCCGCTCCTGCTCGCGGGCCGCGTGTCTCTCAGCAGCAGCCCGCCATGCTCACTACAAGGACCTCAATCTAACAGTCGTGTGCGCAGGGCCTTCAGGGGCGAGTGCCGGTTCCCACCGCCGGGCGGCAGGGCCGCCGGGAAAGCAGACGGTCGTCCGGCGTGGCTCACGCATTTCGGGAGTCTGTGGGCCATCTGTGGGCCAGCGCACTGGCAGACCGGGCTGATTAAGGCATTGGTGCAGGTCAGAGCGGGGTTCGATGGTGACGTCGCAACGTTCTTGAAAACCGTCGTGGCGCAAGCCACGGTTGCGGTGCAGTGTGGAAGGCGTGGGCTCCAGGCAGGGACGTGTGGGTCTCGGGCAGCCGTGGCAGGCGAGCCACGTGCTGCTACTGATCCCTGTTGTGCTCATCGTTGTGATCACTGCCGCGGACATCGCGACTGGGCCAAACATCGTTCTCAGCCCCCTGCTGGTGGTCGCGCCCACGCTCACCGCGTGGTTTGCGGGCCCCTGGATGACGGCCGGTATCGGGGTCCTGGCCATGGCGGGCGAAGCGGTCAGCGGCTGGCGCACCGGAACGCTGTCTTCGCGGAACGTGGTGGTGGAGGTGATCGCTATCGCGTTGATCACCTCGTTGATCGTGGTCCTGTGTGCGGTGCGCGACCGGCACGCACGCCAGATGGCCCGGGTCCGGTCGGTCGCCGAGGCCGCCCAGCAGGTGGTGATGTGGCCGCTGCCGAGCCGGCTCGGCCCGCTGCGGCTCGCCTGTGTTTATCTGGCTGCCGAGGAGGAGGCCGAGATCGGCGGCGACCTGTATGCCGCCGCCCGCACCGGCAGCGCGGCCCGAGTGATGATCGGCGACGTGCGGGGCAAGGGCCTGCCCGCCCTGGGCGAGGCCGCCCTCCTGCTCGGCGCCTTCCGCGAGGCCGCCCACCAGCACGCCTCCCTGTCCGACCTGGCCACTTCCCTGGAACGGAGCATGACCCGCTACCTCGCCGACTTCGAACCGGAGGGCGAGGCGGGAGAACGCTTCGTGACGGCTCTCCTGGTCGAGATCCCCGACTCCGAGCCCCTGGTCCGCATGACCAGCTGCGGTCACCCAGCACCCCTGCTGCTCGGCCCGGACAACACCGTCCACGTGCCCCGCCTCCACCCCGGTCCCCCACTTGGCGTCGGCGTCACGGATCCCGACAACCACGTCGTCGATGTCCTGCCCTTCGGCCCTGGGGACACGCTGGTCCTGTACACCGACGGTGTCATCGAAGCCCGTGACCAAAACGGCGTCTTCTACCCGTTCGCGGAACGCGCAGCCCAGTGGACCGACCACCCTCCCGAGGCGCTGCTCCACCACATCGAACGCGACCTGCTCGCCCACACCGGCAGACACCTCGGCGACGACGTCGCCCTCCTCGCCATCCGCCGGGCCCATATCCCCCATGACGAAGCGGAAGCAGGCGAAGACCGACAGCGGTACGAGCGGAATGCCGAGCCCTCCCCAGAGGACACTGGCACGCTACGGGCGCCGCGGTCTCGGTTTCCGTCATTGCTTGCTGCGCGAGCGTCCGCCTTTCGTCGTTCTGTGGTTCCCGGCCGAGTTCGCCGCCGCGACGGGCAGGCGTACTTTTGAAATCAGGCAAGGGTGACTCCCCGGTCGGAACGTCCAGGCCTCGGCGGAAGCCACGAGGGCGCATGCGAGATCTTCGGGCGGCCTGGCGGTCCCGGTCCAAGGCCCTGGACCACGGATCCGAGCGGGGTGCGTACTCACACAGCAGGCGCGGAGGGGTCATGGCCGAGCTCGGTAAGGCGGGCAACCCGCCGAACCCTGCCACGGTGCTGCGCGAGCCCTCACGGCTGGCCGCGGTGGACGCCGTCCGCGCGGTCGACGAGCTGACCAGGGACGCCTTCGCCCGGTCCGTGTGCCTGGCCGTACGGCTGCTGGACACCCGAATGGCTCTGATCAGTCTGGCCGGGGCGGACCGGCAGTTCATCAGGGGCGGGGTCGGCCGAGCCGTACCGCGGCACGGGGAGCAGGAGCGGGTCGACTGGGGCTTCTGCTCCGAGGTGGTGGTGTCCGGCCGGCCGCTGGTCATCGACGACGTGCGGAACGACTCCGCGCACCGGTCCGACCTCGCGGTCGCCGCCACCGGCATGCGCGCGTACCTGGGCGTGCCGCTGCTGCTGGAGGAGCTGTCGATCGGCGCGCTGTACGTGATCGACACCCGGCCGCGGCTGTGGGACAAGGAACAGCGGCACGCCCTGGAGCAGCTGGGCGCCTCGGTGATGAGCGAGATCCGGTTGCGGCTGGACGCGGCCGAACGCGGTCGGCTCTACGAGCAGGCCGCGGCCGCCGCCGTGGTCGAGCACAGACGGTCCCAGCAGTTGCAGGACCTGGCCCAGGCCGGTCTGCGGATCAATGCCGCGCCCTCACTGGACTACGCCCTCCAGACGGTCACCGAGGAGGCCAGGTCGCTGGTGGGCACGCACCAGTCGGTCACCAGCATGACCACGAACCTCCGCTGGGCCCAGGCGATCAACGCGGTCTCCCTGTCGGACAAGTACGGCGAGTACCGCTTCTTCGACGCGCCCCCGGTCGGAGAGGGGATCTATGTCCTGGTGTGCAAGGACAACCTGCCGATGCGGATGACCCAGGACGAGCTGGAGGCCCATCCGGCCTGGCGGGGCTTCGGCTCCTACGCCGCGGTTCATCCGCCGATGCGCGGTTGGCTGGCCGTCCCGCTGATCGGCACCGACGGTCGCAACCTGGGTCTGATCCAGCTTTCCGACAAGCAGGACGGCAGCGACTTCACGGCCGACGACGAGGCGATCCTCGTCCAGCTCGCCCAGCTGGCCTCCGCGAGCATCGAGAAGGCCGCAGCACTGGAGAACCAGTACGAGATCGCTCGTACCCTGCAGAGCAGTCTGCTGCCGCAGCAACTGCCCGAGCAGTCGGCGGTGTCGGCCGCCTCCCGATACCTGCCCGCCGCACCCCGCGCCGGGGTCGGCGGCGACTGGTTCGACGTGATCGGACTCTCCGGTGCCCGGGTCGCGCTGGTGGTCGGGGACGTGGTCGGCCACGGCATCCACGCCGCCGCGGCCATGGGCAGGCTGCGTACGGCCGTGCGCACCCTCGCCGATGTCGATCCCACCCCGGAGGAGCTGCTCACGCGGTTGGACGACCTGGTGAGCCGGCAGTCCGCGGAGTCGGGCGCCGACGACGGTGCCGACCCGGCACGCGGAGGCGCCGTGGACGTCGGAACCACCTGCCTGTACGCGGTGTACGACCCGGTGGCCGGGCGTTGCTCCCTGGCCGGTGCCGGCCATCCGGTGCCCATCATCGTGGCCCCGGACGGCAGCGCCGACTTCCTCGACCTGCCCTCCGGGCCGCCGCTCGGTGTCGGCGGCGTGCCGTTCGAGACGGTGGAGCTGGAGGTGCCGGAGGGCAGTCTGCTCGCCTTCTACACCGACGGGCTGGTCGTATCCCGGCAGCGCGACCTGGAAGCGGGGCTGGAAGAACTGCGCGAGGCACTGACCGAGCCGTGCGCCTCGCTGGAAGCGCTGTGCGACCACGTGGTCAAGACGCTGTTGCCCGAGCCCCCCGCCGACGACGCGGCACTGCTGCTGGTCCGGCCGCACGGCCTGGACGAGACGCGGGTCGCCACCTGGGACATCGCCGCGGAACCGGCCGAAGTGGCCCGGATCCGCGCTCGGACCGCCCGCCTGCTGGCGACCTGGGGCCTGGAGGAGATCGGCTTCGTGACCGAGCTGGTGGTGAGCGAGCTGGTCACCAACGCCATCCGGTACGGCCAGCCCCCCATACAGATGCGGCTCATCTACGACCGGACGATCATCTGCGAGGTCTCCGACGCCAGCAGTACCGCCCCGCATCTGCACCAGGCCCGCATCTTCGACGAGGGTGGACGCGGCCTGATGCTGGTCGCCCGGCTCACCCAGCGCTGGGGCACCCGCCACGCCCGCGACGGCAAGACCATCTGGTGCGAGCAGACCCTGCCGGTGGAGGGCCTGGCCGTGGAGGGCCTGTCTCTGGACGACCTGCTGCCGTCCGACTCGGAGCAGTGACCCCGCCTTTCGCGTCGTCTCCTGGATCTTGGGGGTCGGCGAGCGCCCGGTCGGGCCGCCCGCCGTGATTCGCATGTGATCGGGGAGCCGTAGTGTCTCCGCCCGGCTGTGGCATGCGCGGAAGGCGCGGACAAGGGCGGGGGACGGTCATGACGTATCGGCGCGCGGCGATACCGGCGCTGGTCGGGGGTCTGCTGATCACGGCGTTGCTGTGGTGGGCGGGGGCGAGCGTGCAGGCGCTGCACCTGGCGGGCACCGCCGACGCGATCGGCGGCCGGACCGCCGCCGAACTCGAACACTGGCTCACCCCCTGGTCGTACGACCCTCCGGACGTCGTGCGGTTCGGTGCCGGGGCGTCCGACTGGGCCAACGGCACGCCTGAGCCCGACGGAGCGCGCTACCGGGTGCTCTACCACATCGCGATGCAGATCCGCTTCGCCGCGGTGTTCGCCTTCTTCGTGCCCGGCGCGCTGCACCTGGTCCGCAGGCTGCCGCCGGTGCACGGCCGGCTGCCCGCCACACTGCTCGCGGTGTGGGCCTGGGGCCTGGTGGCGGGGACCCTGGCGGTGGCCGTCTCCGCGCCGTGGCTGATCGCCTCGCAGGGACGCGGCAGTTACCGCTTCCTGCCCCAGTTGGCGGGCACGATCTCGTCCGGGCGGCAGATCCTGGTGGTGACCGCGCTGGTCGCGGCGGTGGGGACGGTGTTCGCGGCCCGGATCACCGCGAAGGGCGCCGGTCCGCTGCCGCGGCAGGCCGTCCCGGCGCGCGCCGCCCGTCTTTCCGCCACCGCCGGGACCGCGATCATCGCACTGTCCCTGGTCGTCCTCTCGTACCAGTCGGTGGCAGCCGCCATCCAGAGGTTCGACCCGGTCGGTGGGCTGTTCGCCGAGCCGGGTGAGCTGCTGCGCGAGTGGCTGCTGCTCGGCGGCTGGGCGGGACCGGCGGGCGCGCCGTTCGGCGACTGGTTCCTGCACCGGCTTCCCGACGTACTGCTGCTCGTGGTGGTGTGGTGGGCGCTGCGGTGGCTGCCCGTGCTGCTGACCCGGGCCACCGTCCCGGCGATGGCGGTCGGCGCGGTGTGCGCGACCGTCCTCGGGCTGCTGGCGAGCCAGTCACTGCGGATGGCGACGGACGGGGCGGGCCTGCGCTGGGGGTTGACGTACCTGTCCGCGGGCCTCGGGGACGGCGTTCCCGCCGCTCTGACCTGCGGTCTGGTGGCGGGAGTCGTGGCCGCCACGACGCTGCGGCCGGCCGTGGCCGGCCGTGCCGGCGACGTCCCCGAAGCCGCACCCTCCGCCGAGAGTCCCGCCCACCCCTGAGAGGGCTGCGGAAGGCGGGGCCACGGGGGCACGTCGGGGCTCTCGCGGCGGAGTGCCCCCGTGGAGTGCCCCCGTACGCAAATCGGAGAGAGCGCGGAGGGTGGTTCAGCGCACCGCGCGGGTGTGCGTGCGCTCGAAGACGGCGAAGGCCGCCTCCTGGCGCCACTCGAGTTCCGCCCTGGGGCTGCGGGAGAGCAGGCGCTGACAGGCCGGGGTCCGTACGGGCAGGCCGGGGCGCTCACCGCGGCAGGCGGACACGACCCGGTAGCCCGCGGTGGTGGGATTGCCCTGCCACAGGCTCGCACCGGGCAGGAACGCGTACTGGAGTGAGGCGCGCGCCAGGTCCTTCAGCTCGGCGTAGGAGAGGCCGTAGGTCGTGGCGGCGTACTGGTACTCGTGGCTGATGTCGATCCGGGACACGCCGGGGTCGTCGGTGGCCAGCACGATGGGGACGCCGTAGCGGCGATACGTGGTGAAGGGGTGGTCGGCGCCCTTCACACCGAGGATCTGGGCGTTGCTGCTGAAGGGCACTTCGACGGCGACCTGGCGGGCGGCCATGGTACGGGCCGTGCTCTGCCAGCCGTCCTCGTGGACGAGGTCGACGCCGTGCCCGACGCGCTCGGTGCGGGCGACGTCGACGGCCTCCTCGATGTGGAACCTCAGGTCCTTGGGCTTGACCAGCCCGGGCCACAACTCGCCCGCGTGCAGGGTGACATGGGCCTTCGGGTACTGGCCGCGCAGATAGCGGACCATGCGCATCTGGAGGCTGTAGTCGCGCAGGGCGACATCCCCGTCCTCCGGCTGGACGAGGTTGACCGCGACGAAGCGCGGGTCGCGCTCGGCCAGCCGCATGCCCAGGGCGAGTTGGGTGAAGACCCGCTCCGGGGCGCTGCCCCGGGAGGCCTGCGAGACCCAGCGGACGGTGAGCCGGCAGCCGGACCGGGCATGGCGGGTGCCGCAGCGCTCGGTCGCGCGGAACTCGGCGTCGCCGTCGTCGGCCTCCCTGCGGGCCGCGGCGACCACCTTGTCCAGCCTGCCGCCGGCCACCAACTTGCGGTGCAGCGCGGCGAGATCGCCGTCCCAGCCGACCTCGGCGGCCAACTGCTTCGCGCCGTCGGAGGCCGGGGTGACCATGGTCTCCAGATAGAACTGGTTCTGGCCCGCGACGTGGTCGGCGACCTGGGCGAGCAGCTTGCCCCGGTGCCGCCAGGTCACCTCGCCGAACTTCCCGAAGGTGTCGAAGAAGTGGTCGTGGCCGTTGCCGCCGGGCGGGAAGTCCTCCATGGACCACGCGCGGACCAGCGCCTCGCGGAAGGCGCGGTCGGTCCGGGCGTCCGCCGCGGGGCGAGTGCCGGGCCGGCAGGGAGGCGCGACGGCGGTCAGCGTCGCGGTCTCGACGCACAGCCCGTCCTCGGCGGCCAGTTCGATCAGGTACTCCGTGGACACCGCGCCGGAGAGGTGGTTGTGCAGGTCCCCGCCCTTGGGCAGGCTCACGAAGAACCCGCGCAGCGGCACGGGCCGAGAGCGCAGCGATCTCAGGTAGGCGTCCGTACGGGCCTCCGCGACCGTCATCGGCCTGGACCGCGGCACGACACGTGACGGGAGCCCGCCGCCGGCCTGTTGCGCGTCGGCGGTCTGTCGCGCGCCGACGGGTTGCGCGTCGGCGGACGGGGCGGTCAGGAGGGACAGGGCGAGGAGGGAGCCCACGGCGGCCGGAACGGCCCGGCGGCGTGCGGCACTTCGGAGTTGCTTGCTCACTCGGGCATGATCGGGGAACAAACACGGCTGAACCGGTTCTCCCGGGCATCTTTCGCCGGACAGCACCCGACCGGGTGACCGCACGGAATTTCGCGGACATCACCCGGGCGGCTGACGGAGTCACGCATGGCGTGCGGTTTTCGTACCGGTTCCGGGAGGGTTGCGGTGAGGCGGGGGTAAGAGGCCGCAAAGTGAGATGGCGTCAGAGCAACCGGCGCCGCCCGGGCGACATCCTGGTGAACGAGGGGCGCCGTGCGGGCGCCGTTGTCGTCGGATGGGATGAGGGCCGTGGTGGAGCCGAGGATCGCTGTCGCGGTGGTGACCATGGGCAACCGGCCTGCCGAGGTCGACGCCCTGCTGGAGTCCGTGGCCAAGCAGGATCTCGCGCCCGCGCGCATCGTGATCGTCGGCAACGGGTGCCGGCTGCCCGAGTTCGCCCACCGGCTGTCCCTGCCCGGCGAGGTCACGGCGGTCGATCTCGACGAGAACCTCGGCTGCCCCGGTGGGCGCAATGCAGCCCTGGCCCGGCTGCGGGAGTTCGGGGACGTCGACGTGGTCGTGGAGCTGGACGACGACGGGCTCCTGGTCGATGCCGACGTACTGCGCCGGGTACGGGATCTGTACGCCGCCGACCCGCGCCTCGGCATCGTCGGCTTCCGCATCGCCGACGAGTGCGGCGAGACCCAGCAGCGGCACGTGCCGCGGATCGGCGGGTCGGACCCGATGCGGGGCGGGTACGTCACCGGGTTCCTCGGCGGCGGGCACGCGCTGCGGATGGCGATGCTGGAGCAGACCGGGGACTGGCCCGCGGAGTTCTTCTTCGCGCACGAGGAGACCGACCTGGCCTGGCGTGCCGCCGACGCCGGCTGGAAGATCCTCTACGCGCCGGAGCTGCTCCTGCGGCACCCGAAGACCTCGCCCGCCCGGCATGCGATCTACTACCGGGTCACCGCCCGCAACCGGGTCTGGCTGGTCCGGCGGCGGCTGCCGCTCCCGCTCATCCCGGTGCACCTCGGCGTGTGGACGCTGCTCACCCTGGCGCGGACCCGTTCGCTCGCCGGGCTGCGGGCCTGGTTCGGCGGGTTCGTGGAGGGGTTGCGCGAGCCGGCGGGGGAGCGGCGCCCCATGCGCTGGCGGACCGTGTGGCGGCTGACCCGGCTTGGCCGGCCGCCGGTCGTCTGACCCGGCCCGACCCCCGCCCGGCTCACCGGACCGCCGCTGCTGATCGCCGTACGGCCCGGTCCGGTCCACCGGAACACGGTCGCCGGGGTCCGTGCGGGGTCCGCTCGCGGCCCGGGGCCGCTCACTTCGCATCGGCGTAGCACTCCACCACCGCCGTCGTGAACGGAAACCGCACCGGGGTCTCGCCGAACGTCAGCCGTCCCGCCATCTCCGCGGCCTGCCGGATCGCCTCGACGACCGTGTCCGCCTCCTCCTTCGGGCAGTGCACGATCACCTCGTCGTGCTGGAAGAAGACCAGCTCGGCCGCCATGTCCCGGCAGGTGCGCCGCAGCGCCGCGAGCAGCAGCAGGGCCCAGTCGGCGGCGCTGCCCTGCACGACGAAGTTGCGGGCGAATCGGCCTCGGGCGCGGGAGTTGGTGGAGGCGTACCCCGGCATCCAGCCCTGGTCGGCGGGTGGCGCGGCGGCCGGGTCCTCCTGCGGGAGGCCCGCCTCCCCGGTCGCGTCCTCGGTCGTCCCGGCGGCCGGGGGACACGTGCGGCCCAGCCAGGTCCGTACGAGCCGGCCCTCCTCACCGGCCCGCGCGGCCTCGTCGACGTACGCCACCGCCTTCGGGAAGCGGCGTCTGAGGGCGGCGAGGTTCTTCAGGCCGTCGCCGGAGGTCTGCCCGTAGACCGCGCCGAGCACGGCGAGTTTCGCCTGGGCGCGGTCGCCGGAGAAGGCCCGGTCGGACACCGACTGGTAGAGGTCGGTGTCCCGGCCGGCCACCTCCATCAGCCCCGGGTCGCGGGAGATCGCAGCCAGCACGCGTGGCTCCATCTGGGCGGCGTCGGCCACGACAAGGCGCCAGCCGGGGTCGGCCACCACGGCCCGGCGGATGACCTTGGGGATCTGCAGGGCGCCCCCGCCGTTGGTCACCCAGCGGCCGGTGACCGTGCCGCCGGCGAGGAACTCCGGCCTGAACCGCCCCTCCCGCACCCAGTCCTGGAGCCAGGACCAGCCGTGGGCGACCCAGATCCGGTACAGCCTCTTGTACTCCAGCAGGGGTTCGACGGCCGGGTGGTCGACGGACCTGAGCTCCCAGCGGCGGGTGGACTTCACCCTGATCCCGGCCCGGGCGAAGGCCTTGACCACGTCGGCGGGCAGATCCGGCCGCACCCGGTGGCCGAAGGCCGCGGACACCTCGTCCGCGAGTTCGGCCAGGCGGCGGGGCTCGCCGCCGCCCGCGTACCGCTCGCCGAGCAGTTCGTGCAGCACCTCGCGGTGCACGTCCGCGCGCCAGGGCAGGCCCGCGCGGTTCATCTCGGCCGCCACCAGGGTGCCCGCCGACTCGGCTGCGGTCAGCAGGCGCATACGGTCGGGATGCTCGGCTCGCTCGTGCCGTCGCTGCTGCTCGGCGTAGACCGTGATCAGGTCCGCCAGCGGCAGGCGCACGCCCTGCGGTTCGAAGAGCGAGGACTGCGCGCCGGGTTCGGCGGACCGGTGCGGCGGGTCCGGCGGTACGGGGCCGCCGCGCAGCCTGGCCAGGGCGGCGGCGGCCGAGCGGGGCTCGCCGTGGCGCCCCTCGTGGCCGAGGAGGAGCGTCTCGGCGTCCTCGATGTCGTAGCACCGCTCCACCCGGACGCCCGCGGCGAGCAGGCGCGGATAGACCTCGGCGGTCGACCGCCACACCCATCGTGTGACGTCCGGTCTGCCGCGGACTGCCTCCGCGAGGTCGGCGGCACGGTGCACCGGACCGGCGGGCAGGCCGTCCCGGCCGAGGGGGGCGACCTCGGCGCCGCCGTCCTCGGCCGGTGCCAGAGCCCACCGGTCGGTCATGTCGGCGAGTGTCGCAGGCGGGTCTGACAACGGCTCCGGCCCGCTGCTCGGGAGGTCGGTCAGCCGTCCTGTCCGCCGTCGTGCGGCTCCTGGTCCTCGTCCTGCCGGGCGCGGTCCTTCACCAGCTCCGCCAAGGCCGCAGCGACGTACTCCTCGGTGCGCGTCTTGTCCAGGCCCAGGCCGCTGAGGACGCCCTCGCCGTTCTCCAGCTCCAGCAGGGCCAGCAGGATGTGCTCGGTGCCGATGTAGTTGTGGCCGAGGCGCAGGGCCTCGCGGAAGGTGAGTTCCAGGGCCTTCTTGGCGGCCGAGCTGTACGGGACCAGCTCGGGAGCGTCGGCGGACGCGGGCGGCAGGGCGGCGGTCGCGGCCTCGCGGACGGCGTCCAGGGTGACGCCCTGGGCCTCGACGGCCTGCGCGGCCATGGCCTCCGGTTCGGTGAGCAGCCCGAGGACCAGGTGTGCGGGCGTTCCCTCGGCGCTCCCGGCGGCCTTGGCCTCCTCGTGGGCGGCCATGACCACCTTGCGGGCGCGGGGCGTGTAGCGGCTGAAGCCCTGGCTGGGGTCGAGGTCGGCCGACTCCTTGGGTACGAACCGCTTCTGCGCGGCCTGCCGGGTGACGCCCATGCTCCTGCCGATGTCGGTCCAGGAGGCGCCGGAGCGGCGGGCCTGGTCGACGAAGTGCCCGATGAGGTGGTCCGCCACCTCGCCGAGGTGCTCGCCGGCGAGTACGGCGTCCTGGAGCTGTTCGAGGGGTTCCTGGTGGACCTTCTTGATGGCCGAGATGAGGTCGTCCAGACGGACGCTCGACCTGATGGTGGGGTTCGTCATGTGTCAACCGTAGGTTGCGCTTCTGGGGGTGTCAACCCGAAGTTGACACTCGTGGAAATGCTCTGCGGCAGGTTTGTCCACAGGCTGTGGACAGAGTTGCGTGCGCCTCATGGCACGATCGAGCGGTGAGCACGTCCAGCACCCTCGACCGGGCCTTCCGGGCCGCCCTGTACGCACCCTCCGACGACGCCCTCGACACCGGCGCCTCCCTGCTGGCGGCCGACCCCGCGGTGGACGCCGAACTCTCCCGGCGCGGGCAGGATTTCGTGGCGACGGCGTGGCAGCGCGGCTGGCAGCCCGCCGATGTCGCCCGGATCGTGCGGCGGGAGCTCGACGAGGTCCATGTGCGGCTGCTCGCGGCGCTCGTCCGCGCACAGGCGGCCGACGACCGGCCGCGCGGCCCGCGCTGGGCCGCCCAGCTCGACGGACTGCCGCCCGGGGAACCGCCCCGCGCCGACCGTTTCTCGTATGCCACCGCCGTCCTGGAGCTCTACCGCCTGCTGCTGCGGCTCCCCGCGCTCGAACCTCTGGACGAGCCCGCGCCCGCGCCCCGGACCGAATCCCGCATGCTCACCCGGATCCGGGCGCTGCTCGCCAAGGCGGAGGCGACCGGGTATCCGGAGGAGGCGGAGGCGCTGAGCGCGAAGGCGCAGGAACTGATGGCGCGGCACAGCGTCGACGAGGCGCTGCTCGCCGCCCGCGCCCCGTCGCCCGACGCACCCGGCGCCTGCCGGATCGGTGTCGAGCCGCCGTACGAGCAGGCAAAGGCCGTGCTGCTGGACGCCGTCGCCACCGCGAACCGCTGCCGCGCCGTGTGGAACGAGGCCCTCGCGTTCTCCACCGTCGTCGGCTTCGAGGCCGACCTGGAAGCGGTCGAACTGCTCTACGCCTCCCTGCTGGTCCAGGCCACGACGGCGATGACCAGGGCGGAGGCCGCCCAGCGAGCGGGCGGGCGCAAGCGGACCAAGACCTTCCGGCAGTCCTTCCTCGCCGCCTACGCCCGCCGCGCCGGCGCCCGCCTGGAGGCCGCCGCCGAGACCCAGGTGACCGCGGACCTGCTGCCCGTCCTGGCGAGCCGGGACGTCGCGGTCACCGACCGCGTGGACCGCTTGTTCCCGGAGACGACCACCACCCGGCTGCGCGGGGTGAATGACACGGCGGGGTGGACGGAGGGCGCCCGGGCGGCGGACCGGGCCCAGGTGAAGTCCCGCCCGCCACTCGGCGGGCGTGCCGCGCCACCCGCGTGAACGGCGTCGCAGTCAGTCGCCTGCCTGCTGGAAGGCCGTCACCGAGGCGTCCGGGTCGCCCACGTCCTCCTTGCCCTGGACCGGGCCGTAGGACCACGGGAAGGCGTGACTGTCGGGCGCTCCGGGCAGGCTGATCTTCAGTGACCTCACCTCGAGGCTCTTGGCGCCGTCCTTCTTGCCCCGCACGTACGTGAGAGTGAAGGTCGCCGTGTCGTCCTTGGCGAGAGTGAGCTGCTCCGGCTTGCCCGACTCGTCCTGCGGGACGGTCGTCATGACGTTGCCGGCGTCCAGGGTGATGCCCGGGAAGCCCTTCAGGGTGCACCGGGCACCCCGGTTGGTGACGGTGACGGGCACATTGCCCGTGTCCCCGGCGGCGGGCGCGGCGTTGGCCGGGCCGACGTGAATCCCGACGTCGTCGCTCCGGCAAGCCGTGCTGCCGGTGCCCTTGTCCCCGGAGCCGGTGTCGCTGCCGCCGCTGTCGCAGGCGGTGAGCAGGAGGGCCGCGGCGAGGGCGGTGACGGTGATCGGAATGGCGCGCATGACTGGTCCCTTGGGTCGTGACGATGCCTGAGGATCATCACGCACGAGCAGGCGGCGCGGTTGCCCGCCCCGCGATCGGCTCCGCGCGTCAGGAGCCCAGGCTCGCCGTCGGCAGGCCCGACGGTAGTGCCCCGCCTGCCGACCGGGTGTACGTCTCCGTGCCGAGACCACCCTCCCAGGTAACGCGGAGCGTGGTCTTGTTGACGGAGTCCACCGTGCCGGTCGTACGGGACTTGCACGCGTCGAGGTGGATCACATGCCTCGCGCCCTCCCCGACCGCCGTCCCGCTGCAGATGGTCCGGTCGGTCGAGAAGAGCGCGGCCTGCCTGCCGGTGACGGTCAGGACCACGGCCTTGCCGCCGGTGGTGGCGAGCCAACTTCCCTCCACGCCATCCCCCTTGGCGGCCGGACCGCCCGTACCGCCCGCGCCGCCGCTGTCATCGTCGCTCGCGGTCGCGCTCACGCCGGGGGTGGCGGATGTTTTGTCCGTGGCGCCGGAGCCGCCGCTGTCGCACCCGGTGAGGGCGAGCGCGCCGAGCAGGACCGCGGCCGCGATCCGCGTCGCCGCGCCCGTCCCGTTCGCCGCCGCCTTGGCCGCCCTGGTCGCCGCAGTCATCGGAAAGCCCCCAAACTCTGACCGGTCGGCCGCCCGGCGGCCGGTACGACCGCAGCAAGCTACCAGGACCAGTCGCTACCAGGAGGCCTTTCGGACCCCGGGCAGATGCCCGGCGTGCGCCTGCTCCCGCAGGCTCACCCGGGACAGGCCGAAGGTGCGCAGGTAACCGCGCGGCCGGCCGTCGGTCTGGTCGCGATTGCGCACGCGCGTGGCGCTCGCGTCCCGCGGCTGCCCGCGCAACTCCCGCTCGGCGGCGAGCCGTTCGTCCGGCGTCGAGGACGGCCTGCGGATGATCTCCTTCAGCTCTGCACGGCGGGCGGCGTACCGCTCGACGATCTGCCGCCGCTTCTCGTTCTTCGCGATCTTGCTCTTCTTCGCCATGGCGTCTCCCTGTTCTTCGTGCTTCCGGTTCCTCGGGGTTCTTCGGGTTCCTCGGGTGACTCGGGTTCCTCAGACCTTCACCCCGCGCGCGCGGATGCGCGCCACGGCTGCCTCGACGCCGATCGTGTCGACGGTTTTGATCGCCTTCGCGCTCAGCCGCAGCCGCACGTGGCGGCCCTCGCTCGGCAGCCAGTAGCGCTTGGTCTGGATGTTCGGGTCGAAGCGGCGGGAGGTCCGCCGGTGGGAGTGCGAGATGTGGTTGCCGAAGCCGGGCCGGGCGCCGGTCAGCATGCAGTGGGCGGACACGGGTGACGCACCTCTCCTCGAGCGGTGATGTAAATGGAATTCATTTTCAGTAGCATAGCGGCATGGCACGCAACGAACTCCGCCCGGTCGTCAAACTCCGGTCCACCGCAGGGACCGGCTTCACCTACGTCACCCGCAAGAACCGCCGCAACGACCCGGACCGGCTGACCCTGCGCAAGTACGACCCGGTCGCCGGCCGCCACGTCGACTTCCGAGAGGAGCGCTGAGGCCCGCCATGCGCAACGGAATCCACCCGGCCTACGGTCCCGTCGTCTTCCGTGACCGTGCCGCGAACCATGCCTTCCTCACCCGCTCGACGATGACCAGCGAGAAGACGATCGAGTGGGAGGACGGCCGCACCTACCCCGTCGTCGACGTCGAGATCTCGAACGTCAGCCACCCCTTCTACACCGGCACCGCCCGCGTCCTGGACACCGCCGGGCGCGTGGAGCGCTTCGAGCGCCGCTACGGGAAGCGGGGCGGGGCGTGAGTCTGTCGGTGGTGATCGTCGGCGGGCTGCACGCCGACGCCCGGAAGGCGGCTGTCGCGCGGCTCCTCGCCGAGGTGCCCGGCAGTGTCGCGCTCCACCACGACCTGGCGACGGCCCCCGCGGGCACGGTCGTGCGGACCGTCCGGGACGCCTCCGGAGTGCTGTCCCGCGGTGAGACGCCCCTGGTCAACGACTGCGCGTGCTGCGCGCTGCGCGAGGACCTGGTGCCGGAGCTGCGCGGGATCGCGGCCGCCGGACACGCCCCGCTCGCGGTGGTCGAGCTGTGGGACTCCGTGGAGCCCAAGGCGATGGCCGAGGTGGTGGTGGCCGGCGGGCTCACGGTCACCGGGGTGGTCACCGCCGTCGACCCGGCCCTCGTCCTGCCGTACCTCGGCAACGGCGACGATCTGGCCGACGGCGGGCTCGCCGCGGCCGCCACCGACCAGCGGACCGTCGCCGACACCTTCGCCCGGCAGCTGGAGTACGCGCCCGTACTCGCCGTCGCCGACTCCCCGGAGGCCGACGACGAGGACCGCGAACTGCTGGCACAACTGCACCCGACGGCCCGCCGGGTCCCGATCGGCCACGGCGACCCGGCGGGCGCCACCCCTGCCCCGGCGCGTGCGCGGGAGACCGCCCCGCGTTCGGAGCTGGTCCGCGCCGCCCTCGCCGGATTCGACGTCGAGGCGGCCGCGGCGGCCCAGCACCCGGCGTGCGCGCTGCTGCCCGCCGAGACCGACGCGCACGGTGTCTCGACACTGGTCTGGCGCCGCCACCGCCCCTTCCACCCGGAGCGGCTGTACGCGGCGCTGGAGGACCTGACCTGCGCCGCCGCGCGCAGCCGGGGCCGGTTCTGGCTGGCCGACCGGCCCGACACGCTCCTCCACTGGGACGCCGCCGGCGGCGCGCTGTGCGTGGAGGGCGCGGGCCCGTGGCTCGCCGCCCTGCCGGACGCGGCCTGGGACCTGGTCCCGCCGGTGCGCCGGGCCGCCGCCGCGCTGGACTGGCACCCGGAGCACGGCGACCGCTGCCAGCACCTCGTCTTCACGTCCCCCGGCCTCGACCGCGACGGCCTCGAACGGCTGCTGGAGTCCTGCCTGCTGACCGACGCCGAGTACGCCGCCGGGCGCGAGGCCTGGAGGGGCCTGGCGTCCGCCTTCGACACCCTCCTGGAGGTCTGACCCGATGCCCCGCAAGAGCGACCGCAAGCCCGCCAAGGCCCGCCCCAACCCGTTGGAACAGGCCGGGATCTCGTACATCGACTACAAGGACACCGATCTGCTGCGGAGGTTCGTCTCCGACCGCGGCAAGATACGCAGCCGCCGGGTCACCCGGGTCACGGCCCAGCAGCAGCGGCTGCTGGCGCGAGCGATCAAGAACGCGCGGGAGATGGCGCTGCTGCCGTACTCCGCACGCTGACCCGGTCGGCGGCGCACACGGGCGATAGGTAGGAGATTCCCTACGGTTGACAGGTAGGGAATCTCCTACCTAATCTCGTTCGCATGAACATCACTCACGCTTCCTTCGTCACCCTCCCCGTCGGCGACCAGGACCGCGCGCTGCGCTTCTACACGGACGTCCTCGGCTTCGAGACCGTCGCCGACCGGGACATGCCCCAGGGCCGCTGGCTCCAGGTGGCACCCGCCGGCGCGCAGACGGTCTTCACGCTCTCCGGGCCGGGGATGGGGGGTTTCGAGCCCGGCTCGGCACGGGGGATCATGTTGGTCACGACCGATGTCGACGCCGCCTGCGCGCGGCTCGCGCAGGCGGGGGTCTCCGTGCAGGGCCCGGACGAGCTGCCCTGGGGCCGCATGGCCTCCTTCACGGACCCCGACGGCAACGGTCTGATGCTGCTGACCGAGAAGGAAGGTTTCTGACCGCCGCCATGAACGGGACGAGCACCCCATGAAGGGGACGGGTACCGCCGCGGAGGACCGCGTCTTCGCCGCGCTCGCCAACGCCACCCGCCGCGAGGTGCTGCGGCTGCTGCGCGAGGAGGGGCCCCAGCCCGTCCAGGACCTGGCGGACCGCTTCGCCATGCGCCGCCCCAGCCTCTCGGAACACCTCAAGGTGCTCCGGGAGGCCGGCCTCGTCTCCGAGCAGCGCTCCGGACGGCAGCGCATCTACCGCCTGGAGGCGGCCCCGCTGGCCGAGGTGCAGGACTGGCTCCACCCGTACGAGCGGTTCTGGCGCGGCCGGATGAAGGAACTCGGCGCACTGCTGGACCGTATGCCCGACGACGACCGCACCTGAGCCCCGATCCTTGCGGTGACCGCACCGGGGCACCGGCCTCCACGACGACCACACAGACACGACCGCACATGAGCACCGACCAAGACGACGACCTCACCACGATCCGCGTCGACCAGTTCTACCCGCACCCGCCGGCCAAGGTCTGGCGGGCCCTCACCGAGCCTTCGCTGCTCGCGCAGTGGCAGATGCCGGGTGCCGCGGACTTCCGCCTTCAGGTCGGCCACCGCTACCGGATGACCTCCGTCCCACGACCCAACTCCAAGTTCTCCGGGGTCGTCGACGTGGAGGTTCTCGCCTACGACGCCGAGCGGATGCTGTCCGTCCGCTGGAGGGACGCCGATCCGGCCAATCCCGCGGACTGGACGCTCACATGGACGTTGGAACAGGAAGGCCGCGGTACGCGTCTCTTCCTGGTGCACGACGGATTCGATCCGGACGACCCGGCACAGATGATGGCGCGGAAGATCATGGACGGGGGTTGGCGCTCGCATGTCCTGCGCGTTCTGGGGCAGACGCTCGAGCGGCTCGGGTGAGGCGGGATCAGGGCTGTAACCGCTGAACCACTCCCCGTGCACGTGCATCTGCTCATGCATCTGCATGTTGAACAGGGCTATGATCCCGATCAGTTGACCGATGCATCAATGGCCACACCAGCCAGTGCACCACCGGGGAGCGACCTGTGGACCACGACATTGAGGGCGGGTACGGGGGCGACGTGTACAACGGCATGGCGGCCGCGCGGCTGCACGGAGTGGCCTGGCAGAAGAGCCGGCACAGCAACTCGCAGGGCTCCTGCGTGGAGTTCGCGCGACTGCCGGGCGGAGACGTGGCGGTGCGCAACTCCCGCTTCCCCGACGGTCCCGCACTCGTCTACACGCGCGCGGAGATCGAGGCGATGCTGCTGGGCGTCAAGGACGGGGAGTTCGACCACCTGATAGCGGGCTGACGTGCCCTCGAAGCGGGTGTGCGACTCGGTGCGATCGGTGCGCGACACGGGGTAACGCGCGTAGAACCGCGTCGAAGAGGGCCCCGGTTCGTCATTCGGCGGGTGGCAGCCGGAAGAGCGCCCAGACCACCTTGCCGTCCAGGGGGCCCGTCAGCGGGTGCCAGCCCCAGCTGTCGCTGAAGGAGTCGACGAGGAAGAGGCCGCGGCCCGACTCCGCCGAGAAATCGTCCGTCTCACGGGCGACCGGGCTCTCCCGGCTGGGGTCGCGCACCGCGCACACCAGTCGCCCGGTCCACTGCAGCAGGTGCAGCCGCACGGGCGAATCGTGGTCGCACGAGTGCGCCGGCGACGCCGAGGGCGCCGGCAGGCCGTGCCGCAGGGCGTTGGTGACCAGTTCGGAGACCACCAGGCAGGCGTCGTCGAACCGGTCGCCCAGCTCCCACCGGTCGAGCGTCGTGCGGGTGAACTGTCTTGCCTCACGCACCGCTTCGTAGCGGGCGGGCAGTGCGCAGGAGGCGGCGCTGGATACGGCCGCGGGATCCAGCGGGGGAAGGCTCTGCCGTAACGGCTCGAGCATGGTCGATCCATTCGTCCCCATGCGAGGCACTCCCGGTAATCCGCGGTCGTTGCGATGCAGCGGTGGCGCACGACCATGGTTTCGGATGCGTACAGCAGATGCAAGGGCAGATGCACGTGCATGCGACCGAATTGGACCTTCCCGTACCGCTTACTGGCCATTTTTTCCGCCATCTTCTCGTCATCCGCCGGTCTCCTGCCTGGCTGCCGCCGTGCGGATTCCTTGATCTCTTTCCGTTTCCGTAATCACGCGAGTACAGCTCGGAGTGAATTAGTGGCAGACTGCGGGCCTTGAAGACGGTTGGGGAGGCTGGCGAACGTGAGCGCGGGAGAGCCCGGATCGGTGGTGCGGCGCATGCTGCTCGGCTCGCAGCTCAGGCGGCTGCGCGAAGCGCGGGGGATCACGCGCGAGGCGGCCGGGTACTCGATCCGCGCCTCGGAATCGAAGATCAGCCGGATGGAGTTGGGTCGGGTGAGCTTCAAGACCCGAGACGTGGAAGACCTGTTGACCCTGTACGGCATCACGGACGAGGCCGAGCGCACCTCGCTGCTCTCCCTCGCCAAGGAGGCCAACGTCGCGGGTTGGTGGCACAGTTACTCCGACGTCCTGCCCAGCTGGTTCCCCACCTATGTGGGACTGGAGGGCGCGGCGTCGCTGATCCGCGTCTACGAGGTGCAGTTCGTGCACGGGCTGCTGCAGACCGAGGCGTACGCGCGGGCGGTGGTCCGGCGCGGTATGCAGGGCGCGAGCGAGGCCGACGTGGAGCGGCGGGTGGCGCTGCGCATGGAGCGGCAGAAGCACCTGGTCTCGGAGAACGCGCCCGACCTCCACATCGTCCTCGATGAGGCCGCCCTGCGCCGCCCCTACGGCGACCGCGACGTGATGCGCGGGCAGTTGCAGCACCTGATCGAGATCTCGGAGCAGCCCAACGTACGGCTTCAGGTCATGCCGTTCAGCTTCGGCGGGCACGCCGGCGAATCCGGCGCCTTCACCATCCTCAGCTTCCCCGAGTCCGACCTGTCGGACGTGGTCTACCTGGAGCAGCTCACCAGCGCCCTCTACCTGGACAAGCCCGAGGACGTCGCCCAGTACGAGAGGACGCTGGAGGAAATCCAGCACGACGGACCCGGCCCCGACGAGAGCCGCGACCTGCTGCGCGGGCTGCTCCAGCTCACCTAGGGAAAACCCCTCGGAAACCTGTAGGGGCCCCAACTCCGTTCTGTCGCAAGTACGATGACGTGTGATCAGACCGTGAAGAAGTGATCGGGGGTTGATCGGGCTCCGACTGCTTCGACCGTTTCGACAGCAGGGGATCGAGGGAGCATATGTCGTCCTACTTCACCGACCTGGCCCAGCAGTACATCGACGGCGAATGGCGCCCCGGGACCGGGTCCTGGGACATCATCGACTTCAACCCGTACGACGGGGAGAAGCTGGCCTCGATCACCATAGCCACGGTCGACGAGGTGGATCAGGCCTACCGCGCGGCCGCCCGCGCCCAGAAGGAGTGGGCCGCGACCAACGCCTACGCCCGCCGGGCCGTCTTCGAGAAGGCGCTGCGGCTGGTCGAGGAGCGGGAGTCGGAGATCGCCGACGTGATCATCGCCGAGCTCGGCGGCACCCGTCTGAAGGCCGCTTTCGAGCTGCACCTCGCCAAGGAGTTCCTGCGCGAGTCGATCCACCTGGCGCTGCGCCCCGAGGGCAAGATCCTGCCGTCCCCGGTCGACGGCAAGGAGAACCGCGTCTACCGGGTGCCGGTCGGTGTCGTGGGCGTCATCAGCCCCTTCAACTTCCCGTTCCTGCTGTCGCTGAAGTCGGTCGCCCCGGCGCTCGCCCTCGGCAACGGCGTGGTGCTCAAGCCGCACCAGAACACCCCGGTCACCGGCGGCTCCCTGGTCGCGAAGATCTTCGAGGACGCGGGTCTGCCGGGCGGTCTGCTCAACGTCGTCATCACGGACATCGCCGAGATCGGCGACGCATTCATCGAGCACCCCGTCCCCAAGGTCATCTCCTTCACCGGCTCCGACAAGGTCGGCCGGCACGTCGCCACCGTCTGCGCCTCCCACTTCAAGCGCTCGGTCCTGGAGCTCGGCGGCAACAGCGCGGTCGTGGTCCTGGACGACGCCGACCTCGACTACGCGGTCGACGCGGCCGTCTTCAGCCGGTACGTCCACCAGGGCCAGGTCTGCATGGCCGCGAACCGGATCATGGTGGACCGCTCGGTGGCCGAGGAGTTCACCGCGAAGTTCGTCGCCAAGGTGAGGTCGCTGAAGGTCGGCGACCCGCGCGACCCGGAGACCGTCATCGGCCCGGTGATCAACTCCACCCAGGCGAACGCGGTGTCGGGCGCCGTCGAGCAGGCGATCGCCGAGGGGGCCACGGCCCTGCTGCGCGGCACCACCACCGACAACCTCGTCGAGCCGTCGGTCCTGACGGACCTGCCCGCCGACTCCTCCCTGCTCCGCCAGGAGGTCTTCGGCCCGGTCGCCTTCGTCATCCCGTTCGACGGCGAGGAGGAGGCGGTCCGGATCGTCAACGACACCCCGTACGGCCTCAGCGGCGCCGTCCACACGGCGGACGTCGAGCGGGGCGTGGCCTTCGCCAAGCAGATCGACACCGGCATGTTCCACGTGAACGACGGCACCGTCCACGACGAGCCGCTCGTCCCCTTCGGCGGCGAGAAGCACTCCGGCGTCGGCCGCCTGAACGGCGAGACGACCCTGGACGCCTTCACCACACTGAAGTGGATCTCGGTACAGCACGGCCGGAGCGGGTTCCCGTTCTAGTAGTACTTCGTTAGGTTGGTTTGATCTTGGGTGCCGAGTCCGGCAGGCTGCCCGTGTGGACTTGGGGGAGATCGAGCAACTCCGGGGTGAG
>NZ_JBIVPK010000015.1:0-116908 GCF_044754605.1 Streptomyces sp. NPDC093064
TTGCGATGCTCCCCCACAGCCTGAACGGCGTGGGAGGTACCCCCAGCACCGGACGCCGCGAGCTTTCCGGCAAACCTTTCCGGTCACAGCACTAGGCGGCGCGGCTGGGCCGCGCGGCCCGGACTCACGGCTGCCACACGTACCGCACGTCCGGCTCCCGCTCCTCGTTCCCGCTGCCGTCGGTGTACTCGGCGGCCTCGAAGCCGTGGCGCTCGTAGAAGCGGTGGGCGGGACGGTTGACCTGGAAGGTCCACAGGGAAAGGCCCCGCGGCCTGCGCTCCTTGGCGAGGGTGACGAAGCGGTCGCCGAGGCCGCGCCCGCGCCAGTCCGGGGCGAGGTACAACTGCTCCAGCATGTCGTCGTCGAGCACCATGACCCCCACGACGCCGCTGCCATCGCCGGCCTCGGCGACCCAGGTCTCCCGGTGCGGCACCACCACCTCCCGGAACCAGGCGCGCACCGCGTCGTCGGAGTGCGGCCTCACGACGCCCGGCAGCGCGGCGGCGAAGGACCGCAGCCACACGTCGGCGGCATCCCGCGCATCCGCCGCACCGGCCCGCCGCAGCACGACACCACTCACCACACTCACGCTCACGCCCCGTCCCCTTCTTCCGCCTCCGGCACGACCGCCGACTTCCCGATCATGCGCGCCCGCCCTCGATGGCGCAGCCGAATTATCTGCGGGACCTGGACGTGGTTCACCGGAGCCGCGAAGGCCCCTGACCGGCATCACCGCCGGTCAGGGGCCCCTTCACGCGATCAAGCAGCCGTCAGCCGTCCGACTCCGGCGACGGGATGTACGCGCCCGGCACGTCCTCCGGCGTGAAGATCTTCTTCTCGCCGGGGTACGGCTTGCTCCACCCGTGCGTCTCGTACCACGTGAAGTGGTTCATCTGAGCGGGGTTCGCGAAGTCGGGCTTGGCGTTGGGACCGGTCAGCCGCTGCTTCGACTTCCAGTTGTCCCACTTCGCCGCGACCACCTGCTGGTCCGCCGGCACCGTCGCGGGCGCCACGGCCGCCGCCTTGGGGTTCTGCGGCGCCGGGGTGTCCAGGCCGCAGGAGGGTGCGGTCTTCACACCATCGGTCAGCGGGGTCCGGTTGGGCAGAGCGGTGAACGGCGTGAAGTCCGGCTGCTCGGTGAACGCCCCACGCATCGGGCTGGCCGCGCTGTCCTTCTGGTTCATCGGGTGGATCCCGAGGATCTGCTCGATGGTGCGGATCATCGTGATCTGCGAGTAGTAGCGGCTGTCGACGGCGCCGCGCTGGGCCCAGGGGCTGATGATCTGGATCGGGGCACGGTGGCCGTCGACGTGGTCGAGGCCGGCCTGGGAGTCGTCCTCGACAACGAAGATCGCCGAGTCCTTCCAGTACTTGCTGTGCGAGATCGTGTCGACGATCTTGCCGACCGCGAGGTCGTTGTCCGCGACCTGGGCGGACGCGCTCGCCGGACCGCCGGTGTGGTCGCTGGAGAGCCAGAACATGTTCAGGTTCGCCGGCCCGTTCTTCTCGAAGTCACGCTTCCAGATCTGGGCACGGTAGACGTCCGGGACGCTGAGGTCGTACTTCGGGAAGCCGGGCACCGACACGTCGTTGAGCGACGGGATCGGCGAGGACGACTTCAGGGTGTAGGCGGTGTCCTGACCGTTCGCCTCCATGTTCTTGCTGTCGCAGTACAGGTTCTGCCAGGTCGCGTCCGCCGGCTTGGTCAGGAACTGGTGGAACTCGCCGAAGTTTCGCACGGTCTTGCCCGCCGCCTGCGCACCGCTCCAGATGAAGCCGGTCCGCTGGTGGCCGAGCGCGTCGTCCTCGGTGTCGTAGCTGCGCACGTACTCACCGGCCGAGGACTCGGTGTACTCCGGGTTGTCGGCCTGCATCAGCCAGTTGTGACCCTCGGCGGAGTTGGTGCCGATGTCGTACGTGTTGTCGTACAGCCCGAACTGCTTGGCCAGCGCGTGCTGGTTCGGCGTCACGTTCTCGCCGAACTGCGTCAGCGACGGGTCGCCGTTGCCCTGCGGGATGTCGCCGAAGACCTGGTCGTAGGTCCGGTTCTCCTTGACGATCATGAAGACGTGCTTGATCGTCGAGGGGTCGCCGAGCTTCGTCGGGACCGGCACCGGGGTCCGGCCCAGGCCCTTGCCCTCGGCCAGCTTGACCGAGCCGTTGGTCCAGCCGTTCCGCTTGAAGATCTTGGCCGTCTCGGACTTGATGACGTGGTCGTCCGGCAGCGTGAACCGCTGCACGCTCGACGTCGTGTCGTGGGTGCCGTGCCCGGCGCTGTTGGTGGGGCGGCGGGCGTCGATACCACGGGTGTTGGAGACCACTACCTCGTTGCCGACGGTGGCGATCTCCGCGGGGACGTAGTCCGTCGGGAGCAGTCCGACATAGCTGACCGGCTCCTGCGGGGACGTGTACCGGTAGACGGCGACCGCGTTGGCGCCGCCGAGCGTCACCAGCAGATGACCGTCGTCGGTGAGCGTCACCGCGTTGGGGTGGTAGCCCACCGACGCCTCCGGCCACGGCTGGGTGGCAATGGTCTGCACGACCTCGTTGAGGTGCGTGTCGATGACCGACACGTCGTTGGTGGCGGTGTTGGTGACGAACACCGCCCCCTTCTTGGCGTACATGGCGGTCGGGTGCAGACCGACGTCGATGCTCCCGACGGCGGCGGTCGGGTCTGCCAGGTCGATGACGCTGACCGTGCCCGTGGTGGTGGCACCGGTCTTCGGGTCGGCCGGCACCTGGGTGCCGTACGAGTTGATCGTGGTGTCGCCGGACTTCGCCGGACGCCCGCCCTCGTTGCTGACGTAGAGCTTGGTGCCGACCTGGACCATGCCACGCGGGGCGTTGCCCACGGTCCAGCTCTGCTCGATGGCCCCGGTCGCCGCGTTGATGGCGACCACGCGGTTCTGGCCGTTGACCGCGGAGTACACGGTCTTGCCGTCGGCCGAGAACACCGCAGCACTCACGAGCGCGCGCTTGGACCCGTCCTTCGGGATCGGGATGAACGTCGGGTTGGCGACGGTGCCGTCCGGGTTCACGGTGAACTTGCGGTAGCCGTCAGCCTGGCCCAGCCACAGCTGCGAACCGTCGGGCGAGTACGTGGGGCCTTCCTGGCCCACGTCGTTGCCGCTGATGCGCAGGTCCGCGGCCGCGTTGTTGCCGACGAGCTGCTGCACCTTCCAGTTCTTCAGGTCCACGATGGCGAGTGCCATTCCACCGTCGGTGACCGAGGCCGCGACGTGGGTGCCGTCCGGGCTGACCGAGGACGACATGATCTTGCCGTTGTTGATGACGAGGCGCTCGCCGATCGGGTCGATGTACTGGTCGCTGGAGACGAGCTGGCCCAAGGCGGTCGTCTGGCCGACCTGGTCGGTGCCGAAGTGGTTTGTCGCGGCGAAACCGATGCCGGTGCTGACGGCGAGGACGACCGCGGTGGCGGCTGCCGTCATGACGGTTCTCCGGCTGCCGGTCTGTCGACCGAGAAGGCCTGAAGCGTTCTTCCCGACATGCACGCGGCGGCGTGTGACCTGCATTTGAGTTATCCCTTCGGGGTGGTGGAAAGAAGTTCGACGTTGCCGTCGAACTGCCAGAGCGGGTTCGGTGTGTCCCCGGTAGGGGTCCGCACCAGGAAGTAGCCGTTCACTTCCTTCGGTCCGTCGCCGTCAGCCACGAACCGGCCGTCCGCGGTGACGTCGAGCTGGTAGATGGCCGTCCCCGGGGCGTCGACGCCGGGGAGATGCCAGGTGACGACGCAGCGCCAGTCGTTGCCCGGCCCCTGTGCGGTGGTCTGGCCGCCGCCCTTGTCGCACGCCGCCGTGACCCGCAGCTGCGTCTCGGTGACCTCCGGGCGGTTGAGCTGCTCGGTCTGCATGCGGTAGAGGTGCGCGAACGCCGTGGCGACCGACCGCTGCACCTTGTCCTGCTCGATTCCGGAGCCCGTCGACGGCGTCGCCACGGCGACGACCGCGACCGTGAGGGCGGTCAGCCCGGCCAGCGGCAGGAGTCCGGTGGTGATCGCGCGGCGCCCGGAGCCGTCGTAGGCCGGGTTGGTGAAGTCGCGCCGCAGGAAGAGCAGATACGCCAGGGCCGTGGCGGCCACCGTCCATACCAGGGCGACCACGATGCCGATCAGGAGCGGGCCGAGCTGCGCCGGGCTGGTGAACAGGCCGTTCCAGGAGATGAAGGCGTAGCCGGGCAGGGCGAGGCGCACGGCGACGGGTAGTGGCAGCATCTGGGCGAGCTGCATCGCGAGCGCGGCGAGCGCGGGCAGCAGCAGCCCCATCGGGGACCGGCCCAGCGCGACGGACCCGAGCAGTCCGATCGCGGCGAGGGCCAGGGTGGGGGCGAGGACGCAGAGCCAGGCGAGGAGGACCTTGCCGGCGGCGTCCGCCGGAGTCAGCAGGTGGCCGTCGAGGCCGACCAACGGCTGGTTGCCGACCGCGAGGACGCCGCCGACGGTGCTGGAACAGGCCAGTCCGGCCACGAGCAGCAGGATGACGGTGAGGCCGGCCAGCGCCTTCGCCGCGAAGATCCGCCGGGGCGAACGGACCGCCACGAGCAGGTGGCGCCAGGTGCCGAGCCGGTCCTCGGCGGCGAACACGTCGCCGGCGACCACCGAGGTCAGCATCGGGAGCGCCCAGGTGCCCGCGAAACCGAGCATCACCAGCGGTCCGGCCCACCCGGTGGCGTGCATCCAGCGGCCGAAGAGGGTGTCGGAGGGGAGCGTGCTCTGCAGGCTCACCGCGGCGACGAAGAGCGCGGGCACGATCCAGCAGGCGAGGACCAGCAGGCGGATCCGCCATTGCGAGACCAGCTTGACCAGTTCGAAACGGTAGGCGCGGGTCACCGGGACGCGGCGGGCGCCGGTGGCGCGCTCGTGTGTGGCGGTCGCGGTCATCGGCCGGCCTCCTGCTGCTCGGTCAGGGCGAGGAACGCGGCCTCCAACGGCGACACCACGGGGGCGAGTTCGCGCAACGCGATACCCGCGCCCACGAGCCGCGCCACCAGTTCGTCGAGAGCGGGCACCGGCGCGCGTACGACGAGCGTCTCGGCGCCGTACCGTGCCCCGGCGCCGTCGACGACGCGGATCCCGGCCGTGTCGGCGGCCAGTTGGCGGGCGGCCTGCGGATCGGAGGTGAGCAGCCGGTAGTCGAGTTCGCGGTTCTCGGCGGCCAGCTTGCTCAGCGGGCCGGAGAAGACGACCCGGCCGGTGGCGAGGATGGTGACCTCGGAGCACAGCGCCTCCAGGTCCTCCATGCGGTGGCTCGACAGCACGACGCAGGTGCCGTCCGCCGCGAGCCGGCTGAGGACTCCGTGCACGTGGTTCTTGCCGGCCGGGTCGAGGCCGTTGGCGGGTTCGTCGAGGACGAGCAGCCGCGGCTTGGTGAGCAGGGCCGCGGCGAGTCCCAGCCGCTGACGCATCCCGAGGGAGAAGCCCCGGGTCGCGTCGTCGGCGACATCGGTGAGCCCGACCTGGTCGAGCACGTCGTCGATCCCCGCCGTCCGCGCGTCGAGGCCGCGCAGAGCGGCCAGCGCGGCGAGGTTCTGCCGTGCGGTGAGCGAGGGGTAGAGACCGGGCCCGTCCACGAACCCGGCGACACCGTCGGGAGCGGCGAGCGCCCGCCCGACCGGCGTGCCCAGGATCTCGAGGGACCCGCTGTCGGCGACGGCCAGGCCCAGCAGCAGGCCGAGCAGTGTCGTCTTGCCGGCGCCGTTCGGTCCGACCAAGCCGTGGATCTTGCCGCGCTCCACGGTCAGATCGACGCCGTCGAGTGCGACGACATCGCCGAAACACTTGGTCGTCCCGCGCGCCCGGATCGCGAGGAGTGTGTCCATGAGTCCCTTCCTTCGCAGACCTCAAGGACCGTAGGGACGGCACACGACCCGGGCGGGGACGGTGAGTTGAACGCTCATGGAACGGAATGCAGCGATCGCGTCCACGACAACTCCCGTCAAGTTGACACGTATGCTGCCCACTTGGGGCTCGCACGGCATGCCGGTCATACGGGGCAGGCGCACTCCGCCCATACGGTCTTGCCGGGACCGGCAGGCCGGGGAACCACACCCCAGTCGTCCGCCAGGGTCTCGATCAGGAGCAGACCGCGCCCCGACTCCCCGTCAGGACACGGCTCCCCGCGTGCGGGCAGCCGCTCGGTACGGGTGTCCGTGACTTCGACGCTCAGGATGCCCCGGCTCTCCGCGAGCCGGAGATGGAAGTCCCGCCTGGGGACATGACCGTGCCGGACGGCGTTCGCGGTCAGTTCCGCCGTGACCAGGGTGACGGTCTCGTTCACGGACGAGGCGTACGGGTGTCCCCAGTCGTTCAGCCGGTGCGCCACCAGCCGGCGGGCCAACCGCGCCCCTCTCGGTGTCGACGTGAACCGCATCGCGAACTCGCGCACCGCCGCCGGGTCCCGCGGCGTACGCCCTTGTGGGGATGTTGCTGATCTCATGGGGTAAACGTTCGCTGCCTGTGCGTAACGTCGACCAGGTATGACGCTGCCACCGGCACCGGCTGTACGCCGCCGGTACGCGGCTGTACGCGCGTGAGGCGTGACCGGCCCTCCGCGCGGCGCGTTGGTCCCGCGAGCGGTCGTGGCGCGGGTTCGGTGTTCGGCGGGAGCGGTACGAACGGGAGGTGCCGGGCGTGGAGGAAGCGCAGGCGGAGGACGAGCGGGAGCGCGAGTGCGAGCCCGGTTCGGGGATCCTGCACATCTTCGGACGGCAGTTGAAGCTGTGCCGTGAACGGGCGGGGCTCGACCGGGCGGAGTTCGGTGGCCGGGTCGGATACTCGGCCTCGACGATCGCCTCCTTCGAGCAGGGGAGGCGGATCCCGCCGCCCAAGTTCATCGACCAGGCCGACGACCTGCTGAACGCCGGTGGGGTGTTGAAGGCGGGGAAGGAAGGGGTGGCTCGGGCGCAGTATCCGGCGTTCTTCCGGGATGCGGCCAGGTTGGAGGCCAAGGCGGCGGCTCTCCACGTGTATGCGACGAAGGCGGTACCCGGGCTGTTGCAGAGCGACGAGTACGCGCGGGCGGTATTCACCATGTGGCGGCCGCTGCTGGACGAGGAGACCATCAACGAGCGGGTCGTCGCCCGCCTGGCACGGCAGGAGATCTTCTCCCGCACGCCCATGCCCACCATCAGCTTTGTCATCGAGGAGTACGTGCTGCGTCGCCCGCTGGGCGGATGGGGCGTCATGCGAGGCCAACTGGAGCAGATCCTGCTGTGCGGTCAGCGTCGCAACGTCGAAATCCAGGTGATGCCGATCGAGCGGGAAGAGCATGCTGCATTGGAAGGCCCGTTCACCTTGATCGACACGTTGGAAGGGCAGAGGATCGCGTACGTGGAGGCGTACAAGGACAGTCGTCTCTACACAGAGCGGAGCTTGGTGAGGGAGATCGAGGATCAGTACGGCATCCTGCGGGCGCAGGCCCTCACTCCGCGCGAGTCGCTGGCCCTCGTCGAGAAGTTGCTGGGAGAGAAATGAACGCTGTACCCGAGTCGGCTTGGTTCAAGAGCAGCTACAGCACAGGTTCGGGCGGCGAGTGCGTCGAGGTCGCCTCCTGGTCGGGCGCCACGCACGTGCGCGACTCGAAGGACAAGGCCGGTCCTGCGGTGATCGTCGCGCCGGAGGCCTGGGCCGAATTCGTCGGGTTCGCCGCTCGGCACTGAACGTGGCGGTGCCCCGTGACCCTCAACCTCGGGTCACGGGGCACTGGCGTGCCTACGGCGGCGCTCGCGTGAACACGGGGTGTACGCGGATCGGTGCGGATGGTGCTCGTACCGCCCGGAAATGTGAAGTGGGACGCACCCTTGGTGGTGAACTGGTGTCACGTACGTCTCAGTAGGGTCACCAGGAGAGGCGTTCGCCCCCTGCATGGCGTTTAAATCTGCAAGTACAGCATTGAACGTGGAGGTGCAGGGTGAACGGGCGAACGGTGCTCGAGCGCTTTCCCGCCGGCGGTCCGCGCGGGTCGTGGCCGGCGGAGGAGTTCGCGCATGCGCGGCGTCTGGAAGGCCTGCCCGCCGAGGTTGTCATGGACCTCGCGACAGACACGTTCCTGGTGATCGTCCGGGGCGGAGAGTCCGGCGGTGGCGCCACGGTGTGACCCGTCGGCTTACCGGCCCCTCCGGTTTCCTTACGCGCTGACGGTGCGGGACCAGGCCGGCGTCGTCCCGGTGATCCGGCACAGGGCCAGATAAAGGGGGATCGGCGGGGTGTAGGGGATCGTGCCCGCCGGGCGGTGCACGAGCGTGGGCGCCGTCGGTGAGGCGGGGAGCGTCGCGCCCGGGGAGTAGTGGGCCGGGGCGGGCCAGCGCAGGGCGTAGTCGGAGTCGGCGGGGACGATCCACCACCAGTGCGCGCGGTCGGCGTAGACGCAGCCGACGCGGGGCAGCCGGGGCATCAGCTGAGGCCCGAGGTGGGCGGGTATGGCGACCGCGTCGCAGCCCAGGGGGACGGTCATGCCCTCGGGCACGGAAAGCCGCCGGGGTGCGCCGTGGGTTCGCAGACTGCGCCCCAGGCGTACGAGCGTGTCCAGGTTGAGCGACTGGCCGGAGCCGCCCAGGGCACCGGAGCCGGTCACAGCCATGCGGCCCCCGTTCCGTGATGTGCCTGCCGATGCGTCTGCCGGTGCGCCTGGCTGTGAGCCTGCGCTTCGTTCTTGTCGCCCGTGTCGCGGGCGGGGGCCGGCTTGGGGCGGGCGCCCCAGCCCAGGTCGCTCCGGGCGGGCGCGGTGCGGCGCGGCAGCTCCGCCCACACCACCAGGCCGGTGCCCTGCTCATGGGCTCCCCAGGCCAGGCACATGGCGTCGACGAGGAGCAGTCCCCTTCCGTGCTCCTCCTCGGGCTGCCGCGGCGACGGCTGCGGCTCACCCGGCGCGCACCCCTCGTCGCGCACGGCTATGCGCACCAGCTCGTCCTCGTCCTGCAGCTCGCACACGATCTGCCTGCTGGCGGTGTGCACGATGGCGTTGGTAACCAGCTCGGAGACGACCAGGGCCGCCGCGTCGCAGGTGTCCTCGCACACGGACCAGCCGGTCAGCCGAGTCCGGGTCAGGCGCCTGGCCCGCGCGGGGGAACCGGGGTGCGCGGCCAGCTCGAAACGGAACCGACGCTCGGCGACGGCCCCGCCGGGGCCCGCTCCCGTACTCGCGCCGCGGCTCAACTGGCTCGCGGCGGCGTCTGTTCCTAAGGGCGGAGACGGAATCACGCTTGCCACTATCTCCCCGCCGTGAACACTTGGCAAGTGGCACTCTGAAAAATGCAGAGTGTTGCTGACGCGCTCAGGGGCCATGGCACACTGCTCGCAACAGCACGTCGAGCGGCGCCAGTTGAGACCGCCGGCTCCGCCGGATTTTCGAACGGGTCTTCGAACGGCTGCCGAGGGCAGTGCGGGATTCATGACGGGAACCTCCTGAATCCTCACGTCCGTCCGTACAGTTCGCTCTTGGGTCAGTGGAGGTGGAGTGTGAGCGAGCCGCGGTCCGCGCCGACCGTCGGGCAGGTCGTGCTCGGCCGGCGCCTGTTGGACCTGCGGGAGAGCGCGGGGCTCAAGCGTGAGGAGGCCGCCCGCATCCTGCACGTGGCCCCCGCCACCGTGCGCCGGATGGAGATGGCCGAGGTCGCCCTCAAAATCCCGTACCTCCAACTGCTGCTGAAGGCATACGGCGTCTCCGACGAGGAGGCCGAGGCCTTCATGCGGCTGGCCGAGGACGCCAACCAGCCGGGCTGGTGGCAGCGGTTCCACGACATCCTGCCGGGCTGGTTCTCGATGTACGTCAGCCTGGAGGGTGCCGCCGCCCTCATCCGGTCCTACGAGCCGCACTTCGTCCCCGGACTGCTCCAGACCGAGGACTACGCGCGCGGAGTGCTCAAGTCCGGCGCCGTCGGCCAGACCAGCCCCGAGGACATAGAGCGCCATGTCGCGCTGCGCATGCAACGCCAGGATCTGCTCACCCGTCCGGACGCCCCCAGGTTCTGGGTGGTGATGGACGAGACCGCACTGCGCCGGCAGGTGGGCGACCCCGAGGTGATGCGTGCTCAGATCGACAGGCTGCTGGAAGCCGCGAAGCTGCCCAACGTGACGTTGCAGGTCGCCCCGTTCTCCGCGGGGCCGCACGCCGGCACGTACGGGCCCGTCGTGCTGTTCCGATTCGCCATGCCCGAACTGCCGGACATGGTCTACAGCGAGTACCTGACCGGCGCGGTCTACCTGGACGCGCGTCAGGAGGTGGCGAGCCATCTCGAGGTCATGGACCGCATGGCGGCGCAGGCCGCTACTGCACATCGCACGAAGGAGATCCTCCGGGATTTCCGCAAGGAGCTGTGAATGGAACGCATCACGTCCCAGCCCAAGCCGCGGCTGCGCCGCGGGATCTACAACGGCATGCCCGCCGGTGAACTCGGCAGCGAGGGCTGGCACAAGCCGTGGAGCGGGGGCAATGGAGGCAACTGCCTGGAGGCCATGAAGCTGGACGACGGCCGGATCGCGGTCCGTCAGTCCACCGACCCGGACGGACCGGCCCTCATCTACACGACCGACGAGATGACGGCGTTCATCATGGGCGCGAAGGCGGGAGAGGCGGACTTCCTGCTGACCTGAATGCCCCTGTCTGTTGGCTATCTCAACTCCCTAATCTTGGTACCGACTTGATCATGACCACTGCTCATTCCAGACGCTTACGAGGTGCCGTATGACCGAGATCGACACCAGCAAGCCGCACCCCGCGCGGATGTACGACTGGTATCTCGGCGGCAAGGACAACTACCCGGTCGACGAGGAGCTCGGCCGGCAGATGCTGGCACTCGACCCGCGGGTGCCGGTGATGGCCAAGGTCAACCGCGCGTTCATGCACCGGGCGACGCGGTGGCTGGCCGGCCAGGGCATACGGCAGTTCCTGGACATCGGCACGGGCATACCGACCGAGCCGAACCTGCACCAGGTCGCCCAGTCGGTCGCGCCCGACGCCCGTGTCGTCTACTGCGACAACGATCCGATCGTGCTGGCTCACGCGGCGGCCCTGCTGCGCAGCGCGCCGGGGGGCATCACCGAGTACGTGCAGGCCGACGTCCGCGACCCGGCCACGATCCTGGAGGGTGCGGGGAAGGTCCTGGACTTCGGCCAACCTGTGGCCCTGTCCCTGGTGGCGCTGCTCCACTTCATCACCGACGAGGACGGCGCCCACGACCTGGTCGCGCGTCTCCTCGCCGAACTGCCCTCCGGCAGCTACCTGATGATGACCCACGCCACCTCGGACTTCACCCCGGAGGAGTCGGCGGCGGCCACGGCCAGGTTGAAAGCGGGAGGTGTCACCCTCGCCCTCCGCACCCGCGAGGAGTTCACCCGCTTCTTCGACGGCCTGGAACTCGTCGACCCCGGCGTGGAGGTCGTCCACAAGTGGCACCCGGAACTGGGCGAACCGGTCCCGGGCCAGGACGACGGAGTCATCCCGGGCTACGGGGCGGTGGCTCGGAAGCCGTGACGGAGTGATGTCCGCGGCGCCCCGCCTGCCAGGTGGGGCGCCGTCGGCCAGGGTGGGGCGCCGTCGGCATCACACCCGCATCGGACGGTCGTACGGGCCGATCGGGGACGGGAGGCTCCAGGCACCCGTCAGGTGGTGGTCCACGGCCGCCGCGACCGCGCGGCCCTCGGCGATGGCCCAGACGATCAGCGACTGACCGCGGGCGGCGTCCCCGGCGGCGAACACGCCCGGGACGTTGGTCGCGAAGGCGGGGTCGCGGGCGATCGTGCCACGCGGGGTGAGCCGCAGACCCAACTGGTCGATGAGGCCGTCCTCCTGGGACGGGCCGGAGAAACCCAGCGCCAGCAGCACCAGATCGGCCGTGAGCGTGCGCTCGGTGCCCGGCAGCGGGCGCCGCGCCGCGTCCACCTCGGTCAGGTGCAGCTCGCGGACATGCCCGCCGGCGTCACCGGCGAAGCGGAGCGTCGACGCGGCGAACAGCCGCGCGTCGGCGTCCGCGACCGGTGCCGTGCCCAGGTCGCCCGCCTCCTGGTGCGCGGGCGACAGCCGGTAGATCTTCGGGTAGGTCGGCCACGGCTCGAGGTCCTCGTCGCGCTCCGCGCCCGGCTGGGCGTAGATGTCCAGCTGGGTCACGGACGCGGCGCCCTGCCGCACCGCCGTGCCCAGGCAGTCGGCTCCCGTGTCCCCGCCGCCGACGATCACGACGTGCCGGCCGGCCGCGGACACCGGGGAGGTCTCCATGTCGCCCTCACACACCCGGTTGGCCAGCGGCAGGTACTCCATCGCCTGGTGGATTCCGATCAACTCCCGCCCTGGTACCGGTAGTTCACGCCAGGCCGTGGCGCCCGTGGCGATCACCACGGCGTCGTAGCGCGCCCGCAGCTCCCCGGCCCCGACGTCCCGCCCGACCTCCGTCGACGTACGGAACTTCGTCCCCTCGGCCAGCATCTGCTCCAACCGCCGCTCCAGATGGTGCTTCTCCATCTTGAACGCGGGGATGCCGTACCGCATCAGCCCGCCGAGCCGGTCGTCCCGCTCGTACAGGGCGACCGTGTGTCCCGCGCGGGTCAGCTGCTGGGCCGCGGCGAGCCCGGTCGGCCCCGACCCGACCACCGCGACGGTCCGCCCGGACAGCCGGTCCGGCGGGCGCGGCGGGGTGAACCCCTCCTCCCAGGCCCGGTCGGCGATCGCGCACTCGACGTTCTTGATGGTGACCGCGGGCTGGTTGATCGCCAGCACGCACCCCGCCTCGCACGGCGCCGGACACAACCGCCCCGTGAACTCGGGGAAGTTGTTCGTCGCGTGCAACCGGTCGGCGGCCGCCCGCCAGTCCTCCCGGGACACCAGGTCGTTCCATTCGGGGATCAGATTGCCCAGCGGACAGGCCTCGTGGCAGAACGGCACCCCGCAGTCCATGCACCGGTCGGCCTGCTTGCTGATGATCGGAAGCAGCCCGCCCGGCACGTACACCTCGTGCCAGTCCCGCACCCGCTCCTCGACCGGCCTGCGGGGCCACTCCTGGCGGGGTGTGGTCATGAAACCCTTGGGATCGGCCATGGCCGTCCCCCTTGCCTCGGGCACCACCTCTTTCCGGCCACGATACGACCGCCACGCCCCAGGTGCAGGGCCCGGAATGCCCGTGGTACGGGGCGCGTGGAGCCGGACGTGTCCGTGGTGCGGGGGCGTGGTGCGGGGGGCGTGGTGCGGGGGGCGTGGTGCGGGGCGTGCGGAGTCGGGTCTGTCCGTGGTGCGGGGGCGTGGTGCGGGGCGTGCGGAGTCGGGTCTGTCCGTGGTGCGGGGGCGTGGTGCGGGGCGTGCGGAGTCGGGTCTGTCCGTGGAGCGGGGGCGCGGAGTCGGGTCTGTCCGTGGAGCGGGGGCGCGGAGTCGGGTTTGTGCGTGGTGTGGGGCGCGTGGCTGGGTGTGTCCGTGGAGCGGTACGCGTGGAGCCGGGTGTGTCCGTGGAGCGGTACGAGCGGAGCCGGGTGTGTCTGTGGTGCGGGGCGCGCGGAGCCGTCGGCTCGGGTGGGTGCTACGCGTGCGGGTTCTGCTCCCGCCAGGCCCGCAGCACCGAGTCCACGGCGGCCCTGATCCGCTGCCGGGCCTCGGGCCGTGCCACCCCGCTCATCAGCAGCCGGTCGTACGGCGTGTCCAGGTGGCGTACGGAGGCCGCCACCGCCGAGATGAGCGCGGTCTCGGACAGCGCGCGCCCCGACGCGCTGCGGCCGACCCGTCCGCTGCCGCGCAGGGAGGCGTGCCCGGCGATGGCCCGCGCGCGGTCCGGCGGGCAGGCGGGAAAGAGCCGCAGGATCTCCGCCGCGAACGCGTCCGCGAACCGTATGTCCTCGGCCGCCCGCCGCCGTGCGTCGCGCGCGCGGCGACGGCGCCGCGCCTCGGCGTCCGCCAGGCACCGCAGCTCCGCGCGGGTGAGCGCCGCCTCCTCGACGAGGATGCCCTGCCGCTCGTACCGGCTTCTGCGCCGGTTGAACCGCACCACCACCGCCGACAGCGCGCTCTCCTCCCGCGACCGGCGCGTCAGCGCGGTGTCGCCGCGCGGCAGGAAGACCAGGTGCCCGAGGTCGGCGCAGTCCAGGCACCGCGGCATCCCTTCCTCCAGCACGAGCAGCGGCAGCGGGCCACGCCGGCACGCGGCGCAGTGCTTGCGCCGCAGCGGCTGGAGGACGAGGAGGCCGTCGGACGGCCGGGGGACCGGGAGCGGGGCCATACGCGAGGCCATACGACGTACATTCCCGGGTGCGTACCCGGACGCTCCTCCCGCCGCACCCCGCTTCCAACCTGACGCATCATGGGCCGTGTGCGTCTTCAAGCGATCACCTGGGAACGGCTCGGCGACCTCCTCGCCGAGCGCCTGCTCGACCTGAAGCCCGCCGATGGCAGCCCCTGGCCGCGCATCGCCTTCGACGGTGCCCCTGCCGCCCTCCCGGGCGACCTGGCCCACCGCGTCGCCGAGGCGTTGCGGCCCCTCGGCCGCCCCGCGTTGGTCGTGGGCACCGAAGGCTTCCTGCGTCCGGCTTCCCTACGGCTGGAACACGGCCACCGGGACGAGGAGTCCTACTACAACGGCTGGCTCGACACCGGCGCCCTGTGGCGCGAGGTCTTCGGCCCGCTCGAACCCGGTGGAGACGGACGCGTCCTGCCCGACCTGTGGGACCCGGTCACCGACCGCGCCACCCGCAGCGCCTACGTCCAGCTCCCGCCCGGCGCCCCGTTGTTGCTGCACGGCCCCCTCCTGCTGCGTCACTGGTTCCCCTTCGACCTGACCGTCCACGTCCTCCTCTCCCCGGGTGCCCTGCGCCGCCGCACCCCGGAGGCCGAGCACTGGACGCTGCCCGCCTTCGAGCGCTACGACGCCGAGACCGACCCCGCCCGCACCGCCGACGTCCTGGTACGCGCCGACGACCCCCGGCACCCGGCCTGGAACGGCTGAGCCCGGGCCGGCGGCTCAGAGCCAGCCGTTGCGGCGGAAGCCGCGATACAGCGACACGCACACGGCCGATATCAGGCAGATGACCAGCGGATAGCCGTACCGCCAGTGGAGCTCCGGCATCACCTGGAAGTTCATGCCGTACACCCCGCACACCATGGTCGGCACGGCGATCACCGCGGCCCATGCCGTGATCTTGCGCATGTCCTCGTTCTGCGCCACCGTCACCTGCGCGAGGTGGGCCTGGAGAATCGAGTTCAGCAGTTCGTCGAAGGCGGCTATCTGCTCCTTGGCCCGGGTCTGGTGGTCGAGGACGTCCCTGAAGTACGCCTGTATCTCCGCGCCGACCACCTGCATCGGCCGGGCGGAGAGCTCCTCCAGCGGGCGGCCCAGCGGCACGACGGCCCTCTTCAGCTCCAGCAGCTCCCGCTTGAGCTGGTAGATCCGCCCCGGATCGACCCGCGCGCCGTCCTCCGCGAACACCTCGGTCTCCACCTCGTCGATGTCCTCCTGGAACGAGTCGGTGACGCGCAGGTAGTCGTCGACCACATGGTCCGCGATCGCGTGCAGCACCGCCGCCGGCCCCTTGGCGAGCTGCCCCGGATCGGACTCCAGCTCCTCGCGCAGCGGACCGAGCGAGCCGTGCCGGCCGTGCCGCACGGTGATCACGAAGTCCTGCCCGGTGAACACCATGATCTCGCCGGTGCTGACCACCTCGCTGGTCGCCGTCAGCTTCTCGTGCTCGAGGTAGCAGACCGTCTTGAACACCGCGAACAGCGTCTCGCCGTACCGCTCCACCTTCGGGCGCTGATGCGCCTTGACCGTGTCCTCCACCGCCAGCGGGTGCAGGTCGAAGAGGTCCGCGATGCCCGCGAACTCCTCGTCCGTCGGCTCGTGCAGCCCCAGCCAGACGAAACCGGCACGGGCCTTGCGCACCCGCGTCACGGCCTCCACGAGATCGCCGGCCTCCGGGATCCGCTCGCCGTCCTGGTAGGCCACGCAGTTCACCACGGAGGAGCCCAGCGGGGACCGGGCGGGATGGCTCAGGTCGACCCGGCGCCGCCCTCGGGCCAGCCGAGCCACCTTCCGCAGATTCCCCGCCATGGACATCCAGATCTCCTCGCGTGCACCTTTTGCCGCCTGGTCGAGCCAGTCTGCCAGGCTCACGTGAGCGCCGGGTAAGCCTGTGGAAACCGCACATTCCGCTTTGTTCCCGCCTGTGGACGGGCACGGTAGGCGCAGAAGGAGGCTGGGATGATCCCGGTATGACGCACAGCGACGGGCACCCGGACGGGCATTCGGGCGCGCACACCGACCAGGACAAGGGCTGGGACAAGGACGGGGACGAGGGCCGGGACGCGGGGCGGGGCGAGGGCCCGGGTGGAAGCCGATATCTGCTCGAGAACCGGCAGACCGAGGCCGGCGAGCGCTTCGACGCCTTCGCGACCCTCTTCGATCCCACGACGTTCCGCCACTTCGAAGGACTCGGCGTCGGACCAGGATGGCGCTGCTGGGAGGTCGGCGCCGGCGGTACCTCTGTCGTCTCCTGGCTGGCCGAGCGGGTCGGCCCCACCGGCACGGTCGTTGCGACCGACATCGACACGTCACTGGTCGCCGGGGCCGCCCGCCCGCCGGTGGAGGTGAGGGTGCACGACGTGGGCGCCGAGGAGCCGCCGGGGGAGGGCTTCGACCTCGTGCACGCCCGGCTCGTCCTGGTCCACGTGCCGGACCGGGAACGGGCCCTGCGGTCCATGATCAAGGCACTGCGCCCCGGCGGACGGCTGCTGCTGGAGGACGCCGACCCCGCCCTCCAGCCCCTGCTCTGCCCGGACGAGCACGGCCCGGCGGAGGAACTGGCCAACCGGCTGCGCCGCGGCTTCCGCCGCCTGCTGGCCGACCGCGGCGCCGACCTGTCCTACGGCCGCAGGCTCCCGCGCCTGCTGCGCGAGGCCGGCCTGCGTCAGGTGGAGGCCGACGCCTATTTTCCGGTGACCTCCCCGGCCTGCACCGCCCTGGAGTCCGCCACGGTCCGGCAGATCCGCGCCCGCCTCGTCACCGCGGGCCTGGCCACCGACGAGGAGATCGACCAGCACCTGGCCAACGTGGCCTCCGGCACCATGGACCTGACCACAGCGCCGATGATCTCGGCGTGGGGCACCAAGCCGTAGCACCTCGGGGCCACCGACCGGAAGGTCACCGGCTCTCGGAGGCATCGGAATGCCACCGGGCTCTCGGAGGCCTCCCGCCCACCCGCGCCACCGCGAGCGCGCCCGCCGCGCAGCCCCGGGCTGCCGCGGTTTGGGGGTCGGCGCCGGCCAGAAGGGCGGCGAGGAAGGCGCCGGTGAAGGCGTCGCCCGCGCCGGTGGTGTCCCGCGCGGTGGCCGGCACCGCGGGTACGTGGGCGCGGACGGCACCCGCGTGCGCCACCCGTGCCCCGGCGGCGCCCTGCTTCACGACCACCAGCGGGACGTGGCGGCTCAGCTCGGCCGCCGCGTCCGCCGGGTCGGGCAGGCCCGTCAGCAGACAGGCCTCGTCGCGGCTCGGCAGCAGCACGTCCACCCCCTCGATGAGCGAGAGGAACCGGTCCACGCCCAGCGTCACGAGGAACCCGGCCGACGCGGGATCCAGGCTCACCGGCACCCCACGTGCGCGGGCCGCCGCGACGGCGCTCGCCACCAGCGCCCGGCCCGTACCGGAGAACAGCAGGTAGCCCGACAGATGCAGCCTGGCCACCCCATTGAGCAGCGCCTCGGACCAGTCATCTGCCTCAAGGCGCAGCGAAGCCCCGCTGTCCGTGAGGAACGTGCGCTCGGCCGCCGCCGAGGAGTCGACGAGGCAGACCACCGTCCCGGTCAGCGCCTCGGGATCGACGACCAGGTGGGGGCGTACTCCCGAGGCGACCAGCGCCCGTTCGTGCCAGACTGCCGACTCCGCGCCCACCCGCCCCAGCAGCCGGACCTCCCGGCACCCGCTGTGGGCCGCCCAGCAGGCCACGTTGGCCCCCGCCCCGCCGGGCAGCATCCGGACCGCGGCGGAGGTGTCGGTGCCGGTCGCGAGAGGGCCGCGATGCCGTACGACGACATCCGTCACGACGTCCCCGACCACCAGCAGCGCCCCGCCCCCGCCGTCCGTCTCGGCAGGGCCCGTCATGGCAGGGCCCACGCCGCCGCGATCCGCGCCGCCAGCCGTACGTTGCCGCGCACCGCCGCCAGGTTGGCGCGCAGCGAGGCGCCGTCGGTGTGCCGCACCAAGTAGTCGAGCAGGAACGGGGTGACCGCCTGCCCCGTGACACCCTGCTCCGCGCACGCGTGCAGCGCGTCGGCGAGCACACGCGCGTGCAGTTCGGGATCCAACTGCTCCTGCCGCGGCACCGGGTTGGCGACGATCAGCGCCGACTCCGGCGCCCGCAGCGCGTTCTGCGCCCGCATCACCGCGGCCACGTCCTCCGGCGTCCGCAGCGTCCAGTCCACCGGATGACCGGAGTCGGACAGGTAGAACCCGGGGAAGCGGTCCGTGCCGTACCCGGCCACCGCGACCCCCAGCGTCTCCAGCCGCTGCAACGTCGCCGGCACGTCCAGGATCGACTTGACCCCCGCGCACACGACCGTGATCCGCGTGCGCGCCAGCAGCCCGAGGTCGGCGGACTCGTCCTGCGTCACCGTCCACTCCCGGTGCACTCCGCCGAGCCCGCCCGTGGCGAACACGCGGATGCTCGCCAGCGAGGCCAGCAGCGCCGTCGCCGACACCGTGGTCGCCCCGCTCGCCCCCGCGGCCATCGCGAGCGGCAGGTCGCGGTGGCCGAGTTTGCGCATCCCCTCCTCGTTCGCGACCCGCTCCAACTGCCCCTTGTCCAGGCCGACGTGAGGATGGCCGTCCAGCACCGTGATGGTCGCGGGCACGGCACCCTCCTGCCGCACCGCGTCCTCAAGCTCCAGCGCCACCTGGAGATTGCGCGGGCGCGGCAGCCCATGGGCGATGATCGTGGACTCCAGGGCCACCACGGGACGACGCGCTGCCAGCGCCTTCCGCACCTCTTCGGACACCACCAGCACGTGCCTGCCTCCCGTCTGTCGCGCTCTCCCCTCATCTCTGGCGGGTGCCGCACCGGGTCAAACCCTTGCGGCCCGTACCGCACGGCACCAGCCTGGACGCATGACCGACAACACGCCACGCCTCGACCATGTCGTCCTCTGGGTGCGCGACCCGGTCGCCGCGGCAGGCTTCTACGAGCAGGTGGTCGGCCTGGAGCCGGTCAGGGTCGCCGAGTTCGCCGCGGGCGAGGTGTCCTTCCCCTCCGTACGCCTGAACGAGGAGACGATCCTCGACCTCGCCCCGCTCGACATGGCCGAGCGCATGAACATGGTCCCCGGCGCGGCCGGCAGCGCGGGCCACCCCGTGAACCACGTCTGCCTGTCCCTGCCCGCCGACGGCTTCGACGCCCTGCGCGCCCGCCTGGAGGAGCACGCCGTCCCCGTCTCCGGCTTGTCCCACGACTCCTTCGGCGCGCGCGGCAAAGCCAGGCGCAGCTTCTACTTCCGCGACCCGGACGGCAACGTCTTCGAGGCCCGGCACTACGACCAGCACACGCGCGGTGACTAGTGCCCCGACAGACAACGTTCGCCCCGTCGCGACGCCCGGCACACTCCCCCGAGCTCTTCGAGCAGGGGGGACCCCCACTCGCCGCATCGCCCGAAAGCCCAAGTACGTCCAGTACGAGGACTTCCGGTCGGCACTCCCCCGAGCTCTTCGAGCAGGGGGGACCCCCAGAGCACGCACCGGACGCCGCTCCTTCACGGGCAAACGTTGCCTGCCGCGGCACTAGCGCACGCACGGTCCGGCACCACGAGGAGGGCATGCCCGGCCAGGTACTACGAGCAGTGCGCCTCGCGCCCGGCGCCTCAGAACAGCGGCTCGGGCAGCACGCCTTCCAGCGCGAGCAGCCTGCGCTTGGCCTCCAGACCGCCGCCGAAGCCGCCGATGCCCCCGTCGCTCTCGACGACCCGGTGGCACGGCACGACCACCGGCAGCGGATTGGCGCCCATCGCCGCGCCCACCGCCTGGGCGGCACCCGGCTGCCCCACCCGGTCGGCCAGATCGCCGTACCCGACGACCGTGCCGTACGGCACGCCGGACGCCAGTTCGCGCAGCACCTGCCGGTTGAAGCCGGAGATCAGCGACCAGTCCAGCGGTAGCTCGAAGTCCTGCCGCTCGCCCGCGAAGTACGCCCGCACCTGGCGTATCGCCTCAGCGAGCAGCGGGGAGCCGGGCGCCTCGACCGGCTCGGTGCCCAGCCGGGACGCCAGCCGGTCCAGCGCGCGCTCCCGTATCGCGTCGGTGGCATGGAAGACGACGTTGACCAGGCCCTCAGGGGTCGCGGCCAGCAGCAGGGGGCCGATGCCGGTACCGACGACGGCCCACACGACCCGCTGCTCGTCCGGTACGACCCGTTGCTCGTCCTGCTCGTGGCTGTCCATGCGATTACGGTACGGCCCGCCACTGACAACGCCCTCTGACCTGCGCGGCCGATACCAGACGGTCTTGGGCGATCAGACGGTCTTGAGCGCCGCGCGCACCACCTCCGGCTTGTTCGTGATGATGCCGTCCACTCCATAGCCGGCGACGGTCCGGGTGCCGGCGGCGGTGTTCACCGTGTAGGCGAAGATCCCCAGCGGGACGCCGTGCGGTCCCCGGTGCGCGCGGACGGCCGCCGTGTAATGCGCCGACAGCGTGCGGTAGGAGGGGTTGATCAGGTCCACGAAGGCCGCGTACCGGTGCAGGTCCGCCGTGTCCGGGTGGCCGAGGAAAGCGGTGCGGACGGCGGGCTTCAGCGCGTGTACGGTCCGTACGCTGGCGGCGCTGAAGCTCTGCACGATCAGCCGGCTCGCCAGGTGCCGGTGGTCGAGCCAGCCGTCGTTGGCGAGCACCTTGAGGGTCTGTGCCTCGATCCCCGGATACAACTCCGGGTTCTTGATCTCCAGGAGCAGTTTCTCGTGGTTGTGTTCGAGCCGGCGCATGTACTGGTCGAGCGTCGGCACGCGCGTGCCCGCGAACCTGGGGGAGAACCAGCTACCCGCGTCCAGGCGGGCGATCTCGGCGGCGGTGAAGTCCTTCACCTTCCACGGGGCCCGGCCGGGAAAGACCTGCTCGACGTTGGTCGTCCGCTTCAGGGTGGCGTCGTGGATGACCACGAGCTCGCCGTCCCTGGTGCGCTGCACGTCGTTCTCCACCCAGGAGAAGCCCAGCGCCGCCGCCTTGTCGACGGCGGGCAGCGTGTTCTCCGGGGCGTGGGCGGAGGCACCCCGGTGGGCGACGACCACGGGCTGCGGCCGGTGGGCGTCCGCGGCCCGTACAGCCGAGCTGGGCTGGAACAGGGCGACGGCCGCCGCGAGGGCGGTGGTCAGGGCGGCGACTGCGCGCGCGTGCATACGTACTCCTCGCGACGGGTGGTCACAGACAGTGCAAGAGTGACAGCACAGAGTCAACGAGGCGCTCTCGGAAGGGCCACGGGTGGAGTCACGGTCCGCACAGAGTCGACCGCGCCCGCTCACGGGTGCCGCACATCTGCGACGAGGCCGTGCTTCTTTGCCGGAAAGTCGTTCGGCCATTCCGGTGGCAGTCATACTCTCAGCGTCAACCCTGATCGCGTGGCGGTCCTGGGACGGGGGCATTCACGGATTTCCGGGACTTCAAGAGGGCGGAAGGGCAACCGCGCATGCACGGCACCGTCGATGGATTCAGCTACGGGCTCGTCACCCCGCTGGTGGCCTGTCTCATGGCCTGCCTCGGTGGGGCCCTGGGCCTGCGCTGCACCACCCGCGCCCTGCTCGTCGCCCGCTCCTGGCGCCCCGGCTGGCTCGCCCTCGGCTCGGCCGCGATCGGCTCGGGCGTCTGGACGATGCACTTCGTCGCGATGACCGGCTTCACCATCGAAGAGGCGTCGATCGGCTACGACCGGCCGACGACGTACGCGAGCCTGGCCGTCGCCATCGTCATGGCGGGGATCGGGATCTTCATCGTCGGCTACCGGGGCGCGACCGGCTCCGCCCTGTTCACCGGCGGCACGATCACCGGCCTCGGCGTCGCCAGCATGCACTACCTGGGCATGGCCGGGATGCGGCTCGACGGCACGCTCGAGTACAACACCCTCACCGTCGCGGCCTCCGTGGTCATCGCCGTCGTCGCCGCGACCGCGGCCCTCTGGGCGGCCGGGCGCGCGAAAGGGTTCCTCTGGAGCGTCGGTGCCAGCCTCGTCATGGGTCTCGCCGTCGTCGGCATGCACTACACGGGCATGGCCGCCCTCAGCGTCCACCTGCACGAAACGGGCGCCGCCGCCACCGGCGAGTCGTCGGCCGCCCTGCTCACGCCGATGCTGATCGGCCCGCTCCTCTTCCTCCTGCTCACCGGCGCCGTCGTACTGTTCGACCCGCTGATGATCACGGGCAGCTCCGATTGGACTCCCGTCGAGTACAAGCCGGGCGTGCCGGCGCGTGAACTCGTCGCCCATTCCGCCGGCCGCCCCCCGGCCGGCGCCCACCGCGACACCGGCCGCGAGACGGTCCGCGAACGCCCCCGCGCTTCGCAGAACCGCTGATCCGGACCCGTTGTCAGTGGCGGGTCGTACGGTGGATGTCATGCGGCCCGTCTCTCACATCGAACGCACGGTGGCGCCCTTCGAGGTCGTCAGCCCCTACCAGCCCAGCGGCGACCAGCCGCAGGCCATCGCCGAACTCGCCCAGCGCATCGAGGCAGGGGAGCCGGACGTCGTCCTGCTCGGTGCCACCGGCACCGGCAAGTCCGCCACCACGGCGTGGATGATCGAGAAGCTTCAGCGCCCGACCCTCGTCATGGCGCCGAACAAGACGCTCGCCGCCCAGTTGGCCAACGAGTTCCGCGAACTGCTGCCGAACAACGCGGTCGAGTACTTCGTCTCGTACTACGACTACTACCAGCCCGAGGCCTACGTCCCGCAGTCGGACACCTACATCGAGAAGGACTCCTCGATCAACGAGGAGGTCGAGCGCCTGCGCCACTCGGCGACCAACTCGCTGCTCACCCGTCGCGACGTCGTCGTGGTCGCCTCCGTCTCCTGCATCTACGGCCTGGGCACCCCGCAGGAGTACGTGGACCGCATGGTGCCCCTCCGGGTCGGCGACGAGATCGACCGCGACGAGCTGCTGCGCCGCTTCGTGGACATCCAGTACACGCGCAACGACATGGCCTTCACCCGCGGTACCTTCCGGGTGCGCGGCGACACCATCGAGATCTTCCCGGTCTACGAGGAGCTGGCCGTCCGCATCGAGATGTTCGGCGACGAGATCGAGGCGCTGTCGACCCTGCACCCCCTCACCGGCGAGATCATCAGCGACGACCAGCAGCTGTACGTCTTCCCGGCCTCGCACTACATCGCCGGCCCCGAGCGCATGGAGCGGGCGGTCAGGGGCATCGAGAAGGAGCTCGAGGAGCGCCTGTCCGAGCTGGAGAAGCAGGGCAAGCTGCTGGAGGCCCAGCGGCTGCGGATGCGCACGACCTACGACATCGAGATGCTCCGCCAGATCGGCACGTGCTCCGGCGTGGAGAACTACTCGATGCACTTCGACGACCGCGCGCCCGGCACCCCGCCCAACACCCTGCTCGACTACTTCCCGGACGACTTCCTGCTCGTCATCGACGAGTCGCACGTCACCGTGCCCCAGATCGGCGCGATGTACGAGGGCGACGCCTCCCGCAAGCGCACCCTCGTCGAGCACGGCTTCCGGCTGCCGTCCGCCCTGGACAACCGCCCGCTGAAGTGGGAGGAGTTCCAGGAGCGCATCGGACAGACGGTGTACCTGTCGGCGACGCCGGGCACGTACGAGCTGTCCCGCTCGGACGGTCAGGTCGAGCAGATCATCCGCCCCACGGGCCTGGTCGACCCGCAGGTCGTCGTCAAGCCCACCGAGGGCCAGATCGACGACCTGGTGCACGAGATCCGCGGGCGCGTGGAGAAGGACGAGCGCGTCCTGGTCACCACGCTGACCAAGAAGATGGCCGAGGACCTGACGGACTACTTCCTGGAACTCGGCATCCAGGTGCGCTACCTGCACAGCGACGTCGACACCCTGCGCCGGGTCGAGCTGCTGCGCGAGCTGCGCAGCGGAGAGTTCGACGTCCTGGTCGGCATCAACCTGCTGCGTGAGGGCCTCGACCTGCCCGAGGTGTCGCTGGTGGCGATCCTCGACGCCGACAAGGAGGGCTTCCTGCGCTCGGGCACCTCGCTGATCCAGACCATCGGCCGCGCGGCGCGCAACGTCTCCGGTCAGGTCCACATGTACGCCGACAAGATCACCCCGGCGATGGAGAAGGCCATCGAGGAGACCAACCGCCGCCGGGAGAAGCAGGTCGCGTACAACAAGGCGAACGGCATCGACCCGCAGCCGCTGCGCAAGAAGATCAACGACATCGTCGCGCGGATCGCCCGCGAGGAGGTCGATACCGAGCAGCTGCTCGGCACCGGGTACCGCAAGGGGAAGGACGGCAAGGGCGCGAAGACCCCCGTGCCGTCCCGCGGCGAGAACGGCGCCAAGGCCGCCGGTGCCGCCAAGCCGGTCAAATCCGCCAAGGGCAAGGCGAAGGAGACGGTGCCCACCGACCGTCCCGCCGCCGAACTCGCCGAGCAGATCGAGGAGATGACGGAGCGGATGCGCGCCGCCGCCGCCGACCTCCAGTTCGAGGTCGCGGCCCGGTTGCGCGACGAGGTCGCGGAGATGAAGAAGGAACTGCGCCAGATGCGCGAGGCGGGGCTGTCCTGACCGACTGCGCTGTGTTGCAAGACCGACACAAAGTGCGGACCCGTATGCGGCGCTGCCACTGCCTCTGCGTAGGGTTCGTGGCAGCCGCGGAACCGGCGGCGACAGGGGTGTAGCTCGAGAGGGGAATCAGCCGTGACCGTCAACTTGACCAAGGGTCAGGCCATCAGTCTGCAGAAGAACGACGGAGGCAGCCTGACCGCGGTCCGTATGGGTCTCGGCTGGCAGGCGGCTCCGCGCCGGGGCCTGTTCGGCTCGCGCACGCGCGAGATCGACCTCGACGCCTCCGCCGTGCTCTTCGCCGAGAAGCAGCCGGTCGACGTCGTCTTCTTCCGCCACCTGGTGAGCGACGACGGCTCCGTGCGCCACACCGGCGACAACCTGGTCGGTGGCGCGGGCCAGGGCGGCGACGACGAGTCGATCCTCGTCGACCTCCAGCGCGTCCCGGTCCACATCGACCAGATCATCTTCACCGTGAACTCCTTCACGGGCCAGACCTTCCAGGAGGTGCAGAACGCGTTCTGCCGCCTGGTCGACGAGACCAACGGCCAGGAGCTCGCCCGCTACACCCTGGCCGGTGGTGGCAACTACACCGCCCAGATCATGGCGAAGGTGCACCGCGTGAACGGCGCCTGGACGATGACGGCTCTCGGCGTCCCCGCCAACGGCCGCACCTTCCAGGACCTGATGCCGACGATCCTGCCGCACCTGTAGAACGGTCCGAGCGGTTCGGGCTGTCCGGACGGTCCGGCGAGCGGCGCACGACAGCACATGACACCAGGGGGACGAAGGCGATGACGGCCGAGCTGGTGCGGGGGCAGAACCACCCGCTCTCCGAGGTCCGCCTGGAGATCCGGATCTCGGCCGGCCGTCCCGTCGTGGCGGTGGCCACGCTCAGCGACGACAGCGGCAGGGCGCGGGGTGCCGAGTGGGTGGTGCACCCCGGCGCCCCCGTCCTGCCCGGTCTGGAGGTCTCGCGCCAGGCCGCCGCCGACCACCGGCTCGCCGTCGACCTGGGTGCCATACCCGAGGTGGTGCACCGCGTCGACGTGCTGCTGGCCCTGCCCGCCGCGGGTGGGGGCCCGACCCGGTTCGGCGCGGTCGCCGCCCCCTTCGTCGCGGTCACCGGCCTGGACGGCACCGAACTCGCCAGCTACACGATCACTGGTCTGGACGCCGAGTCCGCCGTGATCGCGGTGGAGCTGTACCGCCGCCAGGGCGCCTGGAAAGTGCGCGCCGTCGGCCAGGGCTACGCGGGCGGCCTCACCGAACTTCTCACCGACCTGGGGCTGAACCAGGCCGCTGAACTGGCCGGCGCCGCCGAGGAGGCGGTGGCCGAGGGACTGGCCCGCTCGGTGGCGGTACCCCCGCCCCGCACAACGGATGACGCCCGTTCCCACCAGGCCTCCGCGCCCGCCCCGCCGAACCCGGCTGCTTCCGTTTCCGCGCACGAGGGTTCCTCCAATGAGGGTTCTTCCCACGAGGGACAGGTCTCCGGGACTGCCGCACCTTCGGCTCCGCAGCCCACGGGTCCGGGGGGATCCGGAGGCGGGACCCCCGCGGCCGGACCATCGACGTCGGTGCCCGCGGGCGGAACCATCGACTACCGGCACCCGCGGCGACAGCCCGCGCCCCTGCCCCGACAGCCTTCGGCCCCGTCCGGACAGCCGGCGCCGCCGCCGGCCGCACCGGCCGCGAGTCCCGGCCATGACGCGCAGCCCGCGCGGCCCGTCGCGGGGGACGCGACCGGGTGGTCGATGGAGGAGCGGCTCTACAACCAGGTCTGGGGGATGTTCGAGGACCTGGCCCGCACCACGGCCGCCTACCGCAGCGCCGTCGACTTCGCCGAGTCGCGCATGGAGAAGGAGCTGGACCAGGTCCTGTCCGACCCGCGCAGCCGCATCGGCGGTCAGGGCGATGCCGCCCGGGAGGCGGCCCGTGCCAAGCACGCGCAGCTCGTCGACCAGGCCAGAGCGGCGCTCGACAGAGACCTGGCCCAGCTCACCGACGAGTCCGAGGTCGTCGAGCCGGCCCTGCCGGCGGCGTACGCCCGCTGGGACAACCCGGTCTGGCACGGCTACCGCGTGCCGATGGAGATCCCCATGGCGGTACGCCTCGGCGATCTCCATCTGCCCGAGGACCCGTCCTTGCGCATCCCCATGCTGATCCGGCTGCCGCTGGAGCGCGGCCTGTGGATCGACAGCGGCCGCTGGGCGTCCCCCGCCGAATCCTTCGCGGACGCAGGCGAACGGCGCCGCCTGGCGATGGAGGCGGCCGTGGCGCACGCGGCCCGGCTGATCGCCGTCTACCCGGCGGGCGAGTTCGGCGTCCATGTCATCGACCCGGCCGGATCCGGAGCGCAGGCACTCGCGCCCCTGGTGCGCACGGGTGTGCTCGCGGGACCGCCCGCGGCCGGCGCCGCCGGGGTCGCGGACGTCCTGAGCCGGCTCACCCAGCGGGTCGACCTGGTGCAGATGGCCGTGCGCGGGGGCGCGCCGGACGCGCTGCCGCCCGGCTTCGACGCCGCCGAACAGCTCCTGATCGTCAACGACTTCCCGCACGGATTCGACGACCGCGCCGTGACCCAGCTGCGCTACCTCGCCGACGAGGGCCCGGCCGTGGGCGTCCACCTGATGATGGTCGCCGACCGCGAGGACGCCGCCGCCTACGGCCCGTTGCTCGACCCGCTGTGGCGTTCGCTGATGCGACTGACCCCGGTGCCCGACGACCACCTCGCCGACCCCTGGGTCGGACACGCCTGGATGTACGAGCCGCCGGTGGTGCCGCCGGGCAGCCAGGTGCTCCAGTTGGTGCTCACCGAGGTCGCGACGGCCCGTCGCGACTGGAACCGCTGAGCCGCCGCGACTGAACCCCGAGTCGTCACGACTGGACCGCTGAGCCGCCGCGACTGAACCCCGAGTCGTCACGACTGGACCGCTGAGCCCGGGTACACGCCCCGCATCGCCCCTTCCCGAGGAATCGTAAACTCCTCTGACCTGCGATTTTGATCTTTTCTTTGCCTTACCCTTTACCATCCCTTGGTGATTCGGGTACCGTTTTGTCCTGTGAATGTCTCGTTGTCCCTGTGGGTCCTGACCATCATCGGCCTGGCCGCCCTGATCGCCGTCGACTTCTTCATCGGCCGCAAACCTCATGACGTGTCGATCAAGGAAGCCGGGATCTGGACGGCAGTCTGGGTCGTCCTGGCCGGTCTCTTCGGGCTCGGTCTGCTCGTCTTCGGCGGCGGCCGGCCGGCCGGTGAGTTCTTCGCCGGCTTCATCACCGAGAAGTCGCTGAGCGTCGACAATCTCTTCGTCTTCGTCCTGATCATGGCCAAGTTCGCTGTGCCGTCGCAGTACCAGCGGCGGGTGCTGATGATCGGCGTCCTCATAGCCCTGGTGCTGCGGGCCGGCTTCATCGCCGCCGGAGCCGCGATCATCGCGAGCTTCTCGTGGGTGTTCTTCCTCTTCGGCGCCTTCCTGATCTGGACCGCCTGGAAGCTCGTCCAGGAGGCCCGCTCCGGCGGGGACGAGGAGGAGGATTTCGAGGAGAACAAGCTGCTCAAGGCCGTCGAGCGCCGTTTCGGCGTGGCCGACCGCTATCACGGCACCCGGCTGTGGATCCGGCAGAACGGCAAGCGGGTGATGACGCCGATGCTGGTCGTGATGCTCGCGATCGGCACCACCGACATCCTGTTCGCCCTCGACTCGATCCCCGCGATCTTCGGCCTCACCCAGGACCCGTACATCGTCTTCACCGCCAACGCCTTCGCGCTGATGGGCCTCCGGCAGCTGTACTTCCTGATAGGCGGCCTGCTCAAGAAGCTGGTCCACCTGTCCTACGGCCTGTCGGTGATCCTCGGCTTCATCGGCGTCAAGCTGGTACTGCACGCGCTGCACGAGTCCGGCGTGCACGTCCCCGTGATCAGCATCCCGGTCTCCCTCGGCGTGATCTGCGCGGTTCTGGCCGTCACCACCGTCACCAGTCTGCTGGCCGCCCGGAAGCAGGCCGCGGAGGAGGTGCGGGAGACGGAGGCACGGGAGGAAGGCCACGAGGACGCGGCGAAGGACCGGGTCGATGCGTGAGTGCGAGCGGGAGCGCACCCGGCCCCTGATCGCGCATGCGAACGCTCTGGGACTCTGCGACGATCGCAGCATGATCACGCGGCTCAGGGGACTCTTGACGGCGTGGACGATCATCGTGCCGGTCCTCGCGGTCGTCCTGCTGATCCTCACCTGGGGGCGGTCCCTGCCCGGCGCGGTCGTCGGCGTGGCCACCCTGGTCCTCGCGGGCTCGGTCCTGGCCGCGGTGCACCACGCGGAGGTGGTCGCCCACCGGGTCGGCGAACCCTTCGGCTCCCTGGTCCTCGCGATCGCCGTCACCGTCATCGAGGTCGCGCTCATCGTGACCTTGATGGCAGACGGCGGCGACAAGTCCTCGACGCTCGCCAGGGACACGGTGTTCGCGGCCGTGATGATCACCTGCAACGGCGTGGTCGGACTGAGCCTGCTGGTCGGCTCCCTGCGCCATGGCACGGCCGTCTTCAACGCCGAAGGCACCGGCGCCGCGCTCGCCACCGTGGCGACCCTGGCCACACTCAGCCTGGTGCTCCCGACGTTCACCACCACCCAGCCGGGACCGCAGTTCTCGGGAGTCCAGCTCACCTTCGCCGCGATCTCCTCGCTCGTCCTGTACGGCCTGTTCGTGACCACCCAGACCGTGCGGCACCGCGACTACTTCCTGCCGATCACCCGGCAGGGCGAGGTGATCACTTCCGAGGACCACGCGGCGGCACCGTCCGCCCGCACCGCCTGGATCAGCCTGGGACTGCTGGGCCTGGCCCTGGTCGGCGTGGTCGGGCTGGCCAAGGGCGTGTCGCCCACCGTCGAGTCCGCGGTGGAGTCGGCCGGTCTGCACCACGCGGTCGTCGGCGTGATCATCGCCCTGCTCGTGCTCCTGCCCGAGACCATCGCCGCGCTGCGCTCCGCCCGGCGCGACCGGGTGCAGACCAGCCTCAACCTCGCGCTGGGATCCGCGATGGCCAGCATCGGCCTGACCATCCCGGCCGTCGCGCTGGCGTCGCTGTGGCTGTCCGGGCCGCTCGTCCTCGGCCTCGGCTCCACCCACATGCTGATGCTCCTGCTCACCGTGGTGGTCAGTTCGCTGACCGTGGTGCCGGGACGGGCCACGCCGCTCCAGGGCGGTGTCCACCTGGTGATCTTCGCGGCCTACCTGGAGCTGGCGATCAACCCCTAGGCGCACCGCCGTGCCGTGATAGACCGGGTCCGAGCGGCGGTCGCCCATCGGCCGCCGCAGGACGAACGGACCGGAGGAACCGTGCCCCGCACCCTGGCCAACGCCCCGATCATGATTCTCAACGGCCCCAACCTGAACCTGCTCGGGCAGCGGCAGCCGGAGATCTACGGCTCCGACACCCTCGCGGACGTCGAGGCGCTGTGCGCCAAGGCAGCCGCCGCGCATGGCGGCACGGTCGACTTCCGCCAGTCCAACCACGAGGGCGAGCTGGTCGACTGGATCCACGAGGCCCGGCTGAACCACTGCGGAATCGTCATCAACCCGGCCGCCTACTCGCACACCTCCGTCGCCATCCTCGACGCGCTCAACACCTGCGACGGGCTGCCGGTGGTGGAGGTGCACATCTCCAACATCCATCAGCGCGAGCAGTTCCGGCACCACTCCTATGTCTCCCTGCGCGCCGACGGCGTCATCGCGGGGTGCGGAGTGCAGGGCTATGCGTTCGCGGTGGAGCGGGTCGCGGCACTGGCCGGCGCACAGCGGGTGGCAGACGCGTAGCCGCCCGCCGCCGGGGCCGCCGGCCGAGGGCGGGACAGAGGTCCGGCGGCCCGTACCGCGCGGGAGCCGTCCTCCCGCGCGGGGCTGGCTCCAGTCGACTGCGCGACGACGCGGAGGGGGAGCGGGTGCGCGCCGCCGGTGTGTGCGCGGGGTTCACACGGGGTGCGCGGGGCGCTCGTCCCGGGAGCGGCGGGCGGCCGTACGCCGCCCGCTCGCCACCTGCCGCCCGTTCACCAGCCGCGCGCGTGCCACTCCGGCAGATGCGGGCGCTCGGCGCCCAGCGTGGTGTCGTTGCCGTGGCCCGGGTAGACCCAGGTCTCGTCCGGGAGAGCGTCGAAGATCTTCGTCTCCACGTCGTGGATCAGGCTGGCGAACGCCTTCGGGTTCTTGTGGGTGTTGCCGACCCCGCCGGGGAAGAGGCAGTCGCCCGTGAACACGTGGGGATGCCCGTGCGGGTCGTCGTAGACCAGCGCGATCGAGCCGGGGGTGTGGCCGACGAGGTGGCGGGCGGTGAGTTCCACCTGCCCCACGCGTACGGTGTCCCCGTCGCCCACGAGGACGTCGGTCGGCACCGGGATGCCCTCGGCGTCGTCCCGTCCCGCGTACGTACGCGCGCGCGTGGCCGCGACGACCTCCGCCAGCGCCTGCCAGTGGTCGGCGTGCCGGTGGGTGGTGACGACGGAGGCGATGCCGTCGTCACCGATCATGCCGAGCAGCGTGTACGCGTCGTTCGCCGCGTCGATCAGCAGTTGCTCGTCCGTGGCCCGGCAGCGCAGCAGATAGGCGTTGTTGTCCATCGGGCCGACCGCGATCTTGGTGATCATCAGGTCCTTCAGCTCGTGCACGTCCGCCGGGCCGCCGACCTTCACCTCTCCGCTGTACGTCATGGCCGTCAGCCTATAGCGGGGGCGGCCGCCCGGGGACCGCGCACGCGGCTACAGCGGCGGCAGCGCCGGGAGCGCGCCACCCGCCACCGCCAGGGCGGATCCGTCGCGGCGCCCCGCGAGCCAGCCGAGGAGGTCCGCCCGGCCCCCCGTGACGGTGACCGCGGGCTCGTCCGCCTCCCGGCCGGTGTCCCACGCGTGCGTGCCGTCCGTCAGCCGGGCCGGCGGCACGTCAGGGTGCCCGGAGAACCGCTGGGCCAGGAACTCGATCTCCCGCTCGACGAACTCTGCCGGCAGGTCCTCGAGCTCGTGGCCGATGCCGAGGTCCACGTGGTGCAGTTCGACCTCCACCCAGCGCCGGAAGGGCACCCGGGACGCGGAGTCGGTGACGCCGTTGCGCAGCTCCACGGTCCGCGACCAGTCCGCGGGTTCGGCCGCCGTCCGCTGGAAGCGGGCCGCGGTGTCGCGCACGTCGGTGAGCTGGACGTCGAGGGGGCGCGGGGCGTCCCGCTCGATGTCGGCGTCCCGGGCCTCGGCGGACGCGTACATGGGACGGCCCTCGAAGACGTTCACCAACGCGTCCGCGTTGCGGGCGAGGTGGGCCAGGATGTGGCCCCGGGTCCAGCCCGGCAGACGTGACTGGTCGGTCACAGCCGCGTTGTCCATCTTGCCGACAGCGGTCAGCAGTCGTTCGGTTGCGTCCTGCACAGACGCCAGGTCGCGCGCGTGATCCATCATGACGCCGACCCTAGCCCCGCCACACCTTCGGGTGAAGGCGGTGAAGGACGGCCGTAAATCGAATGTACGTGCTATAAGGTCGGGGGTGGCATCGGGCATGCTGGAGAGCCGGGGATTGTTGTGTATCCGGGTGCATCCGGGAATCCCGCCCGGCGTTGTCAGTGGCTCCCCCTAGTCTGAGAAAGCACGGGGGCCCCGCCCCTGTCACTTCTCTCAAGAAAGGTGCGGACCGGCGTGGCCGACCGTCTCATCGTCCGTGGCGCGCGCGAGCACAACCTGAAGAACGTCTCGCTCGACCTGCCTCGGGACTCGCTCATCGTCTTCACGGGCCTGTCCGGGTCGGGCAAGTCCTCCCTGGCCTTCGACACCATCTTCGCCGAGGGCCAGCGGCGCTACGTGGAGTCGCTCTCCTCGTACGCCCGCCAGTTCCTCGGCCAGATGGACAAGCCGGACGTCGACTTCATCGAGGGCCTCTCCCCGGCGGTCTCCATCGACCAGAAGTCGACCTCGCGCAACCCGCGCTCGACGGTCGGCACCATCACCGAGGTCTACGACTACCTGCGCCTGCTCTTCGCCCGCATCGGCAAGCCGCACTGCCCCGAGTGCGGCCGCCCGATCTCACGGCAGTCGCCGCAGGCCATCGTCGACAGGGTGCTCGAGCTGCCGGAGGGGAGCCGCTTCCAGGTGCTCTCGCCGCTGGTGCGCGAGCGCAAGGGCGAGTTCGTCGACCTCTTCGCCGACCTCCAGACCAAGGGCTACTCCCGGGCGCGCGTGGACGGCGAGACCATCCAGCTCTCCCACCCGCCCACGCTGAAGAAGCAGGAGAAGCACACCATCGAGGTGGTCGTCGACCGCCTCACGGTCAAGGACTCCGCCAAGCGCCGCCTCACCGACTCCGTCGAGACCGCGCTCGGCCTGTCCGGCGGCATGGTCGTGCTCGACTTCGTCGACCTGCCCGAGGACGACCCCGAGCGCGAGCGGATGTACTCGGAGCACCTGTACTGCCCGTACGACGACCTGTCCTTCGAGGAGATGGAGCCCCGTTCCTTCTCCTTCAACTCGCCCTTCGGCGCCTGCCCCGAGTGCACCGGCATCGGCACACGCATGGAGGTCGACCCGGAGCTGATCGTCCCGGACGAGGAGAAGACCCTCGACGAAGGCGCCATCCACCCCTGGTCGCACGGGCACACCAAGGACTACTTCGGACGGCTGGTCGACGCCCTCGCCGACGCCCTCGGCTTCCGCACCGACATCCCCTTCGCGGGCCTGCCGCAGCGCGCCAAGAAGGCCCTGCTCTACGGCCACAGGACGCAGATCGAGGTCCGCTACCGCAACCGGTACGGACGCGAGCGCGTCTACACCACGCCCTTCGAGGGCGCCGTGCCGTTCGTCAAGCGCCGGCACAGCGAGGCCGAGAGCGACGCCAGCCGCGAGCGCTTCGAGGGGTACATGCGCGAGGTGCCCTGCCCCACCTGTGAGGGCACGCGCCTGAAGCCGGTCGTCCTCGCGGTCACGCTCATGGACAAGTCGATCGCCGAGATCTCCGCGATGTCCATCAGTGACTGCGCGGACTTCCTGCGCGGGCTGAAGCTGGACGCCCGTGACAAGAAGATCGCCGAGCGCGTCCTCAAGGAGGTCAACGAGCGGCTGCGGTTCCTGGTCGACGTCGGCCTCGACTACCTCTCGCTGAACCGCGCGGCCGGCACGCTCTCCGGCGGCGAGGCCCAGCGCATCCGTCTGGCCACCCAGATCGGCTCCGGCCTGGTCGGCGTCCTGTACGTCCTGGACGAGCCGTCCATCGGCCTGCACCAGCGCGACAACCACCGGCTGATCGAGACCCTGGTCCGGCTGCGCGACATGGGCAACACGCTCATCGTCGTCGAGCACGACGAGGACACCATCAAGACCGCCGACTGGATCGTCGACATCGGCCCCGGCGCGGGTGAGCACGGCGGCAAGGTCGTGCACAGCGGCTCCCTGAAGGAACTGCTCGCCAACGCCGAGTCGCAGACCGGGCAGTACCTGGCCGGTAAGAAGGCGATCCCGCTGCCCGACATCCGGCGCCCACTCGATCCGTCCCGGCAGCTCACCGTGCACGGCGCCCGGGAGAACAACCTGAAGGACATCGACGTGTCCTTCCCGCTCGGCCTGTTCACGGCGGTCACCGGTGTCTCCGGCTCGGGCAAGTCGACGCTGGTCAACGACATCCTGTACACCCACCTGGCCCGCGAGCTGAACGGCGCCCGCAATGTGCCCGGCCGGCACACGCGCGTGGACGGCGACGACCTCGTGGACAAGGTGGTGCACGTCGACCAGTCGCCCATCGGCCGCACCCCGCGGTCCAACCCGGCGACGTACACCGGCGTCTTCGACCACGTCCGCAAGCTGTTCGCCGAGACCACCGAGGCGAAGGTCCGGGGCTACCAGCCGGGCCGCTTCTCCTTCAACGTCAAGGGCGGGCGCTGCGAGAACTGCGCGGGCGACGGCACCATCAAGATCGAGATGAACTTCCTGCCGGACGTCTACGTCCCCTGCGAGGTCTGCCACGGCGCCCGCTACAACCGGGAGACCCTGGAAGTCCACTACAAGGGCAAGTCCATCGCCGACGTGCTCAACATGCCGATCGAGGAGGCGACCGAGTTCTTCGAGGCGGTCCCGGCGATCGCCCGCCACCTCAATACCCTCAAGGACGTCGGCCTCGGCTACGTTCGGCTGGGACAGTCCGCGACCACCCTGTCCGGCGGTGAGGCACAACGCGTGAAGCTCGCCAGCGAGCTGCAGCGCCGCTCCACCGGACGCACGGTCTACGTCCTGGACGAGCCCACCACCGGTCTGCACTTCGAGGACATCAGCAAGCTGCTGAAGGTGCTGTCCGGACTGGTCGAGAAGGGCAACACGGTCATCGTCATCGAGCACAACCTCGATGTGATCAAGACCGCCGACTGGGTCGTCGACATGGGCCCCGAGGGCGGCGCAGGCGGCGGCCTGGTCATCGCCGAGGGCACGCCCGAGGAGGTCGCCGGCGTCCCGGCCAGCCACACCGGGAAGTTCCTGCGCGAGATCCTTCAGCCGGACCGGATCAGCGACGCCGCCTCCTCGGCCAAGGCCCCGCGCGGGACCGCCGCCAAGAAGGCCGTCGCGGCCGCGTCGACGACCCGCAAGACGGCCACGGCCAGGACGACGACCAAGGCCGCCAACAGCACGGCGAGCAAGAAGGCGACGCCCGCGAAGAAGACGACGCGGGCCCGCAAGGCCTGAGACACCGTCCGGCAGGCAACCGCGCCCCGCGGGTACTCCCGCGGGGCGCCGCTCGCTCCGGAGGTCTACGGCGCGCCCACCTCCGCCGCGTAGGGCGGCTCCGCTCCCGCGCGCGAGCAGGTGATCGCCGCCGCGCAGGCCGCGAACCGCAGCAGCCGGTTCCAGCCCGAGGCGCCGAGGCCCGCAAGGCCCTCGGGGGAGAGGGCGTCCTGCACGGCCAGTGCGTGCAGCAGGGCGGCGTTCACGGTGTCGCCCGCGCCGATGGTGTCGACGACGTCGACCTTCTCGCCCGGCACGGAGTACTCCGCGCCGTCCCGGGTGTACGCGGTGAGCCCGTCGCCGCCGTGGGTGATCACCACGGCGGCGGGCCCGGCGGCCAGCCACTCGCGCGGAGTGCCGCCCAGCCACCCCGCGTCCTCTTCGGAGAGCTTCAGCAGCGACACCGAGGGCAGCCAGCTCGCGAAACGCGCCCGGTAGGCGTCCGCGTCCGCGATCAGGCCGGGCCGGATGTTCGGGTCCAGCGCGGTGAACACACCCTGGACGGACGCCGTCCGCATCAGCTCCTCGTAGGCGCTCGCGCCCGGCTCCAGCACCAGCGAACAGGTGCCGAAGGACACCGCGCGGGTTCCGGCGGGGAGGGCGGCGGGCACCGTGAACAGACGGTCGGCGGTGCCCTCGACGTAGAACGAGTACGCGGCGGAGCCGTCGCTGCCGACCGTGGCGACCGCCAGCGTGGTCGGCTCGGCGCCGCGCTGCACACCGGACACGTCCACCCCGGCCCCCCGCAGCCCGTCGAGCAGGGCGTCGCCGAAGGCGTCGTACGACGTGCGGGAGCAGAACGCCGTGGGTGAGCCGAGGCGGCCCAGCGCGACGGCCGTGTTGTACGGGCCGCCGCCGAGTGCCGGTCTGAGGTCCGCGAGGGCGCCCCTTCCCCGCGGTACCAGGTCGATCAGGGCCTCACCGGCGACGACGATCACGAGTCGGTTCCTCTCTCGGACAGCTCGGGCCGGGAAGCTATCCCATTGCGCGCCGGAGGTAAAACGCCGGCCCGGGTCGTCCGCGTCCGTCCGTCCGACCCGCCCCCGTCCGGTCCGGGACCGGTGGGTATCGTCGGCGTTGTCCAGCCCCTTGACCAGTGGAGGCCTTCATGTCCGGCCGCCCCTCCGCGAGCCGCCGCACGATCCTGCGGGGAGCGGCCCTCACCCCCGCCGTCGCGCTCGGGCTCACCGCCTGCGGACCGATCGGCGGCGGCGTCACGACCCCCGCCACGCCCACCGCGCCGGTCGACCTCGGCGCCGAGAGCGAGGTCCCCAAGGGCGGCGCCAAGCTGTACCGGGACCACAACGTGGTGGTCAGCCGGGACGCGGACGGCACCCTCAAGGCGTTCAGCACGATCTGCACGCACGCGCAGTGCCCGATCAACAAGCTGCAGGGGACGAAGCTGATCTGCCCCTGCCACGGCAGCGAGTTCGACGCCACGACCGGCGAGGTGGTGCGCTCCCCGGCAAGCGCGCCGCTGCCCGAACTGCCCGTGCGCGCCGAGGGCGGCAGGCTCGTCGCCGGATCCGGCGCCTGACGTCCGCCGCCGGCCGGCCCGCTCACTCCCAGTCCCAGCCGACCCCCACGGTCCCCGACCGCACGCGCGGCTCCACGAGGTGCACCGAACGGTGCCGCTCGCTCACCGCCAGCTCCCGGCGGCCGCTGCGCGGAGCCGCCGCCGACGCCTGAGTGAACCGGTGGCAGCGCACCGGCAGGGTGCCGGCGTCGAACCGCACCTGAAGGGCGTACTGGCCGCCGGCGGAGGCGAACTCCCGGACGTACTCGCGCGTCGTCCCGGCCGTTCCGTCCTCCACGCCGTGCCGGAACAGGAACGTGTCGCCGGCCCGCAGCCGGGTGTCGAAGAGCAGTTCGGCCACCAACACCCCGGTGTCGTGGTGCCGGCGTATCCGCCCGGTACGGCAGTTCTCCAGGGCCCGCACGGTCATCCGCTCCGGCGCGCACCCCGGATCGCCGTGGTGGACGGCCACGAAGCGGTCCACGCCGTCCCGGTGGGCGCGCACGATGTGCTGGGACTCGCGGCCCGCGAGTTCGCGGCGCGCCCCGATCAGCACCCGCTCGTGGTGCCCGAGCACGTGCAGCCCGCCGCCGGGCGGGCAGTCCAGCTCCGCCAGCAGCCCGCCCAGCACGTCGGAGGCCCGGACCAGGGAGCGGTAGGAGCGCACGGCGGGCCGCCCGCCGGCCGCGTGCTCGTCGGCGTCGGCCAGCAGCCGGATCAACGACTCGTCCGGCAGCCGCAGGATCTCCTCCAGCGCCCGTACGGCCCGCAGCGACTCCGGGCGCTGCGGGCGCCGGGCGCCCTGCTGCCAGTAGCTGAGGCTGGTGACGCCGACCTTCACTCCGTAGCGCGTCAGATGGTGCTGCACGCGCTGCAACGGCAGTCCGCGGGCGGCGATCGCGGCGCGCAGCGCCACGTGGAAGGGGCCGCCCCGCAGGGCCGTGTCCAGTTCCGCGGTGGCGACATCCGCCTCCTGTGTGGCGTGCGGCATGCGCGGGCCTTTCTGTGAAGGTGCGGGCGGCTCGGCGGACCCTTCACGCGGGTCGTCGGGGCCGCCCCGTGCGAAGGCAGGGTTCTTCACATCCGTACGCCGTCGTTCACGGCCCCGAGTTCCCCCGCATTGAAGCGTGTTGACCAAGTCCCGACAACACCTGAGACCCGACAGGAATGCGCTCCTGGCCAAGGAAGCAGCCCTGGCCGGGGCGCGCCGCTGCCCGGGTCGTGGAGGGCCGCCGCGGTGTCGGTGCTCGACAGTAGGGTTGAGACATGGCCGACCCCTCCAGCTACCGCCCCAAGCCGGGAGACATCCCGGACTCACCCGGGGTCTACCGGTTCCGTGACGAGTACCGCCGGGTCATCTACGTCGGAAAGGCCAAGAGCCTGCGCCAGCGCCTGGCGAACTACTTCCAGGACCTCGCGAACCTCCACCCGCGCACCCGCAGCATGGTCACCACGGCCGCGTCCGTGGAGTGGACGGTGGTGTCCACGGAGGTCGAGGCGCTGCAGCTGGAGTACTCCTGGATCAAGGAGTACGACCCCCGGTTCAACGTCAAGTACCGCGACGACAAGAGCTACCCGTACCTCGCGGTGACGATGAACGAGGAGTTCCCGCGGGTGCAGGTGATGCGCGGCCACAAGAAGAAGGGCGTGCGTTACTTCGGGCCGTACGGGCACGCGTGGGCCATCCGCGACACCGTCGACCTGCTGCTGCGCGTCTTCCCGGTGCGCACCTGCTCGGCCGGTGTCTTCAAGAACGCCGCCCGCACCGGCCGCCCCTGCCTGCTGGGCTACATCGGCAAGTGCTCCGCGCCGTGCGTCGGCCGCGTCTCCGCCGAGGAGCACCGCGAACTGGCCGAGGACTTCAGCGACTTCATGGCCGGCCGCACCGGCACGTATCTGCGCCGCCTGGAGAAGCAGATGGCGGAGGCGGCCGAGGAGATGGAGTACGAGCGGGCGGCCCGCCTGCGCGACGACATCGAGGCCCTGAAGAAGGCCATGGAGAAGAACGCGGTCGTGCTCGCCGACGCGACCGACGCCGACCTCATCGCCGTCGCCGAGGACGAGCTGGAGGCCGCGGTGCAGATCTTCCACGTGCGCGGCGGGCGGGTGCGCGGCCAGCGCGGCTGGGTGACCGACAAGGTGGAGGATGTCACCACCGGCGCTCTCGTCGAGCACGCCCTGCAGCAGCTGTACGGCGAGGAGAGCGGGGACGCCGTGCCCAAGGAGGTCCTCGTCCCGGCCCTGCCCGACCCGGTCGAACCGGTCCAGGAGTGGCTCGCCGAGCGCCGCGGGTCGAACGTCTCGCTGCGCATCCCGCAGCGCGGCGACAAGAAGGCTCTCATGGAGACCGTGCAGCGCAACGCCCAGCAGGGGCTCGTCCTGCACAAGACCAGGCGCGCCTCCGACCTCACCACGCGCTCGCGCGCCCTGGAGGAGATCGCCGAGGCCCTCGACCTGGACAGCGCCCCCCTCAGGATCGAGTGCTACGACATCTCCCACCTCCAGGGAGACGACGTGGTGGCCTCCATGGTCGTCTTCGAGGACGGCCTCCAGCGCAAGAGCGAGTACCGCCGCTTCCAGATCAAGGGCTTCGAGGGCCAGGACGACGTCCGCTCCATGCACGAGGTGATCACCCGTCGCTTCAGGCGCTACCTCGCGGAGAAGGAGAGGACCGGCGAGTGGGCCGACGGCGAGGACGTCGCCGTGGACGGCTCACCCGACGGCTCGCCCGACGGCGCACCCGGAGGAGCCGTCGGCGCCCTCACCGAGGACGACGGCCGCCCCAAGCGCTTCGCCTACCCGCCCCAGCTCGTCGTCGTCGACGGCGGGCAGCCCCAGGTGGCGGCCGCCCAGCGAGCCCTGGACGAACTCGGCATCGACGACATCGCCGTGTGCGGACTGGCCAAGCGGCTGGAGGAGGTCTGGCTGCCCGGCGACGACGACCCGGTGGTCCTGCCCCGCAGCAGCGAGGGCCTGTACCTGCTGCAACGCGTGCGCGACGAGGCCCACCGGTTCGCCATCACCTACCAGCGCACCAGACGGGCCAAGCGCTTCCGCGCCGGGCCCCTGGACGACGTGCCCGGCCTCGGCGAGACACGCAAACAGGCGCTGATCAAGCATTTCGGCTCGGTGAAGCGGCTGCGGTCCGCGACAATCGACCAGATCTGCGGGGTACCCGGTATAGGCCGTAAAACGGCCGAGACCATCGCGGCGGCACTCGCCCAGGCGGCCCCGGCCGCACCCGCCGTCAACACGGCGACTGGAGAGATCATGGAAGACGTGGAAGAAGCGCCGCCGGCGACTACGGCGGGCGACGCGGAGACGCCCGTGCCCACGGGCGTTCCGGACGACCGACGGGGGCAGGAGACATGACCGAGCACGACGCACGGCGAAGCGCCGAGCGAGATCAGTCCCACGAGGGACCGCGCGAGGAACAGCACGAACGCGCGTCCAAGGAAAACGGAGCACAGGTGAGTACGGGCATCGACACAGCCGGCGTCCCCGACACGGCCATTCCCGAGCTGGTGATCATCTCCGGCATGTCCGGGGCCGGCCGGTCCACGGCCGCCAAATGTCTGGAGGACCTCGGCTGGTTCGTCGTCGACAACCTGCCGCCGGCGCTGATCCCCACCATGGTGGAGCTCGGTGCCCGCTCGCAGGGCAACGTGGCACGCATCGCGGTCGTCGTCGACGTCCGCGGCCGCCGCTTCTTCGACAACCTGCGCGAGTCCCTGGCCGGCCTGGAGGCCAAGAACGTCACCAGGCGGATCGTTTTCCTGGAGTCCTCGGACGAGGCCCTGGTGCGCCGCTTCGAGTCGGTGCGCCGGCCCCACCCGCTCCAGGGCGACGGCCGCATCGTCGACGGCATCGCCGCCGAGCGTGAGCTGCTGCGCGAACTGCGCGGCGACGCCGACCTGGTGATCGACACCTCCAGCCTCAACGTGCACGAACTGCGCGCCAAGATGGACGCCCAGTTCGCCGGCGAGGAGGAGCCCGAACTGCGGGCCACCGTGATGTCGTTCGGCTTCAAGTACGGTCTGCCGGTCGACGCCGACCTGGTCGCCGACATGCGGTTCCTGCCCAACCCGCACTGGGTTCCCGAACTGCGCCCGTACACCGGCCTGAACGACGAGGTCGCCGCGTACGTCTTCAACCAGCCCGGCGCCAAGGAGTTCCTCGACCGCTACGCCGAGCTGCTGCGGCTCATCTCGGCCGGCTACCGGCGCGAGGGCAAGCGGTACGTGACCATCGCGATCGGCTGCACGGGCGGCAAGCACCGCTCGGTGGCCGTGTCGGAGAAGCTCGCCGCGCGGCTCGCGGCCGAGGGCGTGGAGACCGTCGTCGTCCACCGGGACATGGGGCGCGAGTGAGTGGACGTACTCCGCGGCTGAGCAGGCTGCGCCGGGTGGTGCCGGAGGGACGTTCGGCGCGCCAGGCGATCGCGGCGCGCGCGGGGCGCCCGGCCGAGGCCCGGGGCGGCCGGGCGCGCCGCCGCGGCGCCCAGCCCAAGGTGGTCGCCCTCGGCGGCGGCATGGGCCTGTCCGCCTCGCTCGCCGCACTGCGCCGGATCACCGGCGATCTCACGGCCGTCGTCACCGTGGCGGACGACGGGGGCTCCAGCGGGCGCCTGCGCGACGAGCTGGGCGTGCTGCCGCCCGGGGACCTGCGCAAGGCGCTGGCCGCGCTGTGCGGCGACGACGACTGGGGCCAGACCTGGGCCCGAGTGATCCAGCACCGCTTCACCTCCCAGGGCGACCTGCACGACCACGCGGTGGGCAACCTGCTGATCGTCGCCCTGTGGGAACAGCTCGGCGACCACGTCCAGGCGCTGGACCTGGTGGGCAAGCTGCTGGGGGCGCACGGGCGCGTGCTGCCCATGTCCGCCGTGCCCCTGGAGCTCCAGGCCCTGGTCAAGGGGCATGATCCGGAGCGGCCCGAGGAGGTCGACACCGTGCGCGGCCAGGCCACCGTCGCGCTCACCTCGGGCGAGGTGCAGTCCGTGCACCTGGTGCCGCTCGACCCTCCCGCCGTGCCCGAGGCCGTCGACGCGGTCCTGGACGCGGACTGGGTGGTGCTCGGACCCGGCTCCTGGTTCTCCTCGGTCATCCCGCACCTGCTGGTGCCCGAGCTCCTGGACGCGCTCACCGAGACCAGGGCCCGCCGGGTGCTGTCCCTGAACCTCGCGCCGCAGCCGGGAGAAACCGAGGGCTTCTCCCCGCAGCGTCATTTGGAGGTTTTGGGACGACACGCCCCTAAACTCGCCCTGGACGTGGTGCTGGCCGACGAGGCCGCCGTGCCCGACCGCGAAGTGCTGACCGAGGCCGCCAAGCGGTTCGGCGCCGCGGTCGAGCTCGCGCCGGTGGCCCGGAGGGACGGAACTCCGCGGCACGACCCGGAGCTGCTGGCCGCCGCGTACGACCGTATTTTTCGGATGCATGGAAGGATCGGCCCATGGCGATGACGGCAGCGGTGAAGGATGAGATCTCCCGGCTCCCCGTCACCCGGACCTGCTGCAGGAAGGCGGAGGTCTCCGCCCTTCTGCGGTTCGCCGGCGGCCTCCACCTGGTCAGCGGGCGGATCGTGATCGAGGCGGAGCTGGACACCGCCATGGCGGCACGGCGCCTGAAGCGGGACATCCTGGAGATCTTCGGCCACAGCTCCGAGCTGATCGTGATGGCGCCGGGCGGACTGCGCCGCGGCTCGCGCTACGTCGTGCGCGTCGTCGCGGGCGGTGACCAGCTGGCCCGCCAGACCGGTCTGGTCGACGGTCGGGGCCGGCCGATCCGCGGCCTGCCGCCGCAGGTGGTCTCGGGGGCCACCTGCGACGCGGAGGCCGCCTGGCGAGGTGCCTTCCTGGCCCACGGTTCACTCACCGAGCCGGGCCGCTCCTCCTCCCTGGAGGTGACCTGCCCGGGCCCGGAGGCGGCCCTCGCGCTGGTCGGTGCCGCGCGCCGGCTGTCCATCGCCGCGAAGGCCCGCGAGGTGCGGGGCGTGGACCGGGTGGTGGTCCGCGACGGCGACGCGATCGGCGCCCTGCTGACCCGTCTGGGCGCCCACGAGTCCGTGCTGGCCTGGGAGGAGCGGCGGATGCGCCGCGAGGTCCGTGCCACGGCCAACCGCCTCGCCAACTTCGACGACGCCAATCTGCGCCGCTCGGCCCGCGCAGCCGTCGCGGCCGGCGCGCGGGTGGCCCGTGCCCTGGAGATCCTCGCCGACGACGTTCCCGAGCACCTCGCCGCCGCGGGGCGCCTGCGCATGGAGCACAAGCAGGCCTCCCTGGAGGAACTGGGCGCCCTCGCAGACCCCCCGCTGACCAAGGACGCGGTCGCCGGACGCATCCGCCGCCTGCTGGCCATGGCCGACAAGCGGGCCTCCGACCTCGGCATCCCCGGCACCGAGGCGAACCTCGCCGACGAACTGGCGGACAACCTGGCGGGCTGACCGCCACGGGCCGGCCGACCGGCCCGGCCCCATGTTCCGACCGGCCCACGTCCTGACCGTTCCCGACCGCCCTGCCGCCTCCGGCCGGCCGCGTCCTCCCGCCACGGGTCGGTCGGCACCACCCGACCGACCCGTGCCGGCCGCCATCGGCGTGCCGCCTCACATCGATCGTCACCGCACCCCGACCGGCCACCATCGGCCAACCAGCACCGGCTGGTTGGCCGATGGTGGCCGGTCGGTTGATATGGGACTACCGACAGTGACCAGCCCGGGTCGGCCGACGCGGGTCGGCGACGGTGCTTGACAGGCCGCTTCGGCCGTCGAGGGCAGAGGTGGCCGGGGCATGGACGGGGCGGTGGGGACACTCCGACGCAGAGGTGGCCCCGTGGGGGAATTGACGGGTTTGCCGGAAGTCCGGATTGGTCGGAGATCACGGCATTTCACAAGTGAGCTGAGGTGCTCACGAACGAGTGACCAACACGGTCAATTGGTATGGGCAATCCATAGCGAAATCGGGTGATCCCGGCAGCCTGCGCGAGGGGTTCGGGCCTTTGTCGAAGCAGTGCTGTCCAGGACGCGTCCGGATGTCACTTCGGAGGCCTTGGAGGGGTAGGGTCGTGGGTGGTCGGGGACATCCCAATACAGCTCGCCGGCGTCGAAACCGGCGTACCAACGAGGAGATCGGTTCGTGACGATCCGCGTAGGCATCAACGGCTTTGGCCGCATCGGTCGTAACTACTTCCGCGCGCTGCTGGAGCAGGGTGCTGACATCGAGATCGTGGCTGTCAATGACCTGGGTGACACCGCGACCACCGCTCACCTGCTGAAGTACGACACCATCCTGGGCCGCCTCAAGCAGGAGGTCTCCCACACCGCCGACACCATCACCGTCGACGGCCACACCATCAAGGTGCTGTCCGAGCGCAACCCCGCCGACATCCCCTGGGGTGAACTCGGCGTCGACATCGTCATCGAGTCCACCGGCATCTTCACCAAGAAGGATGACGCCGAGAAGCACATCGCCGGCGGCGCCAAGAAGGTCATCATCTCCGCTCCGGCGAAGAACGAAGACGTCACCATCGTGATGGGCGTCAACCAGGACACGTACGACCCGGCCAGCCACCACGTCATCTCCAACGCCTCCTGCACCACCAACTGCGTGGCGCCGATGGCGAAGGTCCTCGACGAGAACTTCGGCATCGTCAAGGGTCTGATGACCACCGTGCACGCGTACACGAACGACCAGCGCATCCTGGACTTCCCGCACAAGGACCTGCGCCGCGCCCGTGCCGCCGCCGAGAACATCATCCCGACCACCACCGGCGCCGCCAAGGCCACCGCCCTGGTGCTGCCGCAGCTCAAGGGCAAGCTGGACGGCATCGCCATGCGCGTCCCGGTTCCCACCGGCTCGGTCACCGACCTCGTCGTCGAGCTCTCCCGCGAGGTCACGAAGGAAGAGGTCAACGCCGCCTTCCAGAAGGCCGCCGAGGGCGAGCTGAAGGGCCTCCTGGACTACACCGAGGACCCGATCGTCTCCTCGGACATCGTCAACGCCCCGGCGTCCTGCACGTTCGACTCCTCCCTGACCATGGTTCAGGACGGCAAGAACGTGAAGATCATCGGCTGGTACGACAACGAGTGGGGCTACTCCAACCGCCTCGTCGACCTCACGGTCTTCGTCGGCAACCAGCTCTGACCGGCAGGGCAGGCACCTCGATGTGAGAGCAGGGCTCGGGCGGCGCGCCAAGCGCCGTCCGGGCCCTGACGCACGTGCAGCGGGCCGAACGACCACAACCCGCCCACGTGCGGATCGATCAGCCCTCGTACGATCAAGAGCCCCCTCCTCAGGAGTCCCACCCCATGAAGACGATCGACGAACTTCTCTCCGAAGGCGTGGACGGCAAGCGGGTCTTCGTCCGCGCCGACCTCAACGTGCCGCTGGCCGACGGTGTCATCACCGACGACGGCCGCATCCGCGCCGTCCTGCCCACCGTCAAGGCCCTCGCCGAGGCCGGCGCCAAGGTGGTCGTCGCCTCCCACCTGGGCCGCCCCAAGGGTGCCCCCGACCCGGCCTTCTCGCTGCTGCCCGCCGCCGAGCGGCTCGGCGAACTCCTGGGCGCCCCCGTGGCGTTCGCCCAGGACACCGTCGGCCCGGCCGCCCACGCCGCCGTGGACGGCCTTCAGCCCGGCCAGGTCGCGGTCATCGAGAACCTGCGGTTCAACCCCGGCGAGACGTCCAAGGACGACACCGAGCGCGGCGAGTTCGCCGACCGGCTCGCCGCCCTCGCGGACGTGTACGTCGGCGACGGATTCGGCGCCGTGCACCGCAAGCACGCCTCCGTCTACGACCTGCCGGCCCGCCTGCCGCACTACGCCGGCTACCTCATCGCCACCGAGGTCGGTGTCCTGAAGAAGCTCACCGAGGACGTCCGGCGGCCCTACGTCGTCGCGCTCGGCGGCGCCAAGGTCTCCGACAAGCTCGCCGTCATCGACGAGCTGCTGGGCAAGGCCGACCGGCTGCTCATCGGCGGCGGCATGGCGTACACCTTCCTCAAGGCCCAGGGCCACGAGATCGGCACGTCCCTCCTTCAGGAGGACCAGCTCCCGGCCGTCAAGGAGTACATCGAGCGGGCCGAGAAGACCGGTGTCGAGCTGGTCCTGCCGGTGGACACGCTGGTCTCGCCCGAGTTCCCGGACCTGAAGGCCAAGGCCCCGGTCCACCCCGCCGCCGTCGCCGCGGACGCCATGCCGGCCGGCCAGCAGGGCCTCGACATCGGCCCGGAGTCCCGCAAGCTGTACGCCGCGAAGCTCGCCGACGCCGCCACCGTCTTCTGGAACGGCCCGATGGGCGTCTTCGAGCACCCCGACTTCGCCGAGGGCACCAAGGCGGTCGCCCAGGCCCTGGTCGACTCGGACGGCTTCACCGTCGTGGGCGGCGGCGACTCCGCCGCGGCAGTCCGTACGCTGGGCTTCGACGAGACGGCATTCGGCCACATCTCTACCGGCGGCGGCGCCTCCCTCGAATACCTCGAGGGCAAGACGCTCCCCGGCCTCGCCGCACTGGAGGACTGAAACCGTATGAGCACGCGCACGCCGCTGATGGCGGGCAACTGGAAGATGAACCTCAACCACCTCGAGGCCATCGCGCACGTCCAGAAGCTCGCCTTCGCCCTGGCCGACAAGGACTACGAGGCCGTCGAGGTCGCCGTCCTGCCGCCCTTCACCGACCTGCGCTCCGTGCAGACGCTGGTCGACGGCGACAAGCTCAAGATCAAGTACGGCGCCCAGGACGTCTCGGCGCACGACTCCGGCGCGTACACCGGCGAGATCTCCGGTCCGATGCTGGCCAAGCTGAAGTGCACCTACGTGGTGATCGGCCACTCCGAGCGCCGGCAGTACCACAACGAGACCGACGAGCTGGTGAACGCCAAGGTCAAGGCCGCCTACAAGCACGGCCTGACCCCGATCCTGTGTGTCGGCGAGGAACTGGAGGTCCGCGACGCGGGCAACCACGTTCAGCACACGCTCGCCCAGGTCGAAGGAGGTCTGAAGGACCTCCCGGCCGAGCAGGCCGAGTCGATCGTGATCGCCTACGAGCCCGTCTGGGCCATCGGCACCGGCAAGGTCTGCGGCGCGGCGGAGGCCCAGGAGGTCTGCGGCGCCATCCGCGGCAAGCTCGCCGAGCTGTACTCGCAGGAGGTCGCCGACCAGGTGCGCATCCAGTACGGCGGCTCGGTGAAGTCGGGCAACGTCGCCGAGATCATGGCGCAGAAGGACATCGACGGCGCCCTGGTCGGCGGTGCCTCGCTGGACTCGGACGAGTTCGTCAAGATCGTGCGCTTCTCCGAGCAGTGAGCCGGGTCCACCGCGGGCACTGAGCCGGGCCCGCCGTGAGCGGCGGGCCGGGCCGTGAGTATGCGTGGGCGGCGATCCGTCGTACCCTTGCGGGGGCATGGTAGGCATGACCTGCCACACCCCGTCGTCCATCCGAATCCGAGGAAGTTGGTCCAGCCGTGGTTTTGGGGTTCTCGATCGCCCTGATCGTCTTCAGCCTGCTGCTGATGCTGCTGGTGCTGATGCACAAGGGGAAGGGCGGCGGCCTCTCCGACATGTTCGGTGGCGGTATGCAGTCCTCCGTCGGCGGCTCCTCGGTCGCCGAGCGCAACCTCGACCGCATCACCGTGGTCATCGGCCTGCTGTGGCTCGCCTGCATCATCGTGCTCGGCATCCTGATGAAGTCGAGCAGCTGACGAGCGGCTGCCCGTCGGTCGGGACCGCACATTCCACACGTATGGCCTCATGGTCGGTACGCGCTCCTGAGCGCGGCCTATCATGGGGCTTGCGTCTGTGTGGGAGCGGTAACTCCCATCATTGGACGCGCGTTGGGCCTTACGTAGACTGAGGCGCTCGCGGCGGAGCGGAGGCCGACTCGCTTCGCGGCACCATCACGCAGGGAGTTACGACCGTGGCAAGTGGCAACGCGATCCGAGGAAGCCGGGTCGGGGCGGGGCCGATGGGCGAGGCCGAGCGTGGCGAGTCCGCGCCGCGTCTGCGCATCTCCTTCTGGTGCTCCAACGGACACGAGACCCAGCCGAGCTTCGCCAGCGACGCGCAGGTTCCCGACACCTGGGACTGCCCGCGCTGCGGCTTCCCGGCCGGTCAGGACCAGGACAACCCGCCGGCCCCGCCGCGGACCGAGCCCTACAAGACGCACCTGGCCTATGTGCGGGAGCGGCGCAGCGACGCGGACGGCGAGGCGATCCTCGCCGAGGCGCTCGCCAAACTGCGGGGCGAGATCTAGGACTTGAGGTCCGGTCGGCCGCCTTCGGGTGCGGGGCCGGACCTGTTGCGTATCCGGGCGGACCGGCCGCCGCGGACCGATTGTCAGTGGTGCCCTCTACGGTTTGCGCATCGGTGAATCGTGAGGCGGGGGAACCATGACAGGGGTCGAGGCCGGGCGCGAAGCCGCCGACGCGGGTGCGCCGGCGTGGCGCGGTGGATTCGGACAGCTGTGGAGTGCCGCCGTGCTGTCCAGCTTCGGCGACGCGCTGCGTACGGTCGCGCTGCCGCTGCTCGCCCTGTCCCTGACCGACGACCCGCTGCTCATCGCCTCCGTCACGGCCTGCGGCTATCTGCCCTGGATCGTCTTCGGGCTGCTCGGCGGCGCCGTCGCGGACCGTGTGGACCAGCGGCGCGCGATGTGGGCGGCGGACACGGTACGGGGCCTCCTCGTCGGCGGCTTCGCCCTGGCGGTGGCCCTCGGGCACGCCTCGATCGGCCTGCTGATCGCCCTGGCTTTCGCGCTGACCACGCTCCAGACACTCTTCGACAACGCCGCCACGGCCCTGTTGCCCGCCCTGGTGGGGCCCGAGGCGCTCGGCAGCGCCAACGCCCGTCTGATGACCGGGCAGCGCCTCGCGGGCGGGCTGCTGGGCGGCCCGGTCGTACCCCTGCTGTTCGCCGCGGGGGCCGCCGCGCCCTTCGCGGCCGATGCCGCCACCTTCCTGGTGGCCGCCGCTCTCGTGGCCTCCCTGCGGGTCCCGGCGCCCGAGCGGCAGCCGAGACCGGCGGGCAGCACGCTGCGGCGGGAGATAGCCGAGGGGCTGCGCGCCCTCGGGCGGGACAGGGCCCTGCGCGGGCTGTGCGCCGCCACCGCGCTGTGCAACGTCGGGATGGGCGCGCTCATCGCCACCCTGGTGGTCGTCGTGACCGGCTGGCTGGGCGCGGGCACCAAGGGGTACGCGGCGGTGCTGACGGCGTACACGCTCGGCAGCCTGGCCGGGGGAGCGGTCAACCGGCGGATCGTGGCCCGGCTCGGGCGGATGCGGGCCGTGGTGCTGGCCGGCGTGGTGCAGATCGCCGCGCTGGTGGTCCTGGGACTGGTGCCCAGCCTGGCCGCCGCGGTGGCCGCGCTGGCCGTGTTCGGGCTGATGGGCATGGTGTGGAACGTCAACACGACGACATTGATGCAGCAGCGCAGCCCCGCCGGGATGCTGGGCCGGGTCAGCGCGGCCTTCCGCACCCTCGCGGTGGCCGGGGCGCCGCTGGGCGCGGTGCTCGGCGGGGCCGTCGCCGCCGTGTGGGGGCCGAACTGGCCGGCGCTGCTCACGGCCGCGTTCTTCGTCCTTTCCGTGGCCGCGCTGATACCCGCGCGCCGTGCCGACGTACTCGTTGTTACGCCGGACGACGGCGTGACGACGACTCATGTCACCCGCTGATCAACTAGGTTGGACCGGCAGCGGGGCAAGGACGCAGGACAGCTAGGAAAGAAGGCTGAGGTCCGAATGAACGCAGACGCCCGTACCGGGCTCAACCAGAGGCCCGAGTGGACCGCTCTGGCCAGGCACCATGAGGAGCTCGCCGACACCGGTCTGCGGGATCTGTTCGCGGCCCACCCGGAGCGCGGCGAGGCGTACGCCCTCCAGGTCGGTGATCTGTACGTCGACTACTCCAAGCACCTCGTCACCGACGAGACCCTGCGGCTGCTGCGGGAGCTGGCCGCCGCGACGGACGTGTTCGGGCTGCGGGACGCCATGTTCCGCGGTGCGAAGATCAACGTCACCGAGGACCGGGCCGTGTTGCACACGGCGCTGCGCGCGCAGCGGGACGCGGTGGTCGAGGCCGACGGGGAGAACGTCGTGCCGGGGGTGCACGCGGTTCTCGACAAGATGAGCGACTTCGCCCACCGGGTGCGGTCGGGGGAGTGGACGGGGCACACCGGCAAGCGGATCCGCAATGTGGTCAACGTCGGCATCGGCGGCTCCGATCTGGGCCCTGCGATGGCGTACGAGGCGCTGCGGGCCTACACCGACCGCGGGCTGGCGGTGCGGTTCGTGTCGAACGTCGACGGCGCGGATCTGCACGAGGCCGTGCGGGATCTGGACGCGGCGGAGACGCTGTTCGTCATCGCGTCCAAGACGTTCACCACGATCGAGACGATCACCAACGCCACGTCGGCGCGCAACTGGCTGCTGGGGGAGCTGAAGGCCGGCCCGGAGGCGGTCGCCCGGCACTTCGTGGCGCTGTCGACGAACACGGAGAAGGTGTCCGATTTCGGCATCGACGTCGAGAACATGTTCGAGTTCTGGGACTGGGTCGGAGGCCGGTACTCGTACGACTCCGCGATCGGCCTGTCCCTGATGATCGCGATCGGGCCGGACCGGTTCCGGGAGATGCTGGACGGCTTCCGCCTCGTCGACGAGCACTTCAGGACCGCGCCGGCCGAGTCCAACGTGCCGCTGCTGCTAGGGCTGTTGGGGATCTGGTACGGCAACTTCCACGACGCGCAGTCGCATGCGGTGCTGCCGTACTCGCACTATCTGTCGAAGTTCACCGCGTATCTGCAGCAGCTGGACATGGAGTCCAACGGGAAGTCGGTGCAGCGGGACGGGGAGCCCGTGGAGTGGCAGACCGGGCCGGTGGTGTGGGGGACGCCGGGCACGAACGGGCAGCACGCGTACTACCAGTTGATCCACCAGGGCACGAAGCTGATCCCGGCGGACTTCATCGGCTTCGCCGAGCCGGTGGCCGAGCTGAGCGGTGAGCTCCGGGCGCAGCACGATCTGCTGATGGCCAACTTCTTCGCACAGACCCAGGCGCTGGCCTTCGGTAAGACCCCGGAGGAGGTACGGGCGGAGGGGGTGCCGTCGGAGCTGGTGCCGCACAAGACGTTCCGCGGGAACCACCCCACGACCACGATCCTCGCGCGCGAGTTGACTCCGTCGGTGCTGGGGCAGTTGATCGCGCTGTACGAACACAAGGTGTTCGTCCAGGGCGCCGTCTGGAACATCGACTCCTTCGACCAGTGGGGAGTCGAGCTGGGCAAGGTCCTCGCGAAGCGGGTGGAGCCGGCTCTGACGGAGGGCGCGGAAGTGGAGGGTCTGGATCCTTCCACGACGACCTTGGTCGCCAAGTACCGGGCCCTTCGCTCCCGCTGATCCTTTTCCCACCCACCCGTTTCGCTGGAGCGGAGCCCCCGGGACCCCGGGACCCCGGGCTCTGCGGACCCCGGGCCCTCCGGGGCTCCGCCCCAGCCCCCGCCCGGACCCCTGGGTGTTCAGGCCACCGCTGACAACGTGTCTGCCAGGCGGCGGTGGGCGGCTCTGGTGGCGGGGAGGGTGGAGAGGGCCGCGGCGCCCAGAGCCGCCGAGGTGATGAAGAGGAGGAGCAGGAGCGGGGAGGGGGTTCTGGCGATGCCGGCGCCTATGCCGCTGGAGTGGCCCTGGGCGTTGATCAACCAGTTGGACAGGGGGAGCGCCAGGGCGGTGGCGGCGGCCGCGGAGGCCAGGGCCGTGCAACTGGTCGCGGTCACCGTGATCGCGGTGATCTGGCGGGGGGAGAGGCCGATGGCCTTCAGGGCCAGGAGGTCCCGTTCGCCCTCGCGGATCGTGCCGCCGATCGCGGAGAGGAGCTCGATCAGACCGATCAGGGCCAGGACGCAGATCAGGCCCACGATGACCGCGCGCATCGACGACAGGCCGTCGGCCGGGTTGGTCACCGGATGGACGTCCAGGTGGCCGTGGGCGGCGGCGGACAGGGCGGTGGCGACGTGGCGCGGATCCGTGCCCGGATCGAGGCGGAGCTGGTAGAAGGTGGGGCTGAGGTTCGGGTCGTTCTCGTGCAGGGTGTCCAGGGACGTGGAGATGACCCGGCCGGCGTTCTCCGGCTCGATGCTGCGGCCGACGATGTGCAGGATCTGCGGCTGGTCGCCCACCGTCATGCGCACCCAGTCGCCGACCCGGACGTCGAGCAGGTCCAGCAGGCCCTGCCCGGCCACCGCCTCGTCGGGCCCGTCGGCGCGGCGCCCCTCGGCCAGGGCGAACGGGTAGGGAGCCTCGCGGGTGCCCAGGCCCCGCAGGGCGATCGTGGCCGTCTGGCCGGGGACCAGGGCGGCCACCTCCACACCGGGGTAGACGGCGGCGACTCCGGGTTCCCGGTCCAGCAGCTCCCGCGTCCCGCCGTCGTTCAGGGTGCTGTCGGGGCGGACGGTCAGCGCGGCCGGCAACCCCAGCTCCTCCGGCCGGTTGTGGAAGCGGTCGATCGTGGTCCAGGCGCTCATCGCCACCACCATCAGCAGCAGCGGCAGCGCCAGCCGTCCCACCGTGGCGAAGGTGCGCGGGCGGCGGGTGAAGGCCCGGTGCCAGCCCAGGACCAGCGCGGGCGGCAGACGCAGCCCCAGCGCCCTGCGGGCGACCGCGGTCAGCCCGCCGCCCGCCACCGCCGCCGGGTGCGGCACCGGGACCGGCGGCACCCGTCCCGCCCGCCACGCCGCGAGCCCGGTCACCGCGCCGATGAGCAGCACCGCACCCACCGGGACCGCGCCCATCGCCACCGTGTGGCCCGGCAGGCCCTGCCACACCCCGACGGCGTCGCCCAGCCGGCCCGGGATCCGCGCGCCCAGCCCCTCGGTCAGCACCACCGCGGCCACGGCGCCCAGCACGGCGTACGCCACATGCTGGAGCAGGAAGATCCGGACCACCTGGGCGGGCGTGAAGCCGATCGCCTTCAGTACCGAGATGTCCCGCAGATGGCCCCGGATGCGGGTGCCGATCGCGCCGTGCACCGCCAGCCCGGCCGCGATCAGCGCGCCCAGCCCGAACAGGCCCAGCACCTGTCCGAGCAGCCGGTTGTCGCCCTGCGCCTCGGCCCGCGCCTGCTGCCAGGTGGACACCTCGCCGACCACGCCGGCGCCCAGCACGGTGACGGCGCGCTGCACGGTGTAGTCCGTGTCGTCGGGATCGGCCAGCCGCAGCCCGACCACCCGTCCGCCGGGCTCGCGCACCGCGGACGGTTGCGCCCACACCAGTCCGGGCTGCTCGCCGGGGCCGTAGCGGGGCTCGGCGCTGTCGGCGATGCCCACCACGCTCAGCGCGCGCCCGGTGCCGGGCAGGGCGAGCGTGTCCCCGGGCTCGGCCAGCAGCGCCCTGGCCAGGCGGCTCTCCAGGACCACGCCGTCCGGCTCCCCGGCGTCCAGCCAGTGCCCGGCGGTGAGCAGCGGGCGTCCCACGGCGGGCAGCGAGGGCGTGGCGCGCAGTTCCACGGTGGCGCGGGTGCCGCGGGAGACGACCGTGGCGGACTCGACGAGGTAGGCGTCGGTGACCGACTCGACGCCGTCCAGCGCGGCGAGCCGTCCCGTCTCGGCGGACCGCGCCGTGTGGAGCCACACATGGGCCCCGTGGGACTGGGTGAAGACCCGCTGCCAGGGGTTGGTCGCGTAGCCGAACAGCGCGGTGGCCAGCAGCAGCGAGGCGACGATGCCGGCCGTGGCCAGCACGATGAACAGCGCCTCCCCCCGGTGGGTGCGCAGATCGGAGTGCGCCCAGCGCAACGTGGCTCGCACCGGCCTCAGCCCCTCGGCCCGGAACGCGGGCCCGAGCACGCCGGGCGGCCGTACCCCGAGTACGTCAGGTGGGCGCACCCGAGGCACATCCAGTGGTCGTACACCGCACTCAGTCCCTCAGTTCCAGCACGCCCGAGATCCCCGTGCTCCGCGACGGCGTCGTTCCGTCCAGTTCCGCGTCGTCGGCGATCCGGCCGTCGAAGAAACTGATCACCCGGTCCGCGGCGCTCGCCAGCCGGGCGTCGTGGGTGACCAGCACGATCGTCTGGCCGCGCTGGTGGAAGCGGGACAGCAGCCGCATCACCTCGCGGGTGCCCTTGCTGTCGAGGCTGCCGGCGGGCTCGTCGGCGAGCAGCAGCGGAGGGTGGTTGACCAGCGCGCGGGCCAGCGCGACCCGCTGCTGCTCACCGCCGGACAGCTCGCCCGGCATACTGCGCTCCTTGCCCTCCAGGCCCAGCTCGGCCAGCAGTTCCTCCCGCTCGGCACGCGCCTGCCGCGGCGAGCGGCCGGCGAGCAGGGCGGGCAGTTCGACGTTGTCGGCGACGGACAGGTTGGAGACCAGGTTGAAGAACTGGAACACGATTCCGATGCCGTTGCGGCGTTCCTCGGCCCAGCGGGCCTCGCCGTAGGAGTCGGTGCACCGGCCGTCCAGCCAGATGCTGCCCTCGTCCGGCCGCTGCAGTCCGCCGAGCAGGTGCAGCAGCGTCGACTTGCCGGCCCCGGACGGGCCGGTGACCGCCACGAACTCGCCGCGGGTCACCGACAGATCCACCCCGCGCACGGCCCGGGCGGGCGCCCCCTGACCGTGGTGCGTCTTGACCAGGCCCTCGGCCCGCAGCAGCGCCGGAGCTCGGACGTCGCTCACTCCAGCCCCTCCAGTTCCTCCTGGCACCGCTCCAGCCAGTCCAGGTCGGCCTGAAGGTGCAGCATGGCGCCCTCGATCAGCAGTTGGGCGATTCGGTTGTCCCGGCTCTCGGCGGCGGCCAGCTTCGACAGGTTGCGCATGGTGTTGAGGTACTGGCGCCGCTGCTTGTTGATGAGCGCGATCTGGTCGGCGAGACCGGTCTGCGGGGCCAGGGCGAGCTTCATGAAGAACTCGTCCCGCACCCGCGGTTCGTCCTCGGGCTCCTCGAACCAGGCGCGCAGCGCCCCCCGCCCGGCGTCGGTGAGGTGGTAGATCTTCTTGTTGGGCCGGCTGGACTGCTCGACCTCCTCGCCCTCGATCAGTCCCGACTTCTCGAGGCGGCCGAGGGTCACGTAGATCTGGCCGACGTTCGGCTGAGGGTACGCGGAGCCCAGCAGTTGCTCAAGGTCCTGCTTCAGCTCGTAGCCGTGGGCGGGACCGCGCGCGAGAAGTGCCAGGAGGGGCAGGCGCACGCGTGCTCTCCTCCTAGGTCCTCGTCAGACGCGTCATGCGGGGTGTCTCCGGGTGGACGACGTGAGATTGACGCCAGGCCCTAGTATCGCCCATACCTAACAGGTATACATGGCCTGAGCCGGGCGAAGATGCCCGGCGCCGGTGTGCAAGGAGGAACCTATGCGGTGGATCCACGCCGCCGGTAGGGGCCTCCTCGTCCTGGTCGTGATCATGACCGGCTATATCTCCTCGGGTGCCCGGGCGGCCGAGGGGAGCGGCGAGGGCCGCGGCCCGCTCACCCTGGCCACCGCGGGCGATCTGACCGGCTACCTCGGCCCGCTGCTGGAGGGCTGGAACCGCACCCACCCCACCGAGAGGGTCACCCTCGTCGAGCTGCCCGACGCCGCCGACGAGACCCGGGCGCAGATGGCCACCGACCTGCGCGGCGGCAACCGCAGTCGGTTCGACGTGCTCAACATCGACGTGAACTGGACCTCGGAGTTCGCCGCCGCCGGCTGGATCCGCCCGCTGCCGCGCGAGCGCTTCCCGCTGGGGACCTTCCTGCCCCCGGTGGTCGACACGGCCACCTACGACGGACGGCTGTACGCGGTCCCGTACGTCACCAACGCCGGCCTGCTGCTGTACCGCAAGGACGTCCTGGCCAAGGAGGGTGTCCCACCGCCGCGCACCTGGGCCGAGCTGGAGCACGCCGCCCGGACCATCGCGCCGAAGTACGGACTGGACGGCTACGCGGGCCAGTTCCTGCCGTACGAGGGGCTGACCGTCAACGCGGCCGAAGCCGTGTACTCGGCGGGCGGCACGATCCTCGGCGACGAGGGCGAGCGTGTCACCGTCGACTCGGGCGCGGCCCGCGAGGGCATCGGCTTCCTGGCCCGCGGCTTCGCCGAGGGCTGGATCCCCAAGGAGGCGCTGACGTACAAGGAGGAGGAGTCCAAGCAGGCCTTCCAGGACGGCCGGCTGCTCTTCCTGCGCAACTGGCCCTACGCGTACGCCGTCGCCTCCGCCGAGGGTTCCGAGGTGGCCGGGAAGATCGGCGCCGTACCGCTGCCCGGACCCGACGGGCCGGGGACCAGTGTCCTCGGCGGCTCCAACCTGGCCGTCAACACGCACGCGCGGCACCCGGACTCGGCCGCGCGCCTCATCGCGTACCTCACCAGCGAGCCCGTCCAGCGCCAGGTGCTCACCGAGGGCGCGCTGCCGCCCGTGCGCGCGGCGCTGTACGAAGACCCCGCGCTCGTACGGCGGTTCCCGTACCTGCCGACCCTACGTGCCTCCGTGCTGGCCGCCGCGCCGCGCCCCAAGAGCCCGCACTACGACCAGGTCAGCCTGGTGGTGCAGGCGGTCGTGCACGACACGCTGGCCGGGCGGCAGACCCCCGAGGCGGCCGTGCGGCGCCTCGCGCGCGAGCTCGACGCCATCGCCGGGCGCTCGTAGCGCTCTTACTGCTCACAACGGAAGCCCGGTAGTAGTTACTTGTTAGGTAACGCCGCCATCACATCTGCGGTCATCCCGTCCGGACAAGTCTGGATATGAGCAGTCAACTACCCAGTAGCTTCTGTTTCGTTCGTTGACACCTTCGTGACACCGATACCTAACATGCATGCATAACTGCTGCCTTCACGGGAACAGGTCAATGGATTGAACAGGCATGGTTGGTGGCGCGACGCGGTGATCTACCAGGTGTACGTCCGCAGCTTCCTGGACAGCACCGGCGACGGCATCGGCGATCTCGCCGGGGTCCGGGCCGGGCTGCCGTATCTGAAGAAGCTCGGCGTCGACGGCATCTGGCTGAGTCCCTTCTATCCCTCCCCGCAGCACGACCACGGCTACGACGTGGCCGACTACTGCGGCGTCGATCCGCTCTTCGGTGACCTCGCCGAGTTCGACCTGCTGATGGCGACCGCCCATCGGCTAGGGATCAGGGTGCTCCTCGACATCGTCCCCAACCACTGCTCCAGCGAGCACCCGTGGTTCCGAGAGGCGCTCGCCGCCGGGCCCGGCAGCGAGGCCCGCGCCCGCTTCCACTTCACCGACGGCCGTGGCCCGGACGGCGCCGAGCCGCCCAACAACTGGCACGCCATGTTCGGCGGGCCCGCCTGGACCCGGATCACCGAGCCGGACGGCCGCCCCGGCCAGTGGTACCTGCACATGTTCACGCCCGAGCAGCCCGACTGGAACTGGCGCAACCCCGAGATCCCCGCCGAGTTCGAGCGGGTCCTGCGCTTCTGGCTGGACCGGGGCGTGGACGGCTTCCGCATCGACGTCGCCGCCGGCCTGTTCAAGCACCCCGAACTGCCCGACTCCCCGGACCCGGAGGCCGACGCCCGCACCCGCGACTCGGTCAACCCGCTGGCCTGGAACCAGCCCGAGGTCCACGACGTGTGGCGGAACTGGCGCGCGGTGTGCGAGGAGTACACCGCCCGCGACGGCCGCGAACGCCTGCTGGTCGGCGAGGTGTCCGTGCCCAGCGCCCGCGAGCACGCCAAGTACGTCCGCCCGGACGAACTGCACCAGGCCTTCTTCTTCGACCTGCTCAGCGCCCCCTGGGACCCCGACGCCTTCCGCAAGGTCATCTCCGAGGCCATGCAGGACATCGCCGGCACCGGCTCCACGGTCACCTGGGTCCTCAACAACCACGACCAGGTCCGCACCGTCACCCGCTACGGCGAGGCCGCCACGGAGGGCAGCGGACTCGGCGCCGCCCGCGCCCGCGCCGCCGCGCTGCTGATGCTGGCGCTGCCCGGAGCCGCGTACGTCTACCAGGGCGAGGAACTCGGCCTGCCCGAGGTCGTCGACCTGCCCGACGACGTGCTCACCGACCCGATCTTCCGCCGCACCGGAAGCCGCGCCCGCGTCCGCGACGGCTGCCGGGTGCCGCTGCCCTGGTCGGGGCAGGTCTCCCCGTTCGGCTTCACCTCCGGGACCCAGAGCGCCAAGCCCTGGCTGCCGCAGCCGTCGTACTTCGCCGAGTACGTCACCGAACGCGCCCTCGCCGACACCCGCTCCTTCTGGCACCTGTACCGCGACGGCCTGCAACTGCGTTCCGCCCTGCCCCAGTTGGGCGAGGGATCGCTGCGCTGGCTGGACACCCCGCCGGACGTCCTCGCCTTCGTCCGCGGCGACGGCCTGGTCTGCGCCGTCAACTTCGGTACGTCGCCCACGGCCGCGCCGGTCTCCGGCACCCCGCTGCTGGCCAGCGGCGACTGCCAGCCCGGGGCGCTCGCCGGGTCCACCGCCGCCTGGTGGATCACCGACGGCACCGACCTCTGAACCTCGTCAATTCCCCACCTTCCGAAGGGACATCAATGATGATGCGACGACGTACCACCCTGCTCACCGGCTGCACCGCCCTCGTCCTCGCCCTCGGCGCCACCGCCTGCGGCAGCGACGACCCCGTCTCCGCGGGCGGCGGCGACAAGACGCTCGACGGCCAGACGGTCACCGTGGCCGGCGTCTGGTCCGGCAGCGAGCAGAAGAACTTCCAGAAGGTGCTGGACGCGTTCTCCGCGAAGACCGGCGCCAAGACCCAGTTCATGTCGACCGGCGACAACGTCTCCACCGTCGTCGGCAGCAAGATCGAGGGCGGCAACGCCCCCGACGTCGTGATGGTCCCGCAGGTCGGCGTGCTCCAGCAGTTCGCCAAGAAGGGCTGGCTCGAGCCGCTCTCCGACACCACCCAGAAGTCGGTGGACGCCAACTTCGCACCGGTGTGGAAGAAGTACGGCAGCGTCGACGACACCCTGTACGGCCTGTACTTCAAGGCCGCCCACAAGTCGACCGTCTGGTACAGCCCCGACGCCCTCGACCAGGCCGGCGTCAAGCCGCCGGCGACGTACGACGAGATGCTCAAGGCCGGGCACACCCTCTCCGACTCCGGGCTTGCCGCCTTCGCGGTCGCCGGACAGGACGGCTGGACCCTGACCGACTGGTTCGAGAACATCTACCTCTCCCAGGCCGGTCCCGAGAAGTACGACGCCCTCGCCGCGCACCAGCTGAAGTGGACCGACGACAGCGTGGTCAAGGCGCTCACCACGCTCGGCAAGCTGTTCAAGGACAAGCAGCTGATCGCGGGCGGCCAGAAGGGCGCCCTCAACACCGACTTCCCGGGCTCGGTGGAGAAGGTCTTCGGGCCCAAGCCCGAGGCCGGCATGGTCTACGAGGGCGACTTCGTCGCGGGCGTCGCCCACGACCAGTTCGACCGGATCATCGGCAAGGACGCGGACTTCTTCCCGTTCCCGCCGGTCGACGACGGCAACGCGCCGGTCGTCAGCGGCGGTGACGCGGCCGCCGTCCTCAAGGACGGCAAGAACGCCAAGGCCGGCATGAAGCTCCTCGAGTACCTGGCCACCCCGGAGGCCGCGGCCGTGTGGGCCAAGGCCGGCGGCTTCCTGTCCCCGAACAAGAACCTCGACCTCGCCTCCTACGGCGACGACGTCACCCGCGCCACCGCCAAGTCCCTGGTCGCGGCGGGCGACTCCGACGCGGTCCGCTTCGACATGTCCGACCAGGCCCCGGCGGCCTTCGGCGGCACCAGCGGCGTGGGCGAGTGGAAGCTGCTCCAGGACTTCCTGCGCGACCCGTCCGACCCGAAGGGCACCGCGGCGAAGCTGGAGGCCGCGGCGGCCAAGGCGTACAAGAACCAGGGCTGACGCACCATGACCGCCACCACGTTCGCGAAGGAGAAGGGAGCGGGCCCCCCGTCGCCCGCCGCGCGCGCCGAGCACGTTCGGCGCGCGCGGCGGCGGGGCCGGGTCGTCGCGCTGCTGTTCGTCTTCCCCGCACTGCTGCTGCTCGGCGCGCTCGTCGTCTACCCGGTGCTGTTCTCCGTCGGCCGGAGCCTCTTCGACGCCTCCGGCACCCGGTTCGTCGGCGGGGACAACTACACCGAGATGTTCCGCGACCCGGCGACGCTGAAGGCCGTCCGGAACACCACGATCTGGGTCGTCGTCGCCCCGGCGCTGCTCACCGGGCTCGGACTGATCCTCGCCGTGCTGGTGGAGAAGGTCCGCTGGGCGACGGCGTTCAAGCTGCTGCTGTTCATGCCGATGGCCGTGTCCTTCCTGGCCGCCGGCATCATCTTCCGGCTCGCCTACGACGAGGACCCGGACAAGGGCGTCCTCAACGCCGCCGTGGTCTCCGTGCACGACGCCTTCAAGGGATCCCCGTCCTACCCGAGCGCCCGCGCCCGTGAGGGATTCGGGCTGACCCAGGGCCGGGACGGCTCGTACCTCACCGACGCGAGCCTCTCGCCGGGCGCCACGGTGACCCTGCCGATGGTCGGCGTGCTGCCCAAGGACCTGCCCGGCGACGCCGCGCCCGCCCGCCCGGTGGAGGGCGGGAAGGCCGGGGACGAACTGCGCGGAGTCGTCTACCTGGACTTCGCGCCCGGCGGAGGCGGCACCCAGGGCAAGGTCGACCGCGGCGAGAGCGGCTTGCCCGGCATGAAGGTCGAGGCGGTGCGCGACGGCCGGACGGTCGCGAGCACCACCACGGGCTCCGACGGCTCCTTCCGCTTCTCGGGCCTGACGGCGGGCTCGTACGAGGTGAAGCTGCCGCAGGCCAACTTCGCGCAGCCCTACCAGGGCATCTCCTGGCTCGGCCCGACGCTTGTCACCCCGATGATCATCGGCGCCTACCTGTGGATCTGGACCGGGTTCGCGATGGTGCTGATCGGCGCCGGGCTGTCCGCGCTGCCGCGTGACGCGCTGGAGGCGGCGCGCATCGACGGGGCCAACGAGTGGCAGATCTTCCGCCGGATCACCGTGCCGCTGCTCGCCCCCGTCCTCACCGTCGTCTTCGTCACTCTCGTGATCAACGTGATGAAGGTCTTCGACCTCGTCTACATCATCGCGCCCGGTCCGGTGCAGCAGGACGCCACCGTGCTGGCGACCCAGATGTGGCTGGTGTCCTTCGGCGGTGGCAACAACCAGGGCCTCGGCAGCGCGCTCGGCGTGCTCCTGCTGCTCCTGGTGATCCCGGCGATGGTGTTCAACGTCCGCCGTTTCCGAAGGAGTCAGCGATGAACGCGGTCAGGCGGGGCCTGGGCAACGGGCTGGTCCAGGCCGTCCTCGTGGTGATCGGCCTGATCTGGATGACCCCGCTCGCGGGGCTGTTCGTGTCGTCGCTGCGCTCGGCCCAGGACACCGCGAAGGGCGGCTGGTGGACGGCGCTGGCCAGCCCCGGGCAGTTGTCCTTCGACAACTACTCGGCACTGCTGAAGAACTCGGGCATCACCAAGGCCTTCTGGAACACGGTGCTGATCTCGGTGCCCACGACGGTCCTGGTCGTCGTCATCGCGGCGCTGGCCGGATATGCCTTCGCCTGGCTGGACTTCCCGGCCCGTGAGCCGCTGTTCCTGCTGGTGGTGGCGATGCTGGTGGTGCCGGTGCAGATCGGTCTGCTGCCCGTCGCCAAACTCTTCGGCCAGCTCGGCCTGTTCGGCACGATCCCCGGTGTGGTCCTGTTCCACGTGGCCTACGGACTGCCGTTCGCGGTGTTCCTGCTGCGGAACTACTTCGCCGAGATGCCGAAGGAGATGCTGGAGGCGGCCCGCATGGACGGGGGCAACGAGTGGCGGATCTTCACCCGGCTGGTGCTGCCGGTGGGGCGGCCCGCGATCGCGAGCCTCGCCATCTTCCAGTTCCTGTGGGTGTGGAACGACATGCTGGTGGCGCTGCTGTTCGCCGACACCTCCTCGCAGCCGCTGACGGTGGAACTCCAGTCGCAGATCCGGCAGTTCGGCAGCAACATCGATGTGCTGGCGCCGGGGGCGTTCCTGTCGCTGGTCGTGCCGGTGGTCGTGTTCTTCGCCTTCCAGCGGCACTTCGTGCAGGGCGTGATGGCGGGGTCGGTGAAGTGACGGCGACCCCTGGTCCGGCCTGAAAAGCAAAGTGCGGCGGCGGTGTTCCTCACCGCCGCCGCACCTTTCCGTTTACGCCGAGGCCGGTGGATACAGCGACCGTGGCAGCTGTGAGGCCGCTGCCGTGTCCAGGAGCCACAGGGTGCGGGCGCGGCCCTGGGCGCCGGCCGCCGGAGCCTGGATCTCGCCCGCGCCCGAGAGGGCCATCGCCACCGCGTTGGCCTTGTCCTCGCCGGCCGCCAGCAGCCACACCTCACGGGCCGAGCGGATGGCGGGCAGCGTGAGGGAGATGCGGGTGGGCGGCGGCTTGGGGGAGCCGTGCACACCGATCACCGTACGCTCCGTCTCTCGCACCCCCGGGTGCTCCGGGAAGAGGGACGCGACATGGGTGTCCGGGCCGACGCCCAGCATCAGGACGTCGAACGCCGGGACCGCGCCGTGGTTCTGGGGACCGGCCGCGCGGGCCAGTTCCTCGGCGTAGGCCTCCGCCGCCGCCTCGACGTCCGCGCCGTAGGGACCGTCCGACGCGGGCATGGCGTGCACGCGCTCGGGGTCGAGCGGCACGGAGTCGAGCAGGGCCTCGCGGGCCTGCGTGACATTGCGTTCCGGGTCGCCCTCCGGCAGGAAGCGCTCGTCTCCCCACCACAGGTCGAGCCGACCCCAGTCGATCGCGTCGCGGGCGGGCGCGGCCGCCAGCGCGGCCAGCACCCCGTTGCCGTTGCGGCCGCCGGTGAGGACCACGGACGCCGAGCCCGTCGAGGCCTGCGCGTCCACGATCCGGGTGATCAGCCGGGCCGCGGCGGCCTGCGCCATCAGTTCCTTGTCGTGGTGGACGACCAGTTGCGGAGTGCTCACTCGGCGGCCTCCTCCTGGGGGACGGGCACCGCGACCGGCTCCTTCGCGGACGCCTTGGAATCGTCGGACGCCCTGGCGCCGTCCAGCCGCTCCACGCCGAACCGCAGCGCGGACGCGTACGTGTCGTCCGGGTCCAGCCGCCGCAGTTCCTCCGCGATCAGCTCGGCGGTCTCCCGCCGCTTCAGCGCCACCGCCCGCTCCGGCTGCCCCTGGATGGACAGCGTCGCCAGCCTGCCGTCGGCCCGGTCCAGGGCGATCGGGCCGCAGCTGGTGTCCATGCGGACCGCGGTCAGACCGGGACCCGCGGACCGCGAGCGCTTGACCGGTACGTCCAGCCGGTCCGCGAGCCACATCGCCAGCAGCTCGCAGCTCGGGTTGAACTCCTCGCCCTCCACCTCCACGGCCCTGACCTCGCAGGTGACCTGGTCGAGGGCCGCGGCCAGCATCGAGCGCCACGGCGTGATCCGGGTCCAGGACAGGTCCGTGTCGCCGGGCGTGTACGCCTCGGCCCGCGCGGAGAGCTCCCGCACCGGCTGCTCGGCGGCGTAGGTATCGGTGACCCGGCGCTGCGCCAGGGCGCCCAGCGGGTCCTTGGCCGGTTCGAGCGGGGCGTTCACCGGCCACCAGACGACGACCGGCGCGTCGGGGAGCAGCAGCGGCAGCACCACCGACTGGGCGTGGTCGGCCACCTCGCCGTGCAGGCGCAGCACCACCGTCTCGCCGGTGCCGGCGTCCGCGCCCACCCGCACCTCGGCGTCCAGCCGTGAGGACGTGCGGTCGCGCAGGGTGCGGGCGTGCCGCTTGATGACCACCAGCAGGCGCGAGGGGTGCTCCCGCGAGGCGTCGCCCGCGGCCTTCAGCGCGTCGTAGGCGTTCTCCTCGTCGGTGACGATGACCAGCGTGAGCACCATGCCCACGGCCGGGGTGCCGATCGCCCGCCGGGCCCGCACCAGTGCCTTGTTGATCTTGCTGGCCGTGGTGTCGGTCAGGTCTATCTTCATGGCCGGCGCCAGCTCCGTCCGTCTCGTGCGAGCATCTCGTCCGCCTCGGCGGGCCCCCACGTCCCGGACGGGTACTGCGCGGGCCTGCCGTGCTTGTCCCAGTACGTCTCGATCGGGTCGAGGATCCGCCAGGACAGCTCGACCTCCTCGGTGCGCGGGAAGAGGTTGGAATCGCCGAGCAGCACGTCCAGGATCAGGCGTTCGTACGCCTCCGGGCTGGACTCCGTGAAGGACTCGCCGTAGGCGAAGTCCATCGACACGTCCCGGATCTCCATCGACGTGCCGGGCACCTTGGAGCCGAAGCGGACCGTGACGCCCTCGTCCGGCTGGACGCGGATGACGATGGCGTTCTGCCCGAGTTCCTCGGTGGCCGAGGTGTCGAAGGGGGAGTGCGGCGCCCGCTGGAAGACGACCGCGATCTCGGTGACCCGTCGGCCCAGGCGCTTGCCGGTGCGCAGATAGAAGGGGACACCCGCCCAGCGGCGGTTGTCGATCGCCAGCTTGACGGCCGCGTACGTGTCGGTCTTCGACTTCTTGTCGATGCCCTCTTCCTCGAGGTAGCCGATGACCTTCTCGCCGCCCTGCCAGCCCGCCGCGTACTGCCCGCGCACGGTGGACTTGCCCAGGTCCTTGGGCAGCTTCACCGCGCCGAGCACCTTGGTCTTCTCCGCGGCCAGCGCGTCCGCGTCGAAGGAGGCGGGCTCCTCCATCGCGGTCAGGGCCAGGAGTTGCAGCAGGTGGTTCTGGATGACGTCGCGGGCGGCGCCGATGCCGTCGTAGTAGCCGGCCCGGCCGCCGATGCCGATGTCCTCGGCCATGGTGATCTGCACATGGTCCACGAAGGACCGGTTCCAGATCGGCTCGAACATCGTGTTGGCGAAGCGCAGTGCCAGGATGTTCTGGACGGTCTCCTTGCCCAGGTAGTGGTCGATGCGGAAGACCTGGTCCGGGGCGAAGACCTCGTGCACGATCGAGTTGAGCTCCTCGGCCGACCTCAGGTCGTGGCCGAAGGGCTTCTCGATGACCGCGCGCCGCCACGAGCCGTGGCTCTGGTCGGCGAGCTGGTGCTTCTTCAGCTGCTGGATGACCACCGGGAAGGACTTCGGCGGCACCGACAGGTAGAAGGCGAAGTTGCCGCCCGTGCCCTGTGCCTTGTCCAGCTCCTCGATCGTGCCGCGCAGCCGCTCGAACGCGTCGTCGTCGTCGAAGGTGCCCTGCACGAAGCGCATCCCCTGGATGAGCTGCTGCCAGACCTCCTCCCGGAACGGCGTGCGCGCGTGCTCCTTGACGGCGTCGTGCACGACCTGGGCGAAGTCCTCGTTCTCCCAGTCGCGGCGGGCGAAGCCGACGAGCGAGAAGCCCGGTGGCAGCAGACCCCGGTTGGCGAGGTCGTACACCGCGGGCATGAGCTTCTTGCGCGACAGGTCGCCCGTGACACCGAAGATGACCAGGCCCGACGGCCCCGCGATACGCGGGAGCCGTCGGTCGGCGGGGTCACGGAGCGGGTTCGCTCCGGTGACGGAAAGGGGCGCCAAGGTTCTCAGTCCTCCGCGGGAGCGAGGCGCTCCAACTCCGCCTCGGTGGACTTGAGCAGGTCGTTCCAGGACGACTCGAACTTCTCGACGCCCTCGTCCTCCAGGACCTGGACCACGTCGTCGTACGAGATCCCGATCCCCTCCAGCGCGTCGATGTCCGCGCGGGCCTGCTCGTAGGTGCCGGTGACCGCGTCGCCGCGGATCGCGCCGTGCTCCTCGGTGGCCTCCAGCGTGGCCTCGGGCATGGTGTTCACCGTGTTCGGCGCCACCAGCTCCTCGACGTACATGGTGTCCTTGTACGCCTTGTCCTTCACTCCGGTGGACGCCCACAACGGACGCTGCTTGTTGGCGCCCTGCCGCTCCAGCGCGCTCCACCGGTCGGAGGCGAAGACCTCCTCGTACGCCTCGTAGGCCAGACGCGCGTTGGCCACGCCCGCCTTGCCGCGCAGCGCCTTGGCCTCGGCGGTGCCGAGCTCGTCGATCCGCCGGTCGATCTCGGTGTCCACGCGGGACACGAAGAAGGACGCCACCGAGTGGATCTTCGACAGGTCCAGGCCGCGCTCCCCGGCCTTCTCCAGGCCGCTCAGGTACGCGTCCATCACCGCGCGGTAGCGCTCCAGCGAGAAGATCAGGGTGACGTTGACGCTGATGCCCTTGCCGATGGTCTCGGTGATCGCCGGCAGGCCCGCCCTGGTGGCCGGGATCTTGATGAGCGTGTTGGGCCGGTCGACCAGCCAGGCCAGCTGCCGGGCCTCGGCGACCGTCGCCCTGGTGTTGTGCGCCAGGCGCGGGTCCACCTCGATGGACACCCGGCCGTCCTTGCCGCCGGTGGCGTCGAAGACCGGGCGCATGATGTCGGCGGCGTCCCGGACGTCCGCCGTGGTGATCATGCGGATGGCCTCTTCGACGGTGACCCGGCGGGCGGCCAGGTCGGAGACCTGCTGTTCGTAGCCGTCCCCCTGCGAGATCGCCTTCTGGAAGATCGTCGGGTTGGTGGTGACGCCCACGACGTGCTGCTGGTCGATCAACTCGGCGAGGTTGCCGGACGTGATCCGCTTGCGCGACAGGTCGTCCAGCCAGATCGCGACGCCTTCGTCGGAAAGGCGCTTCAATGCGTCTGTCATGGAAATTACATCTCCTACGGGTCGTATATGAGCGTCAGCGCTGGACGGCGGCGATGGATTCCCGGGCCTTGTCGGCCACGTTCTCCGCGGTGAAGCCGAACTCGCGGAAGAGCACCTTGGCGTCGGCCGAAGCACCGAAGTGCTCGAGGGAAACGATGCGGCCGGCGTCTCCCACGTACTTGTGCCAGGTCAGACCGATACCTGCCTCGACCGCGACGCGTGCCCGCACGGCCGGCGGCAGCACGCTGTCCCGGTACCCCTGGTCCTGCTCCTCGAACCACTCCACGGACGGCATGGACACCACCCGGGTGGGGACGCCCTCGGCCTGGAGCCGCTCACGGGCCTCCACGGCCACGTGCACCTCGGAACCGGTGGCGATCAGGACGACCTGCGCCTCGGTGTTCTGCCCGTCGGGCCCCTCGGCCTCGAACATGACGTAACCGCCGCGCGCGGCGTCGTCGTTGGGCTCGTACGTCGGTACGCCCTGGCGGGTCAGCGCCAGACCGTGCGGGGCGCCCTTGCCGAACTCCTTCGTCCAGCGCCGCAGGATCTCGCGCCAGGCGATCGCGGTCTCGTTGGCGTCGGCCGGGCGGACGATGTTCAGGCCCGGGATGGCGCGCAGCGAGGCCAGGTGCTCGACCGGCTGGTGGGTGGGGCCGTCCTCGCCCAGGCCGATGGAGTCGTGCGTCCAGACGTACGTCACCGGCAGGTGCATCAGGGACGACAGGCGCACCGCGTTGCGCATGTAGTCGGAGAAGACCAGGAAGGTGCCGCCGTAGACGCGGGTGTTGCCGTGCAGCGTGATGCCGTTCATCGCCGCGGCCATCGCGTGCTCGCGGATGCCGAAGTGGATGGTGCGCCCGTACGGGTTCGCCTCCGGCAGCGGGTTGCCCTCGGGCAGGAACGACGACGTCTTGTCGATGGTGGTGTTGTTCGAGCCGGCCAGGTCCGCCGAGCCGCCCCACAGCTCCGGGATCACGTCGCCGAGAGCCTGGAGCACCTTGCCGGACGCGGCGCGCGTGGCCAGGCCCTTGCCCGCCTCGAACACCGGGATCTTCTCGTCCCAGCCGGCGGGCAGTTCGCCCGCGGCGATCCGGTCGAACTCGGCGGCCCGCTCGGGGTTGGCCTCGCGCCAGACCTGGAGCGTCTTCTCCCATTCGGCCTTGGCCCGGCGGCCCCGCTCGACGGCGGCGCGGGTGTGGTTCAGGACCTCGTCGGAGACCTCGAAGTGCTGCTCGGGGTCGAAGCCGAGGACGCGCTTGGTGGCCGCGATCTCCTCCTCGCCCAGCGCCGAGCCGTGCGCGGCCTCGGTGTTCTGCGCGTGCGGGGCCGGCCAGGCGATGATCGAGCGCATCGCGATGAAGGACGGCCGGTCGGTGACGGCCTTGGCCGCCTCGACGGCCGCGTGGATCGCCTGCGGGTCGAGGTCGCCGTCCTCCTTGGCCTCCACGCGCTGCACGTGCCAGCCGTAGGCCTCGTACCGCTTGACGGTGTCCTCGGAGACGGCCGTCTCGGTGTCGCCCTCGATCGAGATGTGGTTGTCGTCCCACAGCAGGATCAGGTTGCCGAGCTTCTGGTGGCCGGCCAGCGAGGACGCCTCGGCGGAGATGCCCTCCTGGAGGCAGCCGTCACCGGCGACGCAGAAGACGAAGTGGTCGAACGGCGACTCGCCCGCGGGGGTCTCCGGGTCGAACAGGCCGCGCTCGTAGCGGGCGGCCATCGCCATGCCCACCGCGTTGGCGACACCCTGGCCGAGCGGGCCGGTCGTGGTCTCCACGCCCGCCGTGTGCCCGTACTCCGGGTGGCCGGGCGTCTTCGAGCCCCAGGTGCGGAAGGACTTCAGGTCGTCCAGCTCCAGCCCGAAACCGGCCAGGTACAGCTGGGTGTAGAGGGTCAGGGAGGAGTGGCCGGCGGACAGTACGAAACGGTCGCGCCCCGCCCAGTGCGGATCGGCCGGGTCGTGCCGCATCACCTTCTGGAAGAGGGTGTAGGCGGCGGGAGCCAGACTCATCGCCGTGCCGGGATGGCCGTTGCCGACCTTCTGTACGGCATCGGCGGCCAGGACGCGCGCGGTGTCCACGGCACGCTGGTCCAACTCGGTCCACTCGAGGACTGTGGTGGTCGGCTTGGTGCTCACCCTGGGTCAGGGCTCCTCTCCACATGTCGGATGCCGGCGTACGGGGGGACCGCGCACCGGTTTGCCGGCCTTCTCGGCGACGGCCGGCGTTGTCGAGCCTATCCCGTCAGAACGTGCGTTTTTCCGCGTCGTTCCAGAGTGCCGGGACTCTCGGAGATCCGCCTCCCCGCTGGTCGGAATCGCATTCGGCACATGAATACGGAGCTGCTCATTCGATCGCTCAGTCGAGCCGGATCGCGCCCTTCCGGAGGGCCTCGCCAACACGACCCGACCCCCGCGAATGTCCGGGTCTGGGCAACGTCTACAGTGGCGTGGTACGCGCGAGTCCTCACCGTCGGTTCACACGGGCGGCTCGCTGGGAGTCTCTGTCAGGGGTGTGCGTGACGGCCGTCGAATCCCGTCCAGCGGGGGTACTCGGTGCGAGCCAGAGCCCGAGTCACCGGCCGTTCGGGGCCCGTGTCAAGGCGTTTGTGGCGCTGACCAAGCCGCGGATCATCGAACTGCTGCTGATCACCACCGTTCCGGTGATGTTCCTGGCGCAGCGGGGCGTGCCCGACCTGGGGCTGGTCCTGCTCACCTGTGTCGGCGGCTACCTGTCCGCGGGCGGCGCCAACGCGCTGAACATGTACATCGACCGCGACATCGACGCGCTCATGGACCGCACCTCCCAGCGCCCGCTGGTCACCGGCATGGTCAGCCCGCGTGAGTGCCTGGCCTTCGGCATCGCGCTGGCGGTCGTCTCCACGCTGCTGTTCGGCCTCACCGTCAATTGGCTGTCCGCGTGGCTGTCGCTCGGAGCGCTCCTCTTCTACGTCGTCGTCTACACGATGATCCTCAAGCGCCGTACGTCGCAGAACATCGTGTGGGGCGGCATCGCCGGCTGCCTGCCGGTGCTGATCGGCTGGTCCTCGGTCACCAACTCGATGTCCTGGGCGCCCGTCATCCTCTTCCTCGTCATGTTCTTCTGGACGCCGCCGCACTACTGGCCGCTGTCCATGAAGGTGAAGGACGACTACGCGCGCGTGGGCGTGCCGATGCTGCCGGTCGTCGCCTCCAACAAGGTGGTCGCCCGCCAGATCGTGCTCTACAGCTGGGTGATGGTAGGGGTCTCGCTGCTGCTGACCCCGCTCGGCTACACCGGCTGGTTCTACACGGTGGTGGCGCTGGCGGCGGGCGGCTGGTGGCTGTGGGAGGCGCACGCGCTGCAGAACCGGGCCAAGGCCGAGGCGAGCGGCGCGAAGCTGAAGGAGATGCGGCTGTTCCACTGGTCCATCACCTATGTGTCGCTGCTGTTCGTGGCGGTGGCGGTGGATCCGTTCCTGCGCTGACCCCGCGTACGGGTCGTAGCGGTTTCCCCCGGGCGGGGTGCGTGGTCAAGGCCACGCACCCCGCCCGTCGCCGTTTGATCTACTCGTGGGTAGCATCCTGGCCATGGCAGACACGCAGCAGGTTGACCCCAAGGCCGAGCGCAGGGCCGCCCGCCTCGCCCGGCGGATCGGCTCCTTCTCCAAGGCCCACGGAGGCGCTGAGGGACAGGTCGCGTACCTCGGGGAGCGCGGCGCCAGGATCGTCCTGGTCGGCGAGGACGGCACCTGGGGCGACCTCGTGGCCCCGACGTACGCCATCGCCGAGCAGGCGGTGGAGAAGTCCGGGATCACCGTCCACGAGGCGTTCGACGGCGAGTTCGCGGCCAAGGTGCGGACGGGCCCGTACGAGTGGACCCGTATGGCGGGCCTCCAACTGGGCGGCCCGTCCAACGGCTGACCGGATCCGGACGACCCGGGTCAGCCCCAACACCTGACGGCCGGTTCACCCGTTAGGGCCTGACGGAGGCAGTGGGCCCAGCGTCGGGAGAGCCGGATGATCGAAACGCCGTCCCTCGTGGATCAGCACTGCCACGGGGTCCTGAGAACGGAGCTGGGCCTCGGCACCTTCGAGGCCCGGCTGGCCCGCACCGAGGGCTCGCCCGCGCCGGGCACCACGCTCTTCGACACCCAGACCGGCTTCGCCCTGCGCCGCTGGTGTCCGCCGCTGCTCGGCCTGGAACCGCACTGCCCGCCCGCGCGCTATCTCGCCCGGCGCCGGGATCTCGGCGTGCTGGAGGCCGGCCGCCGCCTGCTGCGCGGCCGCGGCATCACCACCTACCTCGTCGACACGGGGCTGCGGGGCGACCTGACCGGGCCCGGCGAGATGGCGGCCGCGGGCGACGCGGCCGCACACGAGATCGTGCGCCTGGAACCGCTCGCCGAGCAGGTCGCCGACACCTCCGGCACCGTCGATTCGTTCCTCACCAACCTCGCCGAGGCGGTGCACGGCGCCGCCGCGCACGCCGTCGCCTTCACCTCCGTGGCCGGCGTACGGCACGGGCCGGCGCTCGCGCCGGAGCCGCCCGGCCCGGGGGAGGTGCGGCGCGCGGCGGGCCGCTGGCTGGCAGGGCGGCGGGCCGGCGGGGAACTGAGCGATCCGGTGCTGCTGCGGCACCTGTTGTGGATCGCGGTGGCCTGCGGACGGCCGCTCCAGCTGCACGCGGGGCCCGGCGGGCCGGGCTCAGCCGGTACGGATCCGCTGCCGCTGACGGACTTCGTCCGGGCGACGGCGGGACTGGGCACGGATCTCGTCCTGCTGTACGGCCATCCGTACCACCGCCACGCCGCCCACCTCGCCGGCCTCTTCCCGCACGTCTACGCCGACTCGGGCGCCGCACTGGCCCGCACCGGCACCCGCGCCGCGACGGTCTCCAGCGGTGCACATGGGCTGCCAGAGCTGCATGTGGCGGGCGCACACCTGTTCAGGGAGTCCCTGGAGAGGGTGCTCGGGGGGTGGGTCGCCGAGGGCGCATGGTGCCCCGCCGACGCACAGCGCGTGGCGGCGATGGTCGCGGCGGAGAACGCGATGCGGGTGTACGGGCTGGGGTGAATCCCCGGCTGAACTTCGGTTGGACCCCGGCGCGGCCCGGATTCAGGCCTGGCCGGCCTTCGGCAGCCCGGCTCCGTGCCTGGCTGACCCCCGGCGGTCCGGCCTCAGGCCTTCGCCAGCGTCGCCTCGGTGGCGGGTCCCGGCAGGTCGGCGACCGCCTCCGGCCGCTCGCGCAGCGACAGCAGCACGCGCAGCACCCAGATCCACATGACGCACGAGCCCAGCATGTGCAGGCCGACCAGGACCTCGGGCAGGTGCGTGAAGGACTGGACATAGCCGATGGCGCCCTGGCCCAGCAGGATCAGGAACAGCTCGCGGGTCCGCGCCAGCGGGCCCCGCGGCGCGTCGACGGCCTTGAGGATGAACCACAGGGCGAACGTCAGCGTGATCACGATCCACGCCAGCACGGCGTGCAGCTTGGCGACCGTCTGCCAGTCGATCGGGATACGGGAGACCTCCTGGGAGTCGCCCGCGTGCGGACCGGCGCCCGTGACCACCGTGCCCACCGCGATCAGCAGCACGCTCGCGAGGACCAGGAACCACACCAGCTGCCGGATCGGCTTGCCGACCAGCGGGCGCGGCTCGGCATCACCCTCGCGGGTGCGCTGCCACATCACCGTGGCGACCGCGATCAGCGCCGAGGAGAGCAGGAAGTGCGCCGCGACTGTGTACGGGTTCAGGCCGACGAGGACGACGATGCCGCCGAGCACCGCGTTGCCCATGACCACCCAGAACTGCGCCCAGCCCAGCCGGGTGAGGCCCCGCCGCCACGGCTTCTGGGCGCGCGCGGCGACGATCGCCCAGCCCACGGCGGCGCACAGCACGTACGTCAGCATCCGGTTGCCGAACTCGATCACGCCGTGCACACCCATCTCGCGGGTGGTGGTCAGCGAGTCGTCCGTGCAGGTGGGCCAGGTCGGGCAGCCGAGGCCCGAGCCGGTCAGGCGGACGGCGCCGCCGGTGACGACGATGACCACCGCCATCACCAGCGCGGAGAGGGCCGCCCGCTGGACGGTCCTCGGATGCGGGGTCCAGCGTTCGGCGATGAAGGCGAGCGGGTTGCGCGCGGCGGACACGGCGTCGGCGCGGGTCAGGTTTGGCACGCGATCCATCGTAGGCGTCCGCTTGTGCACCGTTTCACGAGGGTCCATCGCGCCCTACTCCCAGCGGAAGAACTTCCCGGCGGCCGCGAGCCCCGCCACCGCCCAGACGGCGAGGACCGCCAGGTTGCCCCACGGCATCCCGGCACCGTGCTGGAGCACGTCCCGCAGTCCGCCGGAGAGCGCCGAGATGGGCAGCAGGCCGAGCACGTCCTGGGCGGCCTGCGGGAACTTGTCCAGCGGGACGACCACCCCGCCGCCGACGAGCAGCAGCAGGAAGACAAGGTTGGCGGCGGCCAGCGTGGCCTCCGCCTTCAGGGTCCCCGCCATCAGCAGGCCCAGCCCGGAGAAGGCGGCCGTGCCGAGGACCATCAGCAGGAGCACGGCGAACGGGTTGCCGCGCGGCGACCAGCCGAGCGCGAACGCGATCACGGTCAGCAGCACGACCTGAAGCACCTCGGTGACCAGCACCGACACCGTCTTGGCGGTCATCAGCCCCCAGCGCGGCAGCGGCGAGGCGGCCAGCCGCTTCAGCACGCCGTAGCGCCGCTCGAAGCCGGTCGCGATGGCCTGCCCGGTGAACGCGGTCGACATCACGGCGAGCGCCAGGACGCCGGGGGTGAGGAAGTCCACGGCCCTGCCCGCGCCGGTGTCGACGATGTCCACGGAGCTGAACAGCACCAGCAGCAGCGTGGGGATGACGACGGTGAGCAGCAGCTGCTCACCGTTGCGCAGCAGCATCTTCGTCTCCAGCGCCGCCTGCGCCGCGATCATGCGGGTCAGCGGGGACGCGCCGGGCTTCGGGGCGTAGGTACCGGTGGCGGTGGTCACGAGCGCAGCTCCTTGCCGGTCAGCTCCAGGCTGTGTTTTCCCGGGGGGCAACCCCCGGACCCCCGGCCTTGCTCCGTGTGAACCGGATTCATGAGCGCAGCTCCTTGCCGGTCAGCTCCAGGCTGTGTTGTCCCGGGGGGCAACCCCCGGACCCCCGGCCTTGCTCCGTGTGAACCGGATTCATGAGCGCAGCTCCTTGCCGGTCAGCTCCAGAAAGACATCCTCCAGGGTGTGCCGCTCCACGGAGATGCGGTCCGGCATCACGCCGTGCTGGGCGCACCAGGACGTCACGGTCGCGAGCAGCTGCGGGTCGACCTTGCCGACGACGCGGTAGGAGCCCGGGGTCAGCTCGGCGGCCGAGGAGTCGGCGGGCAGTGCCTTGAGGAGGGAGGCGACGTCGAGTCCCGGGCGGCCGGTGAAGCGCAGGGTGTTCTCGGCGCCACCGCGGCACAGCTCCTCCGGGGAGCCCTGGGCGATGACCCGGCCGGCGTCGATGATCGCGACGTCGTCGGAGAGCCGCTCGGCCTCCTCCATGTAGTGCGTGGTGAGAATCACCGAGACGCCGTCGGCGCGCAGGTCGCGCACCAGGTCCCAGGTGGCCCGGCGGGCCTGCGGGTCGAGTCCGGCGGTCGGCTCGTCGAGGAAGACCAGTTCGGGCCGGCCGACGACGGCCATGGCGAGTGCGAGCCGCTGCTGCTGGCCGCCGGACAGCCGGCGGTAGGAGGTCCGCCCGCAGCCGCCGAGCCCGAGCCGTTCTATGAGGGCGTCGACGTCCAGCGGGTGGGCGTGCAGCTTGGCGACGTGGCGCAGCATCTCGTCGGCCCGGGCGCCGGAGTACACGCCACCGGACTGGAGCATCACGCCGATACGGGGTCTGAGCTGCGCGGACTGTCTCACGGGGTCGAGGCCCAGGACGCGTACCGTGCCGGAATCCGGCCGCCGGTACCCCTCGCAGGTCTCGACCGTCGTCGTCTTGCCCGCCCCGTTGGGACCCAGCACGGCGGTCACGCCCGCCCGGGCCACCAGGTCGAGGCCGTCCACCGCGGTCTTCGCGCCATACCGCTTCACCAAGGCCTGGACCTGGACCACGGGCTCACTTCGCATGAGGCCAAAGTCTAGGTACGCGCCGGACGGCTCAGGCGGCCGGGTGCGGGAAGTCGTCCTCCCGGGGCCGGTGCACCGCGAGCCACCGCTCCGCGTACGCCACCGCGTCCGCCACGGGGAACAGCCGCGACCGGGCGGCGCCCACCGTCCCGCGGACCACCGGCCGGTCGCGTTCGAAGTCGTGTCCGAGGTCGTCGAACCGCTCGGAGGTGATGGACACGTCGGTGACGACCTCCCAGCCGTGCGGCCCCGGCCGGCCCACCTGGACGAGCGGCGCGGGGATCCGGTACTCGGCCAGGTGGAAGCAGGTGCAGGAGTCGTATCCGGCGCCCAGCAGCAGTACCCGGGCACCGAGCGCCTCCAGCCGGGCGAGCGGGCTGCGCTCGCCCAACCGGCAGTCGGTTGCGTGCCCGTCGACGATCCCGGCGGCGCGGGGGCCGATCGCCGCGAACGAGGTCTGCGGGTGCGCGCTGCGCAGAGCGCCCGGCCAGGTGCGCACGGTCTCCGGGATCACTCCGACCCCGAAGGCGGGGGTGATGCGGGGGTCGTAGGCGGGCATCGTGGCCCGGATGGTGTCCCACCATTTTTCGGGCACCGGCGGTCTGCTCCACCATGCCGGGTCGGAGAGGTCGCCGGAGTGGGTGGGGACCACGAGCGTGCCGTCGGGCCCGAGCGCGTCGAGCAGTCCCCGGACGACCGTGACCGGGCCGCCGCAGACCCAGCCGAGCGATCTGAGGGAGGAGTGGACGAGGAGGGTCTCGCCGGGGCGTACGCCGAGGTCACGCAGCTCTTCGGCGATCGTGTCCCGGGTGACGAGCGGGCCGGCCGGCGGGGGTGTGGGCATGGCCGGGCAGTCTGGCGCATCGCCCCGGCGGGTGCCACCCGTTTGATCGGTCGGAGATCGTTTCCGCAGGTGGGATTAGGTTTGCCTAAGTGATGCAGGGCACCGCCCGGGCGGACCAGCGCCGCTTGTCAGGTCTCGAGGAATTACGCAACAATGGCGTTGTGAAAAACGTCGGCGAGGCTCGGGAGACCCTCACGGGGGCTCCGCAGGAGGAGTTCGCGGCCGGGGTGCGCTCGGATCGTTCCACGCGCAACCGGGTCGTGCGGTCCATCCTGGACCACGGCCCGTCGACCGTCGCCGAGCTGGCCGGCCGGCTGGGGCTCACCCAGGCCGCCGTACGCCGCCACCTGGACGCGCTGGCCGCCGACGACGTGGTGGCGGCGCGGGAGCAGCGGGTGTACGGCGCGCGGACGCGCGGCCGGCCCGCCAAGGTCTTCGCGCTCACCGACTGCGGGCGGGACGCCTTCGACCAGTCGTACGACAAGCTCGCCGCGGACGCGCTCCGCTGGATCGCCGAGCGGGAGGGCGGGCCGGAGGCGGTCGCCGCCTTCGCCCGGGCCCGGATCGCCGCGCAGGCGGGCGCGTACCGCGAGGCGATCGAGGCCGTCACCCCCGACCAGCGCACCGAAGCACTGGCCAAGGCCCTGAGCGTGGACGGGTACGCTGCTACGGCGCGCGACGCGCCCCTCCCGCAGCGGGGTGAGCAGCTCTGCCAGCACCACTGCCCGGTCGCCCACGTCGCGGAGCAGTTCCCGCAGCTGTGCGAGGCGGAGACGGAGATCTTCGCCGAGCTGCTGGGTACTCACGTCCAGCGACTGGCGACCATCGCGCACGGCGACGGCGTCTGCACGACGTTCATCCCCAAGATTTCCCAGACCGATCACCAAAGCCACAACGCATCCGCAAGCACGGCCGGGAGGAACCCCGCATGACTCTCCCCACGGAGACTGCCCACCCCGAACTCGAGGGCCTGGGCAACTACGAATACGGCTGGGCCGACTCCGACACGGCCGGTGCCTCTGCCAGGCGCGGTCTGAACGAGGAGGTCGTCCGCGACATCTCGGCGAAGAAGTCTGAGCCGGAGTGGATGACCAAGCTGCGCTTGAAGGGCCTGCGGCTCTTCGAGAAGAAGCCCATGCCGAACTGGGGCTCGGACCTGTCGGGGATCGACTTCGACAACATCAAGTACTTCGTGCGCTCCACGGAGAAGCAGGCGGAGTCCTGGGAGGACCTGCCCGAGGACATCAAGAACACGTACGACAAGCTCGGCATCCCCGAGGCGGAGAAGCAGCGCCTCGTCGCCGGTGTCGCGGCCCAGTACGAGTCGGAGGTCGTCTACCACCAGATCCGCGAGGACCTGGAGGAGCAGGGCGTCATCTTCCTCGACACCGACACCGCCCTGAAGGAGCACCCGGAGCTCTTCAAGGAGTACTTCGGGACCGTCATCCCCGTCGGTGACAACAAGTTCGCCTCGCTGAACACCGCCGTGTGGTCCGGCGGCTCCTTCATCTACGTCCCGCCGGGCGTCCACGTGGAGATCCCGCTCCAGGCCTACTTCCGCATCAACACGGAGAACATGGGCCAGTTCGAGCGGACCCTGATCATCGTCGACGAGGGTGCCTACGTGCACTACGTCGAGGGCTGCACCGCCCCGATCTACAAGAGCGACTCCCTGCACAGCGCGGTCGTCGAGATCATCGTCAAGAAGAACGCCCGTTGCCGTTACACGACCATCCAGAACTGGTCGAACAACGTCTACAACCTGGTCACCAAGCGCGCCGTGGCCTACGAGGGCGCGACCATGGAGTGGATCGACGGCAACATCGGCTCCAAGGTGACGATGAAGTACCCGGCCGTCTACCTGATGGGCGAGCACGCCAAGGGCGAGACCCTGTCGATCGCCTTCGCGGGCGAGGGCCAGCACCAGGACGCCGGTTCCAAGATGGTCCACATGGCGCCGAACACCTCGTCCAACATCGTCTCCAAGTCGGTGGCGCGCGGCGGCGGCCGTACCTCGTACCGCGGCCTGGTCGAGATCGGCGAGGGCGCCGCGGGCTCCAAGTCCAACGTGCTCTGCGACGCGCTGCTCGTGGACACGATCTCCCGCTCCGACACGTACCCCTACGTGGACGTCCGCGAGGACGACGTGTCCATGGGCCACGAGGCGACCGTCTCCAAGGTCTCCGAGGACCAGCTCTTCTACCTGATGAGCCGTGGCCTCTCCGAGTTCGAGGCGATGGCGATGATCGTGCGCGGCTTCGTCGAGCCGATCGCCAAGGAGCTGCCCATGGAGTACGCGCTGGAGCTCAACCGGCTGATCGAGCTGCAGATGGAGGGCGCGGTCGGTTAAGCACCGACCCGGGCCGGCGAACCGCCGGCCCGTAGTCCGCCGTCGAGCCCATACGCAAGAAAGCGAGCAATACGACAGCCATGGCTGAGGCCCAGAACTCCCCCACCCTCGGATCCGCTCGGGCGGGGGGACCCCCATCGGTCGGTTCCACGACCGCCGGCCAGATCGCGGTCGCCGCCGAGTCGACCGTCGCCACGCGCATGAGCGCGCCGCCCTCGTTCGACGTGGCGGACTTCCCGGTCCCGCACGGCCGCGAGGAGGAGTGGCGCTTCACCCCGCTGGAGCGGCTGCGCGGTCTGCACGACGGCACCGCGACCGCCACCGGTGAGGGCGTCAAGGTGGACGTCCAGGCTCCCGACGGCGTCACCGTCGAGACCGTCGGCCGCGACGACGCGCGGCTCGGCAAGGCCGGCACCCCGGTGGACCGCGTCGCCGCCCAGGCCTACTCCGCCTTCGAGAAGGCCTCGGTCGTGAGCGTCCCCAAGGAGGCCGTTCTGACCGAGCCGATCCGCATCGCGGTGCACGGCGAGGGCGGGGTCGCCTACGGCCACCAGGTCATCGAGCTCGGGGCCTTCGCCGAGGCCGTCGTCGTCATCGACCACACCGGTGACGCGGTGCTCGCCGCCAACGTCGACTACCTGCTCGGCGACGGCGCCAAGCTGACCGTCGTCTCCATCCAGGACTGGGACGACAAGGCCGTGCACGTCGCCCAACACAACACGCTGATCGGCCGGGACGCCTCCTTCAAGTCGGTCGTCGTCACCTTCGGTGGCGACGTGGTCCGCCTGAACCCGCGCGTGACCTACGCCGGCCCCGGCGGCGAGGCCGAGCTGTACGGCCTGTACTTCACCGACGCCGGCCAGCACCAGGAGCACCGCCTGCTGGTCACCCACAACACCCCGCACTGCAAGTCGAACGTCGCCTACAAGGGCGCCCTCCAAGGCGACGAGGCGCACGCGGTGTGGATCGGCGACGTGCTGATCGAGGCCAAGGCCGAGGGCACGGACACCTACGAGATGAACCGCAACCTGGTGCTGACCGACGGCGCCCGGGTCGACTCCGTGCCGAACCTGGAGATCGAGACCGGTGAGATCGTCGGCGCCGGCCACGCCTCCGCGACCGGCCGCTTCGACGACGAGCAGCTCTTCTACCTGATGGCCCGCGGCATCCCGGAGCAGGAGGCCCGCCGTCTGGTGGTCCGCGGCTTCTTCGCCGAGCTGGTCCAGCAGATCGGTGTCACGGACATCGAGGAGCGCCTCATCGCCAAGATCGAGGAGGAGCTCGAGGCGGCGGTCGCATGAGCGGCGCATTCGTACGCGTCTGTGGGCTGAGCGAGCTGGAGGAGGACACCCCGAAGCGGGTGGAACTCGACGGCACGCCGGTCTCGGTCGTGAAGACCGAGGGGGAGGTGTTCGCCATCTACGACATCTGCTCGCACGCGAACGTCTCGCTCTCCGAGGGCGAGGTGGAGGACTGCCAGATCGAATGCTGGCTGCACGGCTCCAGCTTCGACCTCCGCACCGGCAAACCGTCCGGCCTTCCCGCGACGCGCCCTGTCCCCGTATACCCCGTAAAGATCGAAGGGGACGACGTGCTCGTCTCCCTCACCCAGGAGTCCTGAGGCACCCATGGCAACGCTTGAAATCCGAGACCTGCACGTCACCGTCGAGGCCGACAACGCCACGAAGGAGATCCTCAAGGGCGTCGACCTCACCGTGAAGCAGGGCGAGACGCACGCCATCATGGGCCCCAACGGCTCGGGCAAGTCGACCCTCGCCTACGCCCTCGCGGGCCACCCCAAGTACACCGTGTCCGGCGGCTCCGTCACCCTCGACGGTGAGGACGTCCTGGAGATGTCCGTCGACGAGCGCGCCCGCGCGGGCCTGTTCCTGGCGATGCAGTACCCGGTCGAGGTCCCCGGCGTCTCGGTCTCCAACTTCCTCCGCTCCTCCGCCACCGCCATCCGCGGCGAGGCGCCGAAGCTGCGCACCTGGGTGAAGGAGGTCAAGGAGGCCATGCAACGGCTCTCCATGGACCCGGCCTTCGCCGAGCGCAACGTGAACGAGGGCTTCTCCGGCGGTGAGAAGAAGCGGCACGAGATCCTCCAGCTCGAGCTGCTCAAGCCGAAGATCGCGGTCCTCGACGAGACCGACTCCGGCCTCGACGTCGACGCCCTGCGCATCGTGTCGGAGGGCGTGAACAGGGTCCGCGAGAGCGGCCAGGTCGGCACCCTGCTGATCACCCACTACACGCGCATCCTGCGCTACATCAAGCCCGACCACGTCCACGTGTTCGCCGGCGGCCGGATCGTCGAGTCCGGCGGCGCCGCGCTCGCGGACAAGCTGGAGAACGAGGGCTACGAGGCATACGTGAAGGGTGGCGCATCCGCGTGACACAGCTGCCGGGCCTCCTCGACACAGAGGCGATCCGCAAGGACTTCCCCGTCCTGGACCGGCTGGTCCACGACGGCAGGAAGCTCGTGTACCTGGACAACGCGGCGACCTCGCAGAAACCGCGCCAGGTGCTGGACGCCCTGAGCGAGTACTACGAGCGCTACAACGCCAACGTCCACCGCGGTGTGCATGTGCTCGCCGAGGAGGCCACGGCGCTGTACGAGGGCGCGCGCGACAAGGTCGCCGCGTTCATCAACGCACCGAGCCGCGACGAGGTGATCTTCACCAAGAACGCCTCCGAGTCGCTCAACCTCGTGGCGAACATGCTCGGCTGGGCCGACGAGCCCTACCGGGTGGACCACGAGACCGAGATCGTCATCACGGAGATGGAGCACCACTCCAACATCGTTCCCTGGCAGCTGCTGGCGCAGCGCACGGGCGCGAAGCTGAAGTGGTTCGGCCTTACCGACGACGGCCGCCTCGACCTGTCCAACATCGACGAGGTCATCACCGAGAAGACGAAGATCGTCTCCTTCGTGCTGGTGTCCAACATCCTCGGCACCGTGAATCCGGTCGAGGCGATAGTCCGCCGCGCGCAGGAGGTCGGCGCGCTGGTGTGCATCGACGCGTCGCAGGCCGCGCCGCACATGCCGCTGGACGTACAGGCCCTCCAGGCCGACTTCGTGGCCTTCACCGGCCACAAGATGTGCGGCCCGACCGGCATCGGCGTGCTCTGGGGCCGCCAGGAACTGCTGGAGGACCTGCCTCCGTTCCTCGGCGGCGGCGAGATGATCGAGACGGTGTCGATGCACTCGTCGACGTACGCCCCCGCCCCGCACAAGTTCGAGGCGGGCACGCCGCCGATCGCGCAGGCGGTCGGTCTGGGCGCGGCGATCGACTACCTGAACTCGATCGGGATGGACAAGGTCCTCGCCCACGAGCACGCGCTCACCGAGTACGCGGTGCGGCGGCTGGCGGAGGTCCCCGACCTGAGGATCATCGGCCCGACCACGGCCGAGGACCGGGGCGCGGCGATCTCCTTCACGCTCGGTGACATCCACCCGCACGACGTGGGCCAGGTCCTCGACGAGCAAGGCATCGCGGTGCGTGTGGGCCACCACTGCGCGCGGCCGGTGTGCCTGCGGTACGGAATTCCTGCGACCACGCGAGCGTCGTTCTATCTGTACTCCACGCCGGCCGAGATCGACGCTCTGGTCGAAGGCCTGGAGCACGTACGGAACTTCTTCGGCTGACGGGACGAGCGATCGCATGAAGCTGGACTCGATGTACCAGGAAGTCATCCTGGACCACTACAAGCACCCGCACGGGCGTGGTCTGAGGGATGGCGACGCCGAGGTGCACCATGTGAACCCGACGTGCGGCGACGAGATCACCCTCCGAGTGAAGTACGACGGCACGACGATCAAGGACGTCTCGTACGAGGGCCAGGGCTGCTCGATCAGCCAGGCCTCGGCCTCCGTACTGAACGAACTGCTCGTCGGCAGGGAGCTGGCCGAGGCGCAGAAGATCCAGGAGACCTTCCTGGAGCTGATGCAGTCCAAGGGCCGGATCGAGCCCGACGACGCGATGGAGGACGTCCTGGAGGACGCGGTGGCGTTCGCCGGGGTGTCCAAGTACCCGGCCCGGGTGAAGTGCGCCCTGTTGAGCTGGATGGCCTGGAAGGACGCGACGGCCCAGGCGCTGGGCGGCGCCGACGCCGAAAGGAAGACCGCATGAGCGAGACCGTGGAGATGAAGCCGGCCTCGGAGGAGGAGCTCCGTGAGGCCCTGATGGACGTCGTGGACCCCGAGCTGGGTATCGACGTCGTCAACCTCGGCCTGATCTACGGCATCCACGTCGACGAGTCGAACATCGCGACCATCGACATGACCCTGACGTCCGCGGCCTGCCCGCTCACCGACGTCATCGAGGACCAGGCCAAGTCCGCCACGGACGGCCTCGTCAACGAGCTGCGCATCAACTGGGTCTGGATGCCGCCGTGGGGCCCCGACAAGATCACGGACGACGGCCGCGAGCAGCTGCGGGCGCTCGGCTTCAACGTCTGAGATCCACGAGCGCACGACGAAACGGCGAGGTCCCCCGAAGGGCCTCGCCGTTTCGGCATTCGCTCGCGGGGGCCTGCGCCCTCTACGCAGTCGGTATGGCGCTGTTGCCGGTGCCCGAGGTGGTGCATTCGTCGATCTTCAGCAGTCCCGGGATAGCAGAAGCCCGCATGGACCCCGATGTGTACGGCCGTACACATCGGCGGATACGCTCGCCCTCATGGGATACGTGATGCTCGTCGGTGCCATCGCCGCGGAAGTCGCGGCCACGACGGCCATGAAGTACAGCGAAGGCTTCAGCAGGTTCGGGCCCTCGCTGGTGACCGTCGTCGGGTACGTCCTCTCCTTCGTGCTGCTCGCCCAGACCCTGCGGACCGTGGCCATCGGCACGGCCTACGCGATCTGGTCCGGCATCGGCACCGCGGCCGTCGCCGCGCTCGGCCTGGTGCTGTTCGGGGAGGGGATGAGCCTCGCCAAGGTCGCCGGGATCGTCCTGATCATCGGCGGAGTGGTCGTCCTCAGCCTGGGCGGGGCCCACTGATGGCCCGGCGGCACGACCCCGAGCGACGGCAGCGGATCATCGACGCGGCGCTCCGCGTGGTGGGCGCCAAGGGCCTCGCCGGGCTGACCCACCGCACGGTGGCCGCGGAGGCGGACGTACCGCTGGGCTCCACCACGTACCACTTCCGGACCCTGGACGAGCTGATGGTCGCCGCCCTCGGGCAGGCCAGCGACGGCTTCGCCAAGGTGATCGCCGCGCGCGGCGGTCTGGACGACCCGCGCACCGACCTCGCGGAGGCGCTCGCGGGCTGGATGGGGGAGTGGCTGTCCGGTGACCGCACCGGGGTGGAGCTGGAGTACGAGCTGTACCTCGCCGCCCTGCGCCGGCCGGCGCTTCGTCCCGTCGCCGCCGAGTGGGCCGAGGACGTCGCGACCCTGCTCTCCCGCCGCACCGACCCGACCACCGCCCGCGCCCTGGTGGCCCTGATGGACGGCATCTGCCTTCAGGTGCTGCTGACCGGAACCCCGTACGACGAGAGCTACGCGCGCGAGATGCTGACGCGGATGATCCCGCCGTCCGCGGACACCTGAGAGGGAGGCGGCGCACCCAGCGCGCCGCCTCCCGCGCGGGCCTCTGACCGGCACATGAGACGCCCATGGCACCGGTTCGCCGGTGCGCGCCGCCTCACGTTAGGTTTCCTTCTATGACCGACACGACTGCTCCCCGCACCACCGGCGCCGTGGCCGCCGGACTCGCCACGATCGCCGCCGACGGCACCGTTCTCGACACCTGGTTCCCCGCCCCCGAGCTGACGGACCAGCCCGGCCCGGCCGGCAGCGAGCGGCTGTCCGCCGAGCGGGCCGCGGAGCTGCTCGGCGACGGCGCCACCGCGGCGATCGGGCCGGACGCGCGCCGGGGCGTCGAGGTGGTCGCGGTCCGCACGGTCATCGCCTCGCTCGACGAGAAGCCGATCGACGCGCACGACGTCTACCTGCGTCTGCACCTGCTCTCGCACCGGCTGGTCAAGCCGCACGGCCAGAGCCTGGACGGTATCTTCGGCCACCTCGCCAACGTCGCCTGGACCTCGCTCGGCCCGGTCGCCGTCGACGACATCGAGAAGGTGCGGCTCAACGCCCGGGCCGAGGGCCTGCACCTCCAGGTGACCTCGATCGACAAGTTCCCGCGCATGACCGACTACGTCGTCCCGAAGGGCGTCCGCATCGCCGACGCCGACCGGGTGCGGCTCGGCGCGCACCTCGCCGAGGGCACCACCGTGATGCACGAGGGCTTCGTGAACTTCAACGCGGGCACCCTCGGCACCTCCATGGTCGAGGGCCGCATCTCCGCGGGCGTCGTGGTCGGCGACGGCTCCGACATCGGCGGCGGCGCCTCCACCATGGGCACGCTCTCCGGCGGCGGCAACGTGATCATCGCCATCGGCGAGCGCTGCCTGGTCGGCGCCGAGGCGGGCGTGGGTATCGCGCTCGGCGACGAGTGCGTGGTCGAGGCCGGTCTGTACGTCACCGCCGGCACCCGTGTGACGATGCCCGACGGCCAGATCGTGAAGGCGCGCGAACTGTCCGGCGCCTCCAACATCCTCTTCCGCCGCAACTCGGTCACCGGCGCCGTCGAGGCCCGCCCGAACAACGCGGTCTGGGGCGGCCTGAACGAGATCCTGCACAGCCACAACTGATTGTCGGCGGCCGTGACCTGCGGCCACCGAATCGATCAACGTCTTGACCTGCTGTCGAGCTGTCGGCATCTGTCGGCGTTGGTCATCGCTGAGCGCCCTTCCACGGCCCCAGGACGGCCCGGGAGGGCGCTCGTACGTTGGGCGAGATCAGCCCTGAGCACCGCATGAGGAGTTCAGGTCGACTGCACCGTGCGAGGGGGGAAGGCTGTGGGCACCTACCGGCAGACGGTCGTGGACCTGGACGCCTCAGCGGAGGAGGCGGTTGCGTGGGGTCAGCGTGGCAGGAACTGGTTGGAGGCGGAAGGCTTCATCCGTCCGGTGCCGTGGCAGGACGGTGGGGCGTATCTGGCCGGGCCGCGCTGGCGGGAGGCCGTCGACCTGGCTCCCTGGGACTGGCGTGCCCGGATCAAGGAGTTGGAGGAGGAGCCCGGCGACGAGCTGCAGGTCGTTACGGGTCGTACGGTCTTCTTCGCCGGCCAGGGCGATTCCCCTTCCGCGATCTGCCCCCGCTGCCGAAGCGCCACCACCGCCTGGTCCGGCGCGGCCATCGACACCTGGTACTCCACGGGCGCCGCCGATCTTGACTGCCCGGCTTGCGCTCATCGCACGCCACTTCCCGACTGGGAGTGGGCCAGCGACTACTTCGCCTTCGCCCACCTGGGCTTCCAGTTCGTCGACTGGCCGCCCCTTCACCCGCACTTCACAGCCGTCTTCGGACGGGTGCTGGGCCACCGTATCCGAGTGGTCACGGGGAAGATCTGAGAACCACATTTGGGGCGCACGAACCTGTAAGAAACACCCCATCTTGCCGTAACTCTGCTTCACTGATCGGCACCTGCGCCGGTACCCGAAGCACCGTCTCTGAGTAGGAGGAAGAGCCGTCGGCAACTGTCGTCGTCGGCCGCCCTCGGACGGCCCACAGACGGCCCGGCTCAGGGTCCCTAAAAGCCAGGGCTCCGTGTCAGCCTCTGGCCCGGGCACGGCGGAGCGTGTCGACGAGCGGGGCCGGGTAGGTACCTGACTCCGGCCCGACGAGGACACGACGAGGGGACCCGGCATGACGGCCACGGCCCTGTTCTGCGGAGACATCGCCTTCGATGTGGCGTTGCGCGTTCCCCACCACCCCGACGCAGACCAGAAGACGCACGCGTTCGAGAACCTGGTGAGCGCCGGTGGAGTGGCCGCGAACTCGGCGGTCGCCTGCGCCCGACAGGGCGTCGCCACGGCTCTGCTCGCCGTCGTGGGAGACGATGTGCTCGGCGCCTACGCGACGGAGTTCCTCGCGGCGAAGGGCGTTGACGTCATGGGAGTCACCACGACGCCGGGCATGACCGCGGTCTCCGTGTGCACGCTCGCCGACGACGGGGAGAAGCGGCTCGTCTACACCTCGTCCGTGTCGCAGTATCCGCCGCCGGAGCGGCTGCGCGACGCCGACCTAGACGGCGTCGACTGGATCCACACCTCGTGTCTGCACCCGGGGGCCGCCGCGGTGCTCGCGGAGCGGGCACGGGCCACCAGCATCAGGATGTCGATCGACCTGGAGCCCGCCGCGCTCGCGCACGGTACGGAAGCCCTCGCTCCGGCCCTGCACGGGGCGGAGGTCGTCTTCCTCAACGAGCAGGCCACTGAATCGATAGGCGACTTACGCACCTTCTCCGCTCGGCACCGTCTGAAGTCGGTGGTCTGCACCCGGGGCTTACGAGGGGCAGCGCTGATGACCAGTTCCGGCCGGATCGCCGTCGCGCCACCGCCCGCGGAACGGATCGTCGACACCACCGGCGCCGGCGACTGCCTGGCCGGCGTCTACATCGCACGCTCCCTGTCCGGCGCGGACCCGCTCGCGGCGCTGCGGGCCGCGGTGGCATCGGCGACCTCCGCCTGCGGCCACCTCGGCGCACAGGGCGGCTACCCGGACAGGAAGACGACGGACGAGCTCGTCGCCGAAGGCTGGCCCGAAGGGCTGGGGCCTAAGAGCCTCTAGCGCCACCGGCTGGATCCACCCATGGGAGCGAGGCCGGGCCCTGCGCCCTGTGGCCCACGGCTCGGCCACATCCTTTCGGGGAGTGGCTTCTTCTGTATCTGCGTGTTCTTCCTCATGGCGTCGGACGGTGGCTCGCTGTTGGGAGGTATCTCGCTGGAACTGCTCCTAGTGGGGATCGTCCTCTTCTTGATCGGAACTGTCCTGCGCAGCGTGGCCACCTTCCCGCACCGCTAGGTCGGATCGCGAGTGTCCGCAGACCCCCGTCCAGATGGCACCCTGAGGTCGGTGGAGTCTCAATGGCCGAGTCAAGCCGACGGGGCGCCGCCCATCGATTGTCTCGGACTCATCGCAAGTCGCGGACCCGCCAATTCTGCCCGGACTCTGCGGTCGGGTTCTGGAACCGAGGTTGACCTTGGCCGCCTCGACTCCCGACCCCCAGCTCCCGGCCCGCCCGTAACGGCCTCGCAACGAATCCACCCCACTCAGGGTGCCGAAGCCAGAGGACAGGGCATCGTGAGGGTGAGCGGTACGAGTCGGTGCCGTGTGGATCCGTAGAGATCCGATCTCAGGGAGTGGTGGCCATGTGCGCCTTCCGGAAACGAATGGACTGCAGTCCCCCGTGAGCTAGCCGGGACCAGCCACTGCCTCTGCCCTGTTCGGATGCGGCACCGCGGATACGGATACACCGTTCCAGCCGCTACGCCGTTCCATCCGACCGGTGTCCTTCTTCCGCTGGTTGGTTTCCCGGCAGCCCCGAAGTTGCCCCGTCAACTCTGGCCTGCCATCGGAGGAACCGCCGTGACCACGATCATCCTGCAACTCGCCGCCGGAACGCCCCAGGTCCTGCTCGCCATCATCGTCGTCCTCGCCATCACCTTCCTGCTCGCCCTCACCATCGCCACACGGGGAACCGGCCCGACAGAACGAGCAGCGGTCTTACGCGCCTTCGCACAACTCATCCCTCTACGCCGCAGATAGCGCCCCCGAGGCCAAGAGAAAGCCCAGGTCAGCGAAACGCTGACCTGGGCTTTCGGCGGAGCCGCCTTCGGGAGTCGAACCCGACCTACGCATTACGAGTTGTCCGATCTTGGTCCGGGGGTGTCCGCAGGTATCCGCGAAACGGGCTTCGGCCCTGACTAGAGCGTCTACCGGACCCCAGCGAACAGAAACGGTGGGACACGGAACGAGTGGCAACTGCGACCACAACTGACGTCACCTCAAGACGCGGACGTGCGTGGGGATCACGCCGCCCGCAGTCGTTCGTACGCTGCCCGCAGCCCGTCGGTCGTCTTGCGGTCGGCGGGGCACAGGGGGGCGCGGACCGGGCCTGCGGGCAGGTCCAGGTCGTTCAGCAGGGCCTTGACGGTGACCGTGCCGGGCAGGCCGGCGGACATCGTCGACTCGATCAGTTCGGTGGCCTGTTGCTGGAGCCGGGCGGCCCGGGCGGTGTCGCCCGCGTCGAACGCGTCGAGGATCGAGCGCAGTCGGCGCGGGACGAGGTTCGCGACCGTGCTGACGTATCCGGTGCCGCCCACCGCGTACAGCGCGAGGATGTGTTCCTCGCAGCCCGCGTAGTACGCCAACTCGGTGCGGGACAGAACCTTCTGGGTGCCGAGGAAGTCGTACGAGCAGTCCTTGACCGCCACGATCCGGGGGTGCGCGGCCAGCCGCAGCATGGTGTCCGGCTCGATGCGCGTGCCGGTGCGGCCGGGAATGTCGTAGAGCACCACCGGCAGCCCGGAGGCGTCCGCCACCGTGCGGAAGTGCTCCTCCACAGCGTCCTGCGGCGGCCTGCTGTAGTACGGCGTCACCACCAGCACCCCGTCGGCGCCCGCCTTCTCGGCGTCCAGCGCCAACTCGACGGTGTGCCGGGTGTCGGCGGTGCCCACGCCCGCCACGATCGAGGCGCGCTCCCCGACCGCCTCGCGAACGGCCCGGACCAGCGCCGACTTCTCGGCGTCCGTCGTGGTCGGCGACTCGCCCGTCGTACCGCTGAGCACGAGGCCGTCGCAGCCCTCGGTCACCAGCCGGTCGGCGAGCCGCTGGGCACCGTCGAGGTCGAGCGCGCCCGAGTCGGTGAAGGGCGTGATCATGGCGCACAGGGCGCGGCCGAAGGGAGGGGCGGGAGTGGCTGTGGTCGTCGTCATGGAAGCAGTGTCGACAGGGCGACCGTGAAGCTCCACTTAATTCCTCTACCGGATATCCGTAAGCAGAGCTGGAGCGATGGTGCCCTGTGTCCAACTCGCCCGTCATGCGTCACCATGGGCAGGAGGTCACCGACGTGCAGGCACGGGAGGCGTCATGAAGCTCGGCAAGGCACTGGCCACCGGAGTCGCGGAGGAGCGGTCGCCGGCCCGCGAGGAGGAGACCGGACTCCCCGAGGCGGTCCAGGAGATCCAGCGGATCCAGGAACCGCGGGCCGCCGCCACGCCCGAAGAGGCTCCGGCCGCCCGATGAGGCTGCGGCTGCCCGCGGAACGCCCCACGGAGCCGCCGACCGGATACAAGATCGCCCACCCGGTGCTGTCCCACGACGGCACCCGGGTCCACTTCACCGGTGTGTCGCTCGGCGGCGCACTGCCGTACGGCGTCGTCGCGGACGCGGCCTGCGTCTACGGCCGCCGGCACCGGCCACCGGCCCGTCTGTGCGACTGCGGATTCCACTGCGTGCACGAACGCGCCGCCGCCGAGGCCCTGCTGTGCACGGCCGAACACCGCAGTGCCGTCCTGCTGGAGGTCTCCGTCCTCGGCGCCTACATCCGCTACGAACGCGGTTTCCGCTACGCCCGCCAGCGGGTGCGCACGGCGGCGGTCGGCCCGTGCGCGTGCGGCGCGCCCGCCTCCGCCCTGGCCGACGCGGGCTGGGGCAGGCCCGGCTGGCGCGCGCTGACCGCCGTCTGCGCGGGCTGCCTGCGCGGCCGTACGTCCGTGACGCCCGCCGGCTTCGCCCGGCTGGCCGGGGACGGGCTGCGGGTCGTGGCGGGCGACGGCGGGTCGGCACCGGTCGCCGCGGCGGTTGCCGCGACCGGATCGCCCGCCGGGCCGCTCGCTGGGCCCGAAGGGCTCGGGGTGCCCGAACTCGTCGCGGAGGCCGCCCTGTTGCAGGCACGCCTCGACTGGTTCCAGACCCAGCTGGCCCGGCTCGGCGAGCGCGGGCCCGGCGGTACGGGCCAGGGGTAATCGCAGAGGTCCCGGGGTACCCGGATGGTCCGGACCGAGAGGAGGCGGACACCGTGACCGGGACGATCGATGTGAGGCCTGCGCGCGACCAGCGCCGCCCAGTGCGTGACCGCTCGGCGGACGACCGTTCACCGGCTGAACGCCCGGTGGCCGAACGCCTGCCGGCCGAACCGTCAGTGGGCGACCGTTCACCGACTGTGCCTGCGGAGGGCGAGCACTCGGTGGGTGAACTCGTCCACCGGGCCACCGAGCAGCTCTCCCAGCTCGTACGGCAGGAAATGGCCCTGGCCAAGCTGGAGCTGACCGAGAAGGGGCGCCGCATGGGACGCGGCGGCGGACTGCTCGGCGCGGCGGGCGCCGTCGGCTATGTCGGGCTGATCGTGCTCGCCGGCGCGGCCACCGCCGCCCTCTCGCTGGCGCTGCCCGTGTGGTCCGCGGCGCTCATCGTGGCGGCCGTGCTGTTCGTGGTTGCGGGCGTGCTGGCCGTCGTCGGACGTGCCCAGTTGCGCCGCGCCGCACCGCCCACACCGCAGGAGATGCTCGGCAGCGTCAAGGCGGACGTCGAAGCGATCAAGGAAAGGGCACACCACCGATGACGGACAGGACACAGGGGGACGGCGGCGCCACTCCGCCGGCGGGCGCGAAGGGCCCCGATGAGCTGAGGTGGCAGATCGAACAGACCAGGAGCCAACTCGGCGACACTGTCGAGGAGTTGGCCGCCAAGGCGGATGTGAAGGGCCGGGCGAAGGCCCGCGCGGCCGACCTGATGGACAAGGCCGGCGCCCTGACGGTCCAGCTGCGCAGCTCCGCCGCGCACGCCGGGCACGTCGTCCAGGAGAAGGCCAGCCATGCCGGCCACCGGACCCAGGCGGGGGCGAGCCGGACCGGGCACACCGTCCAGGAGCGGGCCTCGCGGGCGGGCCACACGGTTCAGGAACGGGCCATACGCGCCGGGCACACGGTCCAGGAGCAGGCGACCCGGGCCGGGCACTCCGCCCCGGTGAGCAACGCGGTCGAGGCGTACCGCCGCAACCCGCGCCCGCTGGTGATCGCGCTCGCGGCGGGTGCGGCGCTGGTCGCGGCCGGACTGCTGATCCGGCGCAGCCGCCGCCGCTGAGGCCGCCCGGTCCGGAAACGGCACACCGGGAGCACGCCACGTCGGGACCACCGGCTTCCTGAAGGCCGCTCCCACCCGAGAGGTGGGGGCGGCCTTCCCGTGCGCCCGGCGACCGACGCACCGGCCCACCGAAAAGTCGAACCGTCTGGACAAAAAAAGTTTTCGGTGGGAGGGTGGATCCCATGCTGGACGTCACCGTGATCGAGGACCCCGAGGCCGCAGCCGTCTCCCTGGATCCCATAAGGGCCAGGCTGCTCGCCGAGCTGGCGGCCGGCCCCGCCTCGGCCGCCATGCTGGCCGGTGCGGTCGGCCTGCCCCGGCAGAAGGTGAACTACCACCTCAAGACGCTGGAGCGGCACGGGCTGGTCGAGCTGGCCGGCGAGCGCCGCAAGGGCAACGTCACCGAGCGGCTGATGCGCGCCACCGCCGCGTCGTACGTCATCTCCCCGCTGGCCCTGGCCTCCGTGCAGCCCGACCCGGACCGCTTCCGCGACCAGCTCTCCGCGCGCTGGCTGCTCGCCCTCGGCGCCCGGCTGGTGCGCGACGTCGGCTCGCTGATCACCGGCGCGGCCAAGGCCCGCAAGCGGCTGGCGACCTACGCGCTGGACGGCGAGGTCCGCTTCGCCTCGGCCGCCGACCGGGCCGCGTTCGTCGAGGAGCTGACGGTGGGCGTCACCGCCCTGATCCGCAAGTACGACGCCCCGGACGCCGAGGGCGGACGCGACCACCGGATCGTCGTCGCCTTCCACCCCACGGTGAAGGAGAGGGCCGCGCCCGCCGTGGAACCCGAAGCCCAGTAACAGCCCAGTCCCCCCGGACCGTCACCGAGCAGGAGCCCGTCATGTCCAAGGAATTCGAGATCGTCCGTGAGTTTGAGGTCGACGCCACCCCCCAGGAGGTGTGGGAGGCGATCACGACCGGTACCGGTGGATACCTGTGGCCGATGGAGCCGCCGGAGCCCCGGGTGGGCGGCGCCGGACCCTTCGGGTCCACGGTCACCGCCTGGGACCCGCCGCACCGCTACACCAACCGCAGCGAGGACGTCGGGTTCCCGGTCCAGTCGCTCAACCAGCTCGACCACACCATCGAACCGCGCGACGGCGGCCGCCGCGCCTGGGTGCGGTACGTGCACAGCGGCGTCTTCACCGACGACTGGGACAACCAGTACGACGGCGCGAACAAGCACACCGACTTCTATATGCACACCCTGCGCGAGTACCTGACGCACTTCGCGCCGCGCCCGGTGGCCTTCGCGACCCTGGACGGCCCGGAGGCGTCCACCGCCCCCGACGCCTTCACGGCCGTGGGCCGGGCCCTCGGGCTCACCGACGACACGGCCACGGGTGCGCGCGTGACCGTCCAGGGGCCCCGGACGTTCGAGGCCGTGCTCGACTACCGCAGCCCGTACTTCATCGGGCTGCGCACCGACGACGCCCTCATCCGCCTCTTCGGCCGCAACCACTGGGGCGCCCCGGTCGGCGTCAGCGTCCACGACTTCGCGCCGGACGCCGACGCCAAGGCCAACGAAGTGGCCTGGCGGGAATGGCTGGACGGGGTCTGCGCCTGACGGCCGCCGACCCCGTCCTCAGGACACGCGGGTGTTACGGGTGGAACCGGAGCACCTGCGGGTCGTGGTCGCTGGTCTGGTCGTGGAACTCCGCGTTGACGTGCACGCTGTCGTAGTCGAGTTTCGGTCATGTACAGAACGTGACGGAAGGTGAACCGAACGGGATGGGTCGAAATCCGTCTAGGCTGAGCGGTTGAGTCGTCAGACTTACCGGCCCGTGGGCTTCCCACCCTCCGGGCCCCGGTCCGCTAGGAGAAACCAGCCGATGTCAGACAGGTCCTCGTTCCCGCCGGTGCTGCTCGCCTCCCAACCGGAGCTGGCCCGGGACGCGCTCGCCACCCCGCTGCTGTCCCGCGCCGCGCGGCTCGCGCGCTGGGCCGGAGACGGGACACGGGTCGACGCCGACGGCGCGCTGGCCGAGGAGCAAATGCCCGCCGCGGCCGAGGCGCTCGGCCTGAGCGGCGACGGCGCGGCGGCCGGGGCGAGCGAGGCCTGGCGGGTCGCCCTGGACATCGGGCTCGTCCGCATCGTCGACGAGGACGAGGGCGCCGTCGCGCCCGGCCCCGACCTGGCCCTGCTGACCGGCGGCTCCCCGCACGACGTGCTCGCGGTCTGGACGAACGCCCTCGAGGGCGTGCTGGCCGACGCGAGCGTGCCCGATCCAGACGCGCTGGTCGAAGCGGTGGGCCGGGGCGGCGCGGTCGACCTGTCCGGACTGGACTGGGACCCCGAGGCGGAGGCGGAGTTCCTCGACGGGGTGCTCGCCAACCTCTACCGGCTGACGGCCGGCTCGGACGGGTCCGGCGGCGGTCCGGTGCCGCTGCCCGTGCTCGCCGCCTCCATGATCGTGCCCAGCGACATGGGGGAGCCCACCAACGACATACTGGAGCAGGTCTCCGAGGCGATGATGCGGCTGGACGACCAGTTCCGGCTGCTGGAGCCTGCGGGCCTGGTCGAGTACCGGCCGGTGGACGAGGAGTTGATGACGGACGCCGAGAACGAGCCGTCGACGCCGGTCGAGGAGGTGGACGTCGCCCGCTACGGCATGGTGCGACTGACCCCGCTCGGACTGCACGGTCTGCGGGCCCGGCTGCTGGAGGCCGGCTGCCGGGCGCCGGTGATCGGCGAACTCGCGGACAAGGGCGCCGACGTGCTGCTCGACGGCACCGCCGGGTTTCCCCCGGCGGCCACGCACGCGGAGACCGAGCGGTGGCTGGCGAGCCGCGAACCTCTGTCTGCCGCACGGGAGTTGCTCGCCGCGGCGCGCGGCACGGACGCGGGAGCGCCGCTGCGGCGGCTGCGCTGCCAGCAGGCGCTGTCCCTGGTCGGAGCCGAGGCCGAACCGGCGCTGCGGGAGGTGCTCGACGACGCCGAACTGGGCGGTCTTGCCCGGGTCTGGCTGACCGAGCGCGGTCTGGCCGACGTGCCGCCGCCGTCCCAGGAGATGATCTTCTGGTTGACCATCGACACGGTGGCCGCCCAACTGGCGGCCGAGGGCGACTCCGAGGAGCTGCACGCCCTCGTCGAGGGGCTCGCCGAGCAGCACAGCGGCTTCTTCGCGGCGGCCTGGCGGGTGGACCACCCGCAGACGGCGGACGTGCTGGAGGCGATGGGACGGCTGCACCCGGACAAGAGGACCGCCAAGGAAGCACGCAAGGCGGCGTTCAAGGCCCGCTCCGCGCACGGCGGTTGAGCGGCAGACCCGGGCAGGCGGCACGTCGGGCGGCGCCGGAGGCGGGGGAACACGGCGCGTTCGGCGGCCGCCCGCGCGGCGGAGCGTACGCCCGCGCGGCCGCGGACCCCGGCCGGGGCGGCCACCCTCTCCCCCCGTGGGTACGGGTCCCGCGGTCATGGACCGGCCGCGACCCGCGCCCAGCGTGCGGGCCGCGGCCGTCTGGTCATGTGCCGCGTTGCGTCACTTGCTGACGGCGAAGCGCATCAGGGCGTGCTCGTCGCCCTGCTTGATCTTCCCCGTCTCGTTGATCACCTCGAGCTTCCAGGAGCCGCCGACCCGAATGGCCTTGGCCACGGCGCAGCCGTTGTCCTGGGTGAGCAGGCTCGGCCAGATGTCGGCGACCTGCTGGGAGGTGCCCCCGGTCGCGTCGTACACCTTGAAGCTGATGTTGCGCGCCTTCTGGAAGGAGCTTCCCTTCTTGAAGGCCGAGGCGATGAACACGATCGAGGTGATGTTCTGCGGTATCCGGGCGAACTCGACCGTCACCGTCTCGTCGTCGCCGTCGCCCCGGCCGGTCTGGTTGTCGCCGCTGTGCAGCAGCGAGCCGTTGCCCATGGGGTCCAGCGAGTCCAGGCCCGCCAGGCGCACCGGATCCGCGCCCTGCATGGCGACGGCGATCAGGTCGAGGTCGGTGCCCATCTTGCGGCGGAGCACGCCCATCACCCCGCCGGAGGTACCGCCGGTGGGGTCCCAGGACACGCCGATGGACATGTGGGTCACCCCGTCGAGGTCCGCCGGGCCGTCTTCTTTCGTCAGCGTGATCATCTGTGGTTCATCCTCCGGTGAAATGACTGCGACAGGCGAATTCTGTCCTACAGCGCCTGGGCCGCAGGCTTCACCATGTTCCGTACGGTGCGGGCCTTGACGAAGTCGCCCATGGCCGTCATCTCCCACTCGCCGGTGAACTGCCGGATGAGCTTGGCCATCATCACCCCGGTCTGCGGCTCGGCGTGGGTGAGGTCGAAGCGGACCAGCTCCTCCTCGGTGGTGGCGTCCACCAGGCGGCAGTAGGCCTTGGCCACCTCGGTGAACTTCTGGCCCGAGAAGGAGTTCACGGTGAACACCAGGCCGGACACCTCCTGGGGCAGACGCCCGAGGTCGACCACGATCACCTCGTCGTCGCCCGCGCCCTCGCCGGTGAGGTTGTCGCCGGAGTGCTTCACGGCGCCGTTCAGGATGGTGAGCTTGCCGAAGTAGCAGCTGTCGATGTGGTTGCGCTGCGGGCCGTAGGCGATGACCGAGGCGTCCAGGTCGATGTCGGCGCCGTGGTACGCCGGTTCCCAGCCGAGGCCCATCTTGACCCGGGCGAGCAGTGGGCGGCCGCCCTTGACCAGGGACACGGTCTGGTTCTTCTGGAGGCTGACCCGGCCCTTGTCCAGGTTGACCTTCCCGGCACCGGGAGTGGGGACGGCGGCCGGCGGGGCCGGGGGAACCGGAGGGGCGGCCGGGGGCTGGGCGGCGGGCGCCGGGGGCGGCGGGGTGAGTGGCTGGGGCGGGACGACCGGTTGCGGAGGGGCCACCGGAGCGGGGGCCGGTTCCTCCACGGTCACGCCGAAGTCGGTGGCGATGCCCGCGAGTCCGTCGGCGTACCCCTGGCCGACGGCCCGCGCCTTCCACTGGCCGCCCCGCAGATAGATCTCCACGACCACCAGCGCCGTCTCGGTACCGAGCCGCGGCGGGGTGAACGTGGCCAGCGGCGAGCCGTTGTCCGCGTCGCGGATGGTGGCCGTGGGCTCGATGCCCTGGAAGGTCTGCCCGGCGGCGTCCGGGCTGGCGGTGACCACGATCTTCTCGATGCCCGGCGGCACCGCGGTGGTGTCCACGATGATCGCGTCGGGCGCGCCGCCGCCGCCCGAACGGTAGGTCACGCCCGGCCCGGACGGCTGGTTGTAGAAGATGAAGTCGTCGTCCGAGCGCACCTTGCCGTCGGCGGTGAGCAGCAGGCCCGATACGTCCAGCCGCACCGGAGCGGCGACGTCCACCGCCACACACGCGGCGGGCAGAGGGATGTTCGAGCCGGGGGTCATAGCTGTCATGTGGGAGGTAACGACCGAAGGCGCTTTACCGTTCCCTTACCCGGCAGACGGGTGAAGCGGTGAAGCGCCCTCGCCGGCCGTGGCCGGTTCTCGCTACGGCACGACCAGGATCTTCCGCCCCACCCCGGACGCGAACTGCTCCAGAGCCTCCGGGTACCGCTCCAGCGGGATCCGGTCACTGATGAAGACCTCGGGGTCCAGCACCCCGGCCGCGAACAGCTCCGCGGCCCGCTCGAAGCTGTGCAGCACCGCCATGGAGCCGGTGATGGTGATCTCCTGGTTGTAGATCCGGTACGGGTCGATCATCACCCGGGTCGCGTAGTCGGCCACCCCGAACTGGAGGAACGTACCCGCCTTCGCCACCCGGTCCAGGCCGTCCTGGATCGCCGCCGCGTTGCCGGTCGCGTCGATCACCACGTCCCAGCCCTGCGGCCGGTCCAGCTCGTCCGCGTTCGCCGCGGACGCCGACACGCCCAACTGCCGGGCCGTCTCCAGGCGGGCCGGGTTCACGTCGACCACGTCCACGCCGGCCGCGCCGGTCCGCTTGGCCAGTTCCAGCATCATCAGGCCCATGGTTCCGGAGCCGTAGATCAGCACGTGCGAGGCGAGGCGCGTGCGCAGCACGTCGTAGCCGCGGACCGCGCACGACAGCGGCTCGATCAGGGCCGCGTCCTCGGTGCGGATGTGCTCGGGCAGCTTGACGCAGTTGGCGACCGGGGCCACGGCGTACCGGGCCGCGCCGCCCGCGGTGGTCACGCCGATCGCGGCCCACCGCTCGCACAGGTTGTTGTGCCCGTCGCGGCAGTAGCGGCACTCGTAGCAGTACAGCGACGGGTCGACCGCCACCCGGTCGCCGACCGACACCTCCGTGACCTGCGTGCCGACCGCGGCCACCTGGCCGGCGAACTCATGCCCGGGCACGATCGGCAGCTTGGGCGCGAACTCGCCCTGGAGGATGTGCAGATCGGTGCCGCACAGCCCGCAGGCCGCCACCTCGACGACGACCTCGCGCGGCCCCGGCGTCGGGTCGGGGACCTCGGTGACGACGGCGCGGCCCACGGACTCGATGACGGCGGCCTTCATTTCACGGCTCCCAACGACAGGCCCTGGACCAGTTTGTCCTGGGCGGCGAACCCCGCGGCGAGCACCGGCAGGGAGATGACGAGCGACGCGGCGCACACCTTGGCCAGGAACAGGCCCTGGCTGGTGATGAAGGTGGTGAGGAACACGGGGGCGGTCTCGGCGACCACACCCGTGAGGACCCGCGCGAACATCAGCTCGTTCCAGCTGAAGATGAAGCAGATCAGGGCGGTCGCCGCGATGCCGGGCAGGGCGATCGGGGCGACCACGCGGCCCAGCACGGTCGGCAGCCGGGCGCCGTCGATCTGGGCGGCCTCGATGATCGCGACCGGGACCTCGGACAGGAAGGACTGCATCATCCAGACCGCGATCGGCAGGTTCATGGCCGTGTAGAGGATGACCAGCGCCCAGATGTTGTCGAGCAGGCCGGTGTTCTTCGCGAACAGGTAGATCGGCAGCAGACCGGCCACCAGGGGCAGCATCTTGGTGGACAGGAAGAAGAACAGGACGTCGGTCCACTTCTTCACCGGCCGGATGGACAGCGCGTACGCGGCGGGCAGCGCGAGGAGGAGGGTCAGCAGGGTGGAGACCAGCGAGGCGGTCGTGGAGTTGATCAGCGCGGGCCAGGGACTGGCCCCGCCGGTCAGCCCGAAGAACTGCCGGTAGCCGTCCAACGTCAGCGCGGCGGCCACCGACGGCGGGTTGGTCGCCGCGTCCGCCTCGGAGTGGAAGGACGTCAGTACCATCCAGAGCAGGGGCAGCACGAACACGAGTCCGGCCAGCCAGGCGACGACGCCCAGGGCCGCACCCCGGAACCGGCCGCGCGGTTTGCCGTACCGCGGGGCGGTGGTGGCGGTGGCCATCAGCGGGACACCTCCTCACGGAACAGCGACGACACCACGCGAAGCGCGAAGGTCGCCAGGATGATCGAGCCGATCACGACGATGACGCCGGCCGCGGAGGCGAGGCCGTTCTCGTGCGCCTGATAGAAGGTCTGGTAGATCGTGTACGGCAGGTTCGCGGTGCCCAGGCCGCCGGAGGTGATGGTGAACACCGCGTCGAAGTTCTGCACGATGTAGATCGAGCCGAGCAGGACGCCGAGTTCGAGGTAGCGGCGCAGATGCGGCAGGGTGATGTGCACGAAGATCTGCCAGTCGCTCGCCCCGTCCATCCTGGCCGCCTCGAGCAGTTGTGAATCGCGGCTCTGCAGTCCGGCCAGCAGGATCAGCATCATGAACGGGGTCCACTGCCAGATCAGCGCGGCCTCCACCGCCATCAGCGGCATCTCGGAGATCCAGTCCGGCTGAACCGCCCCGTCCCCGCCGATGGCGTGCAGGATGCCGTTGAACAGCCCGTACTCCGGGTTGAACAGCAGGTGCTTCCACATCAGCGCGGCGGCGACCGGCACCAGCAGGAACGGCGCGATGAGCATGGTGCGCACGGCGGACCGGCCGCGGAAGCGGCGGTCGAGCAGCAGCGCCAGCAGCAGGCCGAGCAGCAGGCTGACCAGCACCACGGTGACGGTCAGCAGGATGGTCGTCCACACCGAACTGCGCAGCTCGGGGTCGCTCAGCACCTCGCCGTAGTTGGCGAATCCGGCGAAGTGGCGCCGGTCGGGGTAGAGCGCGTTCCAGTCGAGGAACGAGATCACCAGGGTGGCCACGAAGGGCAGTTGGGTGACGACGATCATGAAGAGCAGCGCCGGCAGCAGGGGCGCCCGGGTGGCCCAGGCACGCATGCGGTTCGGGCGCCGGGCCGCCGGCCGTCCGGAGACGGCGGCGGCGCGGGCCGGTGACGTCAGGGTCATGACCCCTCGTACTTCTGGGCGACGGCCTCGGCGAGCTTCTGGGCCTTCTTCAAGGCGCTGTCCACCGACTGGCGTCCGGCGATGGCGGAGCTGATCTCCTGGGAGACCTTGGTGCCCAGGTCGGTGAACTCGGGGATGCCGACGAACTGGATGCCGGGCGCGGGACGGGGCTGCACGCCCGGGTCCTCGGGCTTGGCGTTCGCGATGGCGTCCCGAGTGACGTCCGCGAACGCGGCGGCCTCCTTGCGGTACTGCGGGATGTCGTAGGTGGAGGCACGCTTGCCGGCCGGGACGTTGGACCAGCCGGCCTTCTCGCCGGCGAGCTTCTCGTAGTCCTTGCTGGAGGCCCAGGAGATGAACTTCCAGGCGTTCTCGGAGTTCTTGGACGCCTTCTGGATGCCCCACGCCCAGGTGTAGAGCCAGCCCGAGCCGTCGGTCTTCTCGACCGGGGCCGGGGCGTAGCCGATCTTGCCCTTGACCGGAGAGCCGTCGGCCTCCAGGGAGCCCGCTCCGGCGGTGGCGTCGTACCACATGGCCGTCTTGCCCTGGGTCATGTTGTTCAGGCACTCCGCGTAGCCGGACTGAGCGGCACCGGCCTCGCCGTGCTTGCGGACCAGGTCGACGTAGAACTGGGTGGCCTCCTTGAACTCCTTGGAGTCCAGGCGTGCAGTCCAGTCCTTGTCGAACCAGGTGCCGCCGAAGGTGTTCACCACCGTGGTCAGCGGTGCCATGACCTCGCCCCAGCCCGGCAGTCCGCGCAGGCAGATGCCCTTCATGCCGGAGCCGTCGATCTTGGCGGCCAGATCGGCGACCTGCTTCCAGGTGGGCTTGTCCGGCATGGTCAAGCCCGCCTTCTCCAGGACGTCCTTGCGGTACATCAGGAAGGAGGACTCGCCGTAGAACGGCTCCCCGTACAGCTTGCCGTCCTGGGCGGTGAGCGCCCGGGTCATCGGGGGGAGGATGTCGGCCTGGTCGAAGGCGGTGTCCTTCTCGACGTAGGCGTCCAGGGGGTGCAGCCACCCGTTCTTGGCGTAGATCGGGATCTCGTAGTTGCTCAGGGTGGCGACGTCGTACTGCCCGGCCTGGTTGGCGAAGTCCTGGCTGATCTTGTCGCGGACGTCGTTCTCCGGCAGGACGGTGAAGTTCACCTTGATGCCGGTGTCCTTGGTGAAGTGGGCGGCGGTCAGCTTCTGCAGCTCCACCATCTGCGGATTGTTCACCATCAGGACGTTGACGGAGCTGTCGCCGGCGGATCCGGACCCGCCGGCGCCCGAGCAGGCGGCGAGCGGAGCGATCAGCGTCCCTACCGCCGCCGCGGCGAAGAGGGTCCGTGGCGAACGTCGGCTCTGGGTTCGCATGGGTACTCCAGGAGATGTTGACACTAATGGGGACTTGAGGGTGACGAGAGCGCCTCGCGGGGCGGGTGGAGGGTGAGGTTCAGCGGGGTGCCGGGCGACTCGGCGGTCAGACCCGGATGACCTGCGGCCCGAGCAGGGAGTAGCGGTGTGCCTCGGTCGCCGGGAGCAGGGTGCTCGTCACGATCGCCTCCAACGCGCCGACTTCGGCGAACCGGCAGAAGCTGACCGCCCCGAACTTGGTGTGGACGCCCGCGAGCACCACCCGGCGCGCGGCCCTGACCGCCTGCGCCTTCACCTCGCTGACCGCCGGGTCGGGCGTGGTCAGACCGTGCTCGCGGGAGATGCCGTTGGCGCCGATGAACGCCAGGTCGATGACGAAACCGGACAGCATTTTTGTCGTCCAGTGGTCCACGGTGGCGAGGGTGCCGGAGCGGACCCGGCCGCCGAGCAGCAGCACGGAGATGGTGCCGGTCTCGGCGAGCGCGCCCGCGACCGGCAGGGAGGCGGTGACCACGGTCAGCGGCCGGTCCCGGGGCAGGGCCTCGGCGATGAGCTGCGGGGTGAAGCCCTCGTCGACGAAGACCGTTTCGGCGTCCCCGAGCAGTTCGGCGGCGGCGGTCGCCACCCGGCGCTTCTCGGGTACGTGGCTGGTGGCGCGGAAGGCCAGGGTGGTCTCGAAGCCGGCGCTCTCCACGGGGTAGGCGCCTCCGTGGGTACGGCGCACCAGACCGTGGTCCTCCAGGGAGCGCAGGTCCCGTCGTACGGTCTCCTTGGCCACGCCCAGGTCGGCGGCGAGCGCGGTGACGTCGACCGATCCGGTGGCACGCGCCAACCGCACGATTTCGCGCTGGCGCTCCTCGGCCGTCCCGTGGCTCATGGGTCGACCACCCGCTTCCTGGTTTCGATGCCCGTTCGGGCCCGGTGCGGCCCTTGCCGGATGTTCTACAGCGGGTGCGCGGTTCTGACCAGGCTTGTTTTGGGCTCGCTCCTGTCCGTTTACGCCCGTTCGGCTCGGGCGGTGCCCGCCTCGGACCTGCAGGGGGGTGTTCCGGGGCGTGGGAACGGGCAGCATCGATGCCCGAATACGAGAGCGGGCGGGCCCGTTCGGTGCCCGCCCGCCCTCGGCTGCGTCGATTTTCCGCCGGGTCAGTACGGCCAGATGGGCGGGTCCGTCACGAAGGGGCCGCCGATGTACACATGGGCCTTGTTGTCCGGGTCGAGCTCGCCCTGCTCGGCGATCAGCTTCTCGGCGTACTGCTCCGAGTCGTCCCGCGGCTCGTAGCCGAGCGCCCGCGCGCTGGTCAGGTCCAGCCACAGGCGGGTGTTGGCGGAGGCGCCGTGGACGACGGTGTGGCCCACGTTCTCGGCGGTCAGGGCCGCGTGGAAGAGGCGGGCGCCGTCGGCGGGGCTCATCCACATGGAGAGCATCCGCACACTGGTCGGCTCGGGGAAGCAGGAGCCGATGCGCACCGAGACGGTCTCCAGGCCGTGCTTGTCCCAGTAGAGCTGGGCGAGGTCCTCGCCGAAGGACTTGGACAGGCCGTAGAAGGTGTCCGGGCGGCGCGGGGTCTCGATCGGCAGGAGTGGCTCGCCGGGGCCGGGGTGCGGGGTGTGGCCCACCACGTGGTTGGAGGAGGCGAAGACGATCCGCCGCACGCCCTCCTCGCGGGCCGCCTCGTACAGGTGGTACGTGCCCTCGATGTTGGCCTTGAGGACCTTCTCGAAGGGGGCCTCCAGGGAGATGCCCGCGAGATGGACGACCGCGTCGACGCCCCGGACGGCCTCGCGCAGGGCGTCCCGGTCGGAGAGGTCCGCGACGATCGCGTCCGGCTCGCCCTCGATGGGCCGCATGTCCAGCAGGCGCAGCTCGTAGCCGTACTCGGGCAGCAGGCCCCGCATCAGGGTGCCGAGCCCGCCGGCGGCGCCGGTGAGCAGAACGGTGCGGGGAGCGGGCATCCTCGGTCTCCTTGCACGGGTCGGTCCTATGTGTGGACACGATTCACATGGATGGACACGCTATGAACAGTGTCCGTACCCCGTCAAGTGTGTCGTGAACTCGCGAAATCCGCTCCTGTGTTGCCAGTTTGCGCGCTTGACCTGCCCGAATGGGGGCTCCTAACGTGATCGCGTTCATGAACATGGACATTGCCCAGAAACGTGCACCCGCCCGGCTGATCGAGCGTGGCCGCGCGCTGCTCGACGAGGAGGAAGCGTGAAGACCTCGGCCTTCGTCTACCCCTGGGACGTCAACGGCGACCCCGAGGCGCCCGGCCGCCTGGCCGCCCTCGGAGTGGAGCAGGTGACGCTCGCCGCGGCCTACCACTCCACGCGCGCGCTGACCCCCCGCCACCCGCGCCACCGCGTGGTCACCGCCGAGCACGCCGCCGCGCTGTACCCGGTGGACGACCGCTGGGAGGGCCGGACGCTGCGCCCGTACCCGGCCGGCGACTGGGCGCCGGGCGACGCGTACGGCGAGGCGGCGGCGGCCTTGGCCGAGGCCGGGTTGGAGGTGCACACCTGGGTCGTCCTCGCGCACAACTCCCGCCTGGGCGCGGAGCATCCGGACACCTCCGTCGTCAACGCCTACGGCGACCGCTACCCGTGGGCGCCGTGCGTCGCCCAGCCCGCCACGCGCGCGTACTTGACCGAACTGGCCGCCGAGGCGGCCGTCCGGCCCGGGGCGCGCGGCACCGAGCTGGAGTCCCTCGGCTGGTACGGGCTCGCCCATCTGCACGCCCACGACAAGACCGCCGGGGTGGGTCTCGGGGACGCCGGGCAGTACCTGATGTCCCTGTGCTTCTGCCCCGCCTGCCGTGCCGGCTACGGCGAACAGGGCCTCGAACCGGATGAGTTGGCGCGGGCAGTGCGGAGCGCGCTGGAACCGGTGTGGCAGGGGGCGCCCTCCGACGGTGGCTGGGCCGGCGTGGTGAAACTGCTCGGCGAGACCAGGGCGGACACCACCCGTGCATGGCGCGACCGCACCGCCCGCACCCTCCAGGAGGCGGCGGTCGCGGCGGTCCGCGCGGCGGCCCCCGACGGCTTCCAGGTCCTTCTGCACGCCGACCCGGTGTCCTACCACTGCGGCGCCAACGCCGGTGTCGACCCCGCCCACATCCTGTCCGTGGCGGACGGCGTGGTGGTCCCCTGCACGGGCGGTTCCGGCCCGCTGACCCCGTTCGCCGAACAGGGCCGTCCGGGCGCCGTCCTGGCCGCCAACTTCACGATCGTCTCCGGCATGGGCGGCAGCCACGGCACCCTGGGCCGGGACGTCGCCCGGGCATGCGACCTGGGGGCGACGGAACTGCGGCTCTATCACGCCGGGTTGGCGTCGGACGGCGACTTGGCGGAGGCGCGCTCGGCGCTCGCGGGCCGGTGAAGCAACGCCCCCGACGCCACCAGCAGTCCCAGGCCCAGGACGGTCAGCAGCACGGGGAGGCCGACGGCGCCGACCAGGGCGGCACCCGCGGCCAGGCCGAGGACGTTGGGCACGAAGAGCAGGGTGTGGGCGGTGGCGGTCGCACGGCCGAGCAACTGTGCCGGACTCTCGCGCTGGACCGCGGTGAGCGCGGCGATCAGTACGCAGGGCAGACCCGCCCCGATCGCCGCGCTGCACATCAGGGCCACCGGGTCGGACGGGATCGCGCGCAGGGCCACGCCGACGGCCGTGAGGGCGATGCCGCAGGCCGCGAAGCGGCGGCCGCCCAGGCGGCGCAGGGCCGTCCCGGAGGCGAGGCCGACCGCGACCGAGCCTGCGCCCTGGACGGCGTACAGCACCCCGGCGTACGCGGGCGCGCGGCCGAGGCCGTCGACGACGGCGTAGACCAGCGCGCCGTTCACCCCGGTCCACAGCATCGTGGCGCCGCCGGCCAGTACCAGGGGCCGCAGCCGCGGGTGGGACCACAGGTGGCGGGCGCCCTCGGCGGTCTGCGTGCGCCAGGAGCCCTCGGGCCGGCGGGGCTTGTCCTCACGGACCCGCAGCAGTGCGTACAGGCCGGCGGCGAGCAGGAACGTGGCCGCGTCGAGCAGGGCCACGCAGCGGCCGCCGTACGCCGCGTACAGGCCCGCGCCCGCCAGCGGGGCCAGCAGCTTCATGCCCTCGTTGGCGGTCATCCGCAGCCCGTTGAAGTCGCCGAGCAGCTTCGGGTCGACGGCGGTGGCGACGAGCGCCGACTGCGCCGCGTCCTCCACGACACCCGTGGCGCCGTAGAGGAAGAGCACCCCGTACAGCACCCAGACGCGGCCGGGGGAGTCGAGGGTGAGGAGGGCGAGCAGGAGCGCCGCCAGCAGCAGGTTCGCGGCGATCAGCAGGGGGCCGCGGCGGACGCGGTCGGCGAGCGTGCCGAGCACCGGGCCGGCCGGGGTGGGCGCCCACATCGCCAGCAGGCACAGCGCGGCCAGCCCGTTCGAGCCGGTGAGGTCCTTGACCCACACCCCCGAGGCCAGCCACAGCGCCGACGTGCCGAAACCGGAGACCACCACAGCGGCCAGACACAGCCCCGCCGCGCGGTTCCGCAGCACCCGAACCAGGGTCCATTCAGTCGTCATACCGCCCGATCGTCACCCTAAGGCCCCACCCCACGGATCCGTCAGGTGCCGTAGAGCCCGGGCCCGCCCGGCGGACAATCCGCTGGTGGTCGTGGGTCATGTCACGGGGGTGTGGACGGGTGGCGAGTGGTGGGACCGGGGGCCTGAGCGTGGGTGTTGAGTTCCGGTCGGACGGGGTTGTACCAGGAGTCGTCGATCGCGCCGCCGGGGCGTGGTCGGGTTCCGGCGGTCCCGTTCCGGGACGGCTCGTGGCGGCCGGTCCTCGCCGGTCATGCGACTGAGGCGTGGTCGCGCACGGCTGGGCGGGTGGTGGGGGGAGTTCGTCCGTGGCGGGTGGCTTGCGTCGGTGCGGGCCGGAGGCCAGGGCGTGGGTGTCGAGTTCTGGCCGGGGCGGAGTCCGCCGAGGGCCGTGGGTCGCGCCGCCGGGACGCGGTCGGGTGACGGCGGTCCCGTTCCGGGGCGGTTCGTGGCGGGCGGTCCGCGTTGATGGGGTCCCGGCCGGCAGGTCGCCGTGTCGTGTGGGCGATGAGTTTTGGGGGCGGCGGCGGTCCACCTCCTGTACGTAAGAGCAAGAGTGGAGGAGCGATGACCGACACGATCCTTGATCTCGGTCCGCAGGCCCGTCTCGTGGCGCGGCTTGCCGAGGGTGTGCGTGAGGAGCAGCTCGGCGCGGTGACACCGTGCCCGGACTACGCGGTGCGCAACCTGCTGGGACACCTGATCGGCCTGGCGGTGGCCTTCCGGGACGCGGGCCGCAAGGACCTGGGCGTCACGACTGACACCAGCCCCGACGCCGCCGCGCCCGACCTCGGCCCCGGCTGGCGCGAGGAGCTGCCCAAGGCCCTCGACGAGCTCGCCGAGGTCTGGCGCGACCCGGCCGCCTGGACCGGCATGACCCGTGCAGGCGGCGTGGACCTGCCGGGCCAGGTCGCCGGGGCGGTGGCCGCCGACGAGTTGGTGATCCACGGCTGGGACCTGGCCCGCGCCACCGGCCAGGACTACGAGCCCGACCCCACCGCACTGCGGGCGTCGTACGGCTTCCTGCGCGCGGCAGCCGACGAACCGAACCGCGGCAACGGCCCGTTCGGACTCGTCGTCCCCGTCCCCGAGGACGCCCCGCTGCTCGACCGGGCAGTGGGCCTGAGCGGCCGCGATCCCGGTTGGAAGCCCTGAACGGCCGAGGGCCGGCAAGCATCAGTCCGAACACGAGCCGATCTGACCGGAGTTGCGGCGGCACACGCTTTCGGCCGCCGTGATCCCGGACCCCACGCCCCGCGACCGCACGCAGCGTTCGCGGGGCTTCTTCTTGCCGCTTGCCGCTCGGCGCCCAATCTCCGCGCGAGACAGCCCTGCCACGTGCGTTGTCACCCATGGCACGGAGGCAGGCCCACAGGTCGTGCGCACGCTCCTCGACGGTCCGTGGCCGGCCTACCGGCCGTCGACATCCCCGCCGAACCGCATCGCGAAGGCGAACGCCCGAAGCGCCTCACCACCCCCCACCCATTGCCGAGTTCGCGTGCCCCGCACCCGCCGTTCCTCGGCGCGATTTCCCGTGTCGGAGGCATTGACGAAACCCCGTGCCCCTCTTACCTTCATCGCGTCGTACTTCGTACGTCATATATGAGACGCGATACGCGAGATCAGAACTCGCGATCCGAGCCGTGATGTGATCGACGAGATCCGAGAGGCGCGCATGACCTCTGTGCCCACGCCGATCCCCTCCCGTACGCAGGTCGTACTGGAAGGGATCAAACACCGCATCCTCACCGGGCGGCTGACGCCAGGTCAGGCCCTGGTCGAGACCGAACTCGCCGCTCAGTTCGGGGTGTCCAAGACACCGGTGCGCGAGGCGCTGAAGACCCTGGCCGGGACCGGACTGGTCGTGATGAACCAGTACAAGGGCGTCACGGTGCGCGAAGTGGACGCGGACATGGCACGCGAGGTCTACGACGTGCGGCTGCTGCTGGAGCCGGAGGCGCTGAGGCGCTCGGTGCGCCGCGGCGCCACCCTGGACGCCGCCCGCGACGCGCTGAAGCAGGCCGCCGAGGCCGCCGACACCGCCGAACGCTCCCTCGCCAACCGCGAGTTCCACCGCGCCCTCTACCTGCCCTGTGGCAACCCGCTGCTCGGCCGGATGCTCGACGAGGTCCGCGACCAGGCCGCCCTCGTCTCCGCCGTCGCCTGGTCCGCCGACCCCTCCTGGGACCGGGAGGCCACCGAGCACCGGGAGATCCTGCGGCTCGCCCTGGAGGGCGACGCCGACGGCGCGGCCCGCGCCCTCCACGCCCACATCGCGTCGTTCGTGCAACGGGCCTTTCCCTCAGCGGAGTCGAAGGCCCAGGGAGAGGACGGTCAGGCATGACAACGGCGTTCGAGACCCAGCGGGCGGCCCTGGCCGACGTGGTGGCGATCCCGGTGACCCCGTTCACCGAGGACGGCGGCGTCGACAGCGTCACCTACCGGGCCCTGCTGCGCCGTCTGCTCGACGGCGGCATCACGACCCTCACGCCCAACGGCAACACCGGCGAGTTCTACGCCCTCACCCCCGAGGAGCGGCAGCAGGTCACCGAGATGACCGTCGAGGAGACCGGGGACCGGGCGAACATCCTGGTCGGCGTCGGCCACGACGTGCCCACCGCGGTCGCCTCCGCCCGGCAGGCCCACGAGCTGGGCGCGCAGATGGTCATGGTCCACCAGCCCGTGCACCCCTACGTCTCCCAGGGCGGTTGGGTCGACTACCACCGCGCGATCGCCGAGGCCGTGCCCGAGCTGGGCGTCGTCCCCTACATCCGCAACGCCCAGCTCCCCGGCGCCCGCCTGGCCGAACTCGCCGACGCCTGCCCGAACGTCATCGGCGTCAAGTACGCCGTACCGGACGCCAGCCGCTTCGGCGCCTTCGCCCGCGACGCGGGCCTGGACAGGTTCGTGTGGGTCGCCGGCCTCGCCGAGCCCTACGCCCCCTCCTACTTCTCCGCCGGCGCCACCGGCTTCACGTCCGGCCTGGTCAACGTCGCCCCGGCCGTCTCCGTCAGCATGCTTGAGGCGCTCAGGGCCGGCGACTACCCGGCCGCGATGAAGGTCTGGGAGCGGATCCGCCGCTTCGAGGAGCTGCGCGCGGCCAACGGGTCCGCGAACAACGTCACCGTCGTCAAGGAGGCTCTCGCCGCGCTCGGCCTGTGCCGCCGGGACGTGCGCCCGCCGAGCAAGCCGCTGCCGGAGAGCGAACGCGCCGAGGTCGCCGCCATCGCCGCCGGGTGGTCGATATGACTGCCCGGCCGGGCGACAGGCGCCCGGAGGACCTGCGCAGCCACCAGTGGTACGGCACCGACGGCCTGCGCTCCTTCAGCCACCGCGCCCGCACCCGCCAGCTCGGCTACCTGCCCGAGGAGCACCTGGGCAAGCCGGTCGTCGCGATCCTCAACACCTGGTCCGACATCAACCCCTGCCACGTCCACCTGCGCGACCGCGCCCAGGCGGTCAAGCGCGGGGTGTGGCAGGCGGGCGGCTTCCCGCTGGAGTTCCCGGTCTCCACGCTCAGCGAGACCTTCCAGAAGCCGACCCCGATGCTCTACCGCAACATGCTCGCCATGGAGACCGAGGAGCTGCTGCGCTCCTACCCGGTCGACGGCGCCGTCCTGATGGGCGGCTGCGACAAGTCCACCCCCGCCCTCCTGATGGGCGCGGCGAGCGTCGACCTGCCCACCGTCTTCGTGCCCGCCGGGCCCATGCTGCCCGGCCACTGGCGGCGTGAGGTCCTCGGCTCCGGCACCGACATGTGGAAGTACTGGGACGACAAGCGGGCCGGCCTGATCGGCGACTGCGAGATGGCCGAGCTGGAGAGCGGCCTGGCCCGCTCGCCCGGCCACTGCATGACCATGGGCACGGCCTCCACGCTGACCGCCGCCGCCGAGGCCCTCGGAGTGACCGTCCCCGGCGCCTCCAGCATCCCGGCCGTGGACTCCGGGCACGACCGGATGGCGGCCAGGGCGGGCATGACCATCGTCGAACTCGTCCGCAAGGACCGGAGACTGAGCGAGATCCTGACCCGCGAGGCGTTCGAGGACGCGGTCACCACCGTCCTCGGGCTCGGCGGCTCCACCAACGCCGTGATCCATCTGATCGCCATGGCGGGCCGCGCGGGTGTCCGGCTCACCCTCGACGACTTCGACCGCATCGCCCGCACCGTCCCGGTCCTCGCCAACGTCCGCCCCGGCGGCCGGACGTACCTCATGGAGGACTTCCACTTCGCCGGCGGCCTGCCCGGCTTCCTCTCCCGCATCCCGGACCTGCTCCACCTGGACCGGCCGACGGTGTCGTACGACACCCTGCGCGAGCAGATCGCCGGCGCGCAGGTGCACGACGACGACGTGATCCGGCCCCGCGGCAACCCGGTCGCGGACGAGGGCGGCGTGGCGGTGCTGCGCGGCAACCTCTGCCCGGACGGCGCCGTCATCAAGCACATCGCCGCCGAGCCGCACCTGCTCAAGCACACCGGCCCCGCCGTCGTCTTCGACGACTACCGGACCATGCAGCGCACCATCAACGATCCCTCGCTCGGCATCACCGCCGACAGTGTGCTCGTGCTGCGCGGCTCCGGCCCCAAGGGCGGACCCGGAATGCCCGAGTACGGCATGCTGCCCATCCCCGATCACCTGCTCAAGCAGGGCGTGCGGGACATGGTCCGGATCTCCGACGCCCGCATGAGCGGCACGAGTTACGGCGCCTGCGTGCTGCACGTCGCCCCCGAGAGCCACGTCGGCGGACCGCTGGCGCTGGTGCGCACGGGCGACCCGATCACCCTCGACGTCGAGGACCGCACTCTCCGACTCCACGTGGACGACGAGGAGTTGGAGCGCCGCAGGGCCGAGTGGACGCCGCCGCCCGCGCGTTACGAGCGCGGCTACGGCGCCCTGTACTCCGAACAGATCACCCAGGCCGACACCGGATGCGACTTCGAGTTCCTGGCCCGGCCCGGAAACGTGCCGGACCCGTACGCCGGGTAGCCGGCCCGGCCTGCCCGGAACGAACCGCCCCACCCTTGCCCCTCCGTCGAAGTGCTTCACCCACGTGTGGATAGCAAGCGCTTCCTATGGACTGCCGCACTGCCCCACTCCGAGGAGAACAGTCATGGCCCAAGCCGCAGCCGTGGCGAAACCGCCCGCGCCACCCCGGCGGCGCCGTGCCTCCGCCACGCCGCGCAGGCTTCCGTACCTGCTGATCGCCCCGGCCGCCCTGCTCATGCTGGGCTTCATCGCCTACCCGGTGCTCAGCGTCTTCTACTACAGCCTGCAGAACTACAACCCCACCAAGCCGTGGCGGAACGGATACGCGGGCTTCGACAACTTCGTCCACGCCTTCACCCAGGACCCCCAGTTCTGGGACACGTTGATCTTCAGCGCCAAGTGGGTGGTCGTCGAGGTCGGGCTGCAACTGCTCTTCGGACTCGCGCTCGCCCTGATCGTCAACCAGACCTTCGTGGGCCGCGGGCTCGGCCGGGCCCTGGTGTTCTCGCCGTGGGCCGTCTCCGGCGTGCTCACCTCCGCGATCTGGGTGCTGCTCTACAACTCCCAGACCGGCATCACCCGTTACCTCGCCGACATGGGCATCGGCTCCTACGGCACCAGCTGGCTGTCGGACACCTCCACCGTGTTCCCGGCGGCGGTGGTCGCCGACCTGTGGCGCGGGGTGCCCTTCTTCGCCATCCTCATCCTCGCCGACCTCCAGTCCGTCTCGACGGACCTGTACGAGGCCGCCGAGGTCGACGGGGCGAGCCGGCTCAAGCAGTTCTGGCACATCACCCTGCCCCATCTGAAGGACGCCATCGTCCTGTCCACGCTGCTGCGCGCGGTGTGGGAGTTCAACAACGTCGACCTGCTCTACACCCTCACCGGCGGCGGACCGGCCGGCGAGACGACCACCCTGCCGCTCTACATCGCCAACACCAGCGTCGACGCCCACAACTTCGGCTACGCCTCCGCCCTGACCACGGTGGCGTTCGTCATCCTGCTCTTCTGCTCGATCGTCTATCTGCGGCTGAGCAAGTTCGGAGGTGAGAAGTGATCACCGAGATCGCGCCCGCGCCCGAGCGCGTGGTGTCCGAGCCTTCCCGGCCGCGCGGCAGGCGCCGCGCCTGGGACGAGGTCCCGCGCTGGCACATCTATCTGCCGCTGTCCGTGTATCTGCTCTTCACCCTGATCCCCTTCTACTGGATCCTGCTGTTCGCGCTGCGCCCGGCCGGCTCCACCTCGCTGGTGCCCTGGCCGATGACCTTCGAACACTTCGAGAAGGTGTGGACCGAGCGGAGCTTCGGCCTCTACTTCCAGAACAGCGTGCTCGTCGGCGTCGCGACCCTGGTCCTCACCACGGTCGTCGCCCTGGCCGGCGGCTACGCGCTCGCCCGGTTCGACTTCCGGCTCAAGCGCGGCTTCATGCTCGCCCTGCTCTGCTCGCAGTTCGTGCCCGGCGCGCTGCTGCTTGTCCCGCTCTTCCAGATCTTCGCCAAGCTGTCGATGATCAACTCGCTGGGCAGCGTCGTCATCGCCGAGACCGTCTTCCAGCTTCCGCTGTCGATGATCCTGATCAGCGGCTTCATCAAGAACGTGCCCCCGTCCCTGGAGGAGGCCGCCTGGGTGGACGGCTGCAACCGCTTCTCCGCCTTCCGGATCGTCGTCCTGCCGCTGCTGCGGCCCGGGCTGATCGCCGTCGGCTCCTTCGCCTTCGTGCACGCCTGGAACCACTTCCTGTTCGCGCTGATGTTCCTCTCCGACCAGAGCAAGCAGACCATTCCGGTCGGCCTCAACACCCTGATGAGCGCGGACAGCGTCGACCTGGGCGCGCTGGCCGCGGGCGGCATCGTCGCCGCCGTACCGGTGGTGATCGTGTTCGCCTTCATCCAGAAGTGGCTGATCACCGGCTTCAGCGCGGGGGCGGTGAAGGGATGACGGCCACCACTCCACCGACGGCGGCCACCGCACCGACGGGCGCCACCACGCCGCTGCCGGTCGTACTCGCCGGTGCCCGCGGTCACGGCCGCTGGCACCTGGACAACATCCGCCGGCTCCAGGACCAGGGCCTCGTACGGCTCGTGGGCATCTGCGAGCTGACCCCGCTGGCCGAGGACGAGATACCCGGCGGCCTCGGCACACCGGCGCAGTCCGCCGACTTCGGCGCGCTGCTGGACGCCACCGGCGCGCGGATCGCGGTGATCTGCACGCCCATCCCGACCCACACCGACCTGGCGCTCATCGCCGCCGCGCGGGGCGTCCACCTCCTGCTGGAGAAGCCGCCCGCCCCCTCCTACGCGGAGTTCCGCCGGATGGCCGACGGGGTCGCCGAGGCGGGTGTCGCCTGTCAGATCGGCTTCCAGGCACTGGGCTCGCACGCGATGCCCGCGATCCGGGAGCTGGTCGCGAAGGGCATGATCGGGACGGTCACCGGGGTCGGCGCGGCGGGCGCCTGGGCGCGCGACGAGGCCTACTACCGGCGGGCGCCCTGGGCGGGCAGGCGCCGTCTGAACGGCGTCGACGTGGTCGACGGGGTGCTCACCAACCCCCTCGCGCATGCCGTGTCCACCGCGCTCGCCCTGCTCGGCGCCACCCGCGCCGAGGACATCACCGGCATCGAGACCGAGCTGTGGCGGGCCAACGCCATCGAGGCCGACGACACCTCCTGCGTCCGCGTCACCACCCCGCACGGCCGGGCCGCCGTCGCGGCGACCCTGTGCGCCGAGCGCCCCGACGACCCGTACGTCATGGTGCACGGCAGCAGCGGCCGGATCACCTTCTGGTACAAGCAGGACCGGGCGCTGCTGCAACGGGCCGGCCACGGCCCGGAGGAGTTCGAGTACGGCCGCACCGACCTGCTGGAGAACCTGGTCGGCCATCTGACCACCGGGGCCGGACTGCTGGTCCCGCCCGCGTCCACGGGCGCCTTCATGCGGGTCGTCGAGGCGATCCGCACCGCCCCGGACCCCGGCGCGCTGCCGGCCGGCTTCTGGCGGCGCCTGGCCGACGAGGACCGCCGGGTCGTGCCCGGTGTCGACGGGCTCGTCGCGGCCGTCGCCGACACCCTCTCCCTGTACTCCGAGCTGGACGTCGACTGGGCGTCGCCGAAGGAGGTGGCCGTCGGATGACGGACTCCCCGGTCCTGCGCGTGGCGGGCCGCCCGGTCGCGCGCTACGTCACCCGGCCCGAGCTGCCCGACCGGCTCTCCCCGCGCCCCTATCTGCACCCCGTCACCACCCTGGCCGGCACCGCGGTCACCGAACTCGGCCCCTCCGACCACCTCCACCACCTCGGCGTCGGTGTCGCCGTTCCCGACGTCGAGGGGCACAACTTCTGGGGCGGGCGCACCTTCGTACGCGACCGGGGCCCGACCGAGCTGGACAACCACGGCGCCCAGCGGCACACCGGCTTCCCCCTGCGCGAGGCCGACCGGTTCGAGGAGGAGCTGCGCTGGGTGGCCGCGGGCCGTGAGCTGCTGCGCGAGCGGCGTACCGTCGAGGCCACCGGACTCACCGCCACCGCCTGGGCCCTGGACTTCACCGTCGCCCTCACCAACGTCACCCCCCGGGCGCTGTCGATCGGCAGCCCCGCCACCAACGGACGCCCCGGCGCGGCGTACGGCGGCTTCTTCTGGCGGGCTCGCAAGGAGGAGCGGCCCCCGCTCGTCCTCACCGCCGACCGGGACGGCGAGGCGGAGGCCCACGGCACCCGCGCCGACTGGGTGGCGCTCGTGGGCGGCACCTGGACGCTGGTGTTCGCCGGGGCCACCGACGCCACCCGCCGGGACGCCTGGTTCGTGCGGGCCGCGGAGTACCCGGCCGTGGGCTCGTCGCTGGCGGCCGAGCGGCGGCTCGCGATCGAGCCGGGCGAGACCGTCCTGCGCCGGGTCGTCACCGTCGTCGCCGACGGCCGGCTCGGCCGGGACGAGGCAGGGGAACTGGCCCGCGAGGCGGCCCGGTCATGAGGAAACCGCCCGTCGGGAACCCTCCCGCCCCCACCATGCCGTAACCCGCCCCGTCGTCGCCTCGGCCGGGAGCCGCCGTGGCACACCCCTCCAGCAAGCGCTTACCGGAAAGTGTCCCCGAATCCCCAGCCCCAAGCCCCAAGCTCCACCTCCGAGTTGGATCCAGAAGAAGAGAGCCGATCAATGAAGATCAACATCCGTAGAAGCAGGCGTGCCGCCGTGGCCGTCGTCCTGGGTTCCGCGCTCGCGCTGACCGCCACCGCGTGCGGTGACGACGGCAGCGCCTCCGGGAAGAGCAAGGGTTCCGAGGGCTCCGGCAAGGGCGAGATCACCTTCTGGGACAACAACGGCGGTGTGCGCACCGACGTCTGGAAGCAGATCATCGCGGACTTCGAGAAGAAGTACCCGGACATCAAGGTCAACTATGTCGGCATCCCGGCCGCGAGCGCCCAGTCCAAGTACGACACCGCCATCCAGGGCGGCGGTCTGCCGGACGTCGGCGGCGTGGGCACCGCGATGCTCGCCGAGATCGCCGCCCAGGGCGCCCTGGAGCCGCTGGACGGCCGGCTGGCGAAGAGCGAGCTGAACGGCAAGCTCAGCGAGAACGTGCTCGGCGTCAGCAAGGCGGCGGGCGGCGGCGACACCCTGTACCACGTGCCGACCTCGGTGAACAACGGCACGCTGTGGTACCGCACCGACCTGTTCAAGAAGGCGGGGCTGGACGCGCCGACCACCTGGGACACGTTCTACAAGGCTGCGGGCAAGCTCACGAACAAGGGCAAGAACGAGTTCGGCTTCACCATCCGCGGCGGCGAGGGCTCCATCGCGCCGGCCCTGGACGCGGTGTACGGGCAGACCGGCATCACCTCGTTCTGGGACGGCGACAAGACCACCGTCAACGACCCGAAGAACGTGGCGGCGCTGGAGAAGTACGTCGCGCTGTACAAGAAGGACACCCCGTCCGCCGACGTCAACAACGACTTCACCAAGATGGTCGCCCAGTGGGACAGCGGCACCATCGGCATGCTGAGCCACAACCTGGGCTCGTACCAGGACCACCTGAAGGCCCTCGGCAAGGACAAGTTCCGCGGCATCCCGAACCCCACGCTGGGCGACGGCACCCGGGTGCAGGTGTCCAACCCGGTCGACGGTGTCGGCCTGTTCAAGGCGAGCAAGAACAAGGCGGCCGCCTGGAAGTTCATCGAGTTCGCCGCCTCGGCCGCGGAGAACTCCAAGTTCAACGAGTCCGCCGGGCAGGTGCCCACCAACGTCGACGCCGCCGCGGACGCCTGGATCCAGCAGGCCGAGCCGACGAAGCTGGCGGCCGAGGCGCTGAACGGGGCCGACACGAAGATCGTCCAGCTGCCGTACTACCTGCCCGACTGGAACACCATCTCCAAGGCCGACAACGAGGCGAACTTCCAGAAGGTGCTGCTCGGCAAGATGAGCGCCAAGCAGTTCCTGGACACGCTGGCCGACCAGCTGAACAAGGCGCAGGCCGAGTGGAAGCAGAACCAGGGCTGACGCCGGCCGATGAAACGAAGGCGGACGGTCCGGGGGCTTGAGGCCGGTTCCGGGCCGTGGGCCGTCCGCGGCTGGGCGCGCGGTTCCCCGCGCCCCTTCTTGTCCCGCTCCCCGTTGAAAGAGGATCCGTACAGTGCGCACACAGAAATGTCATGAGCGTGTCATCGCTGCGGCCGTGGGCTGCACCGCCCTGGTGCTCGCCGTCACCGGCACCGCCGCCGCGGCCCCCGGGCCCCACACCCCCGACACCGCCCGCCAGGTGCTCGCGGCCAAGGACGGCTGGGGTTCCTACGGCACCGGCACCACCGGCGGCGCGCAGGCCGACGCCGCCCACACCTACACCGTCACCACCTGGGACGGCTTCAAGGCCGCGCTCGCCGCCGGCGGCAGCGCGCCGAAGATCATCAAGATCAAGGGCATGATCGACGCCGACGGCCCGAGCTGCTCCGCCTTCGAGGTGCCCGGCTACGACTTCGACACCTACCTGGAGACCTACGCGCCTCGGACGTGGGGCCGCGACCGGAACCTGGACGGCGAGCCCGACGACAGCCCCGAGGGCCTGCGCCGCGCCTCCGCCGCCCTCCAGGACAAGTACATCAAGGCGAACATCCCCGCCAACACCACCCTCGTCGGCGTCGGCGAGGACGCGGGCTTCAAGGGCGCCAGCCTTCAGATCAAGAACGTGGACAACATCATCGTCCGCAACCTCACCCTGGAGAGCCCGCTGGACTGCTTCCCGCAGTGGGACCCCACCGACACCGCCGACGGCAACTGGAACTCCGAGTACGACAGCGCGGTGATCACCGGCTCCACCCATGTCTGGATGGACCACAACACCTTCACCGACGGCGAGCACCCCAACAGCACCCTGCCGTACTACTACGGCCGGATCTTCGAGCAGCACGACGGCGAGCTGGACATTGTCAAGGGCGCCGACTACGTGACGGTCTCCTGGAACGTCTTCGAGGACCACGACAAGACCATCCTCATCGGCAACAGCGACAGCGCGTCCACCGCCGCGATCGACCGGGGCCACCTCAAGGTGACCCTGCACCACAACCTGTTCGAGAACCTCATCGAGCGGGCCCCGCGCGTCCGCTTCGGGCAGGTCGACTCCTACAACAACCACTTCGTGGCCAACACCGGCTACGGCTACAGCCTCGGCATCGGCATGGAGTCCCAACTCGTCGCCGAACACAACGCGTTCACGTTGGCGCCCGGCGTCGGCGCGGGCCGGATCCTCAAGAAGTGGAAGGACTCGCCGGTCACCGAGTCCCACAACTACGTCAACGGCAGGCTCACCGACCTGATCGCCGTGCACAACGCCCAGGTCCCCGACGAGATCCTCCAGCGAGGCGGGGACTGGACCCCGTCCCTGCGCACCCGGATCGACAGCCCGAAGGCGCTGCCGGGGATCGTCGACCACCAGGCGGGCGCCGGCCGTCTGCGCTGACGTCCCCCTCCCCGGGGGGGGGGGGGGGGGGCCCCCCCCCCCCCCCCCCCCCCCCCCCCCCCCCCGGGGGGGGGGGGGGGGCAAAACCGGGGGATGCAGGGGGCAGAGCCCCCGCCGGGGCCTGGGGCGGAG